>JBBRSO010000052.1:0-19680 GCA_038245405.1 Bacteroidales bacterium
CAACTGCCGGATAGCCCCACATGCCAAGCCCCCAGTTTCCGTGCATTCCGTATCCGTAATAGCCGGGCCAGGAGTAGTATCCGCGCATCAACTCTTCCTGCTGACGCGAAACAGGTTTATCCGTGTCAATATCGGGGCTGTTTTTTATTTTTTCCTGGGTAAGATTTACAGAAAATGTTTTTGATTCCCATTCAGGGTTTTGAAATGCTTCGGGCGAAATCAAAACTTTTTTTCCGGAAAACCATCCGCCCGTTTTTACAACCATGTACAGGATGGTAGAGGTGCGGTCATCGAAATAGAACTCCTCTACTTTTCCAATTTCACCATCAGTTCCTTTAATGGTGTAGCCTAATAAACTGTTTATGCTTCGTTTCATTTTATTTGATTTTTAATTGTTATTTGATAATTAATAGAATTATTTAATTCTCCTTGGTAAATTCGCTCCTTTAGTTTCGCTGTTGCCCGGTTTAACCCTTCATGCTGCTCATGCTCTTTATGATGTTCGTGAATTTTGTCGGCCAGGTTGACTTGCATCTTGGCATCCATAACCATGATCCCATGTATGGGGCCACCAGTGCATGTAATTGGCGTTCCGCGCTCACTTGTTGCGGTGAAAAATATTCGTTCACCGTTTGAATAAAACGAGCCTGTCTCCCAGGTTGTTCCATTATTTATTTTTCGATGTAATATTTCATCTGTTTATAATTTTTTTAAATGGCCAGATGGATGTTTCATGATATTTTATTTTTTAATTCAATAATTTGACTATGTTCCGGCATCCCTACCGAGACTACTTTATCATCCACAATTAAAAGGGGCGATGTTTTTAATTCATACGTTTCAATTAACTCCGGATGGTCTTCGAAATACTGTAGTTCATACTTTAATCCTGCATCCTGCAATTGTTCTTCGAGTTTTGGCCGGTGTGTGCATTTTTTGGTAGCTGCTATTATAATTTTCATTCTAAATCCCTTTTACGTTCTTCAAACTCCTGCTTATTGATTTCGCCGCGGGCGTAACGCTCTTCTAAAATGTCGAGTGCCGTCTTTCCTGGTTCCCGAGGTGTGGCGCTGTTGTTCCGGTTGAATCTCTGCGACACAGGCCAGATAATGGCAATCAGTACAATAATGCCTATAATCCACCACCAGCCCATTCCCATTCCGAATCCTCCTCCCATCATAATTTACTCCTTTCTTTTTACTGGTTATTTTGGTTTTGCATCATTCCTCCCTGACCCTGATTCATCATGCCTCCTTGTTCCTGCATCATTCCGTCCTGTTGCTTCATCATGTTTTTCAACTGTTCCTTTTGGTCGTTGTTCAACACGGCTTTCATTTTGCCGGCCGTTTCGTAAGCGGCCACCTTCATTTTGATTTTAGTGTCGGCACAATCCTTCATTTGTTTTTCAACCTGGTTTGCAGGTACCATATCATCCAGCAGGCTTTTGAGCTTCATCTGTTTTTTGCGCAACTCTGACTGGTAATCAATTTGCTGTTTTTTAAACCCGGCCTGCAAATCATACAGTTGGTCCACCTGATTATCGTTAAGCGACAGCTGCTGTTGCATATCGGGTAGTTTGGCCTCCATCATCATATATTTTTGCATGGGCATATCCTGATTCATCATTTGCCCGCACATGGGGCACATTCCGCCCTGCATCATGCCCTGGCCCATCATGTTTTGCATCATGCCTCCCTGCATCATGCCTTGTTTTTGATCTTGTTTGTTGTTTTGACCCATCATTTGGGCGCTTGCTGTGTACCCTGCCATAAAAAGGAGGGTTGTTGTGATAATTACTAACTTTTTCATCGTTTTAAATTTTAAATTATTATACAATATGTTTGATAAATAATGTTTTAAGGTTGGTCATCACTAACAAGTATCAGTTTCATATTGCAAACGGGACAATTTCCCGGAGCATCATAAGTTTTGTCTCCTTCACAATTCATAGGGCATTTGTATTTGTTAGCCTGAGAGTCTTCATGGTTATTGTTATGCGAATGCCCTTTAGAAGTATGATCATGGGCTCCATGTCCGTAATAATTTAATTTTTTCAGTATCAATTTTATCTTTCAACACTTTTAAGAATTTTTTTGGTGGTTCCATTAAATTTGATTTCACGATAAGTAATTACTTCAAAATTACTTAACACTATATTTCAGAGTGTTACATAATTCATTGAATTCATTGCATAATTCATTGATTATCTTACCTAATCGATTGTTTTACGTTTACTTCCTCCAATTTCCTTGAAGTGGAATGGAGTTCTATAAAGTATCTGTGTCTGATATACGCTTTTATAAGTTTCATAATCTTAATATTTAAGTGTTTCTTTTACCTCTCCACATGTAAGCATTGAATCTCCGTAATAAGGATTTCGGATATCTTTGGTATCGCTGAGCCAGTACGCACCTTTCCCATTATTATACATAGGACAAAACTCGTAATAAACCGTTTTTCCCATCAGACCAAAGGTTTTTACAGAAGTGTAGAAGGAGTCATTAAATAATGAAAATGCGTTCCTCTGTTCTTCTAAACTGTTTGACGATGCAATTAGTTTAATTTGACTGTCAAGATTAGACAATACCTTCATCCATTGTGTCATTGAAGCTCCCTTCAGCAGTTTCATATCCACTTTAGATAGGGCCGTTTGAACATCCGCGGATGCAATTTTTATATTCTTCTCATCGCCCCTAACAAAGGCATTTTTTAAAATAATATACTTGTCATAAACTGTGTTGAGTTGCATGGTAAAATCCATACTTACAGTCATTTTCTCCGGGGTTGCGGTGGTATTATTTTTGACACTATCGCTATTAGGTTTAACAGCGGATGCAGGCATATCCATTTCTTTGGTACTTTGTTCAGTATCTGATCCTTTATCACCGGGCATGATCATTCCCGGCATTGAATTGGTTTTTCCACCACCGGGATTCATCATACTTGGCTTCCCTTCAAGCTGAGCAGAGGCATCCACACTGAAAGTACCATTGGTAACAATTTCTTCCCCCTCCATTAACCCATTGAGTACAACATAATTATTACTCAGTGAGGGCCCCAGTGTTATTTCCCTTATAACAAAACCAGGCTCTTTTGTACCTTGTAATTTTACATAAACTACTGATCGTGTACCTGTCCACAAAACTGCTGATTGTGGAATTACAAGATCTTTCCCGGTTGTTTTCAGATGTGCATCCACAATACCGGTTGTGAACATTTCTGGTTTAAGGTTATTGCCAGAGTTCGATATCTCTACACGAACCTTTGCCACACGAGTTTGCGGATCAATTACCGGATCAATAAATGAAATGTTACCACTAAACTCTTTACCTGGTTGTGACTGAAGTGTAAATGTGATTTTGTCTCCTTTTTTTATCCATGGCAGATCACTCTCATAAGCATCGAATAATGCCCAGACATGCGACAGATCAGCTATCTCATATAAGGGTGTGCCTTGCGACACATAATCGCCTGTGTTTACACGTTTACTGATCACTATTCCGGAAACAGAAGCGTAGACGTCAAATATTGATTTTACACTTCCCCTTTTTTCGATATCTGATATCTGACTATCAGTTAACTTCCATTGACGCAATTTCTCTCTGGCGGCGTCAAGAATACCAGGTTGCATCTCTTTCATTTTAACTGCTTCAAGAAGTTCTTCCTGAGCAGTTATAAGGTCGGGAGAATATATTTGTGCTATAGGCTGTCCTTGTTTGACTTCATCACCCGTGAAGTTCACAAGAAGTTTTTCAATGCGACCGGGGACATACGCGGGTTGAGTTTGAATAAGTCGTTCGTCGGCCTGAATCTTTCCATATAACCGAACCTTCTTAACAGGTGTCTGACGTGAAACTACACTTGTCTGAATCTCGGCAAGTTTTATGCCTTCTTCAGTCATTACAATGGCATCGGGATTAACCGGCGCTGTGCTTTGAATGAGAGGAATAAGATCCATCCCGCAAATGGGACATTTTCCGGGATGACCCATTCTTATCTGGGGATGCATAGCGCAGGTCCAGATAGTTTCCCTGCTCTCTGCTACAGTTTGTTCCTTTTTGAGTTTTTCATTCCCTGAACCGTGAAATGCGATCCAGCCTAAGATAAAACCTCCAAGTATAAATATGGCGCTACGGGTATACTTATTAGAAATTAAAGTCTTGATTTTCATACTAAACTTATTATTGTCAATGTTTTTTTTATTTATTTCCTGTTAAATAAATCAACTGAGCAATTGATGTATTTTTATCAACTACCGCTTCCACCTGCCTGAACTGGAAATCAAGAAGCTGTTGCTGCATTCTGAGTACTTCCACAAAATCCGTTTCTCCTGTCGAAAATGAGGCGATCAGAAGTTGAACACTTTTATCGGCCAGAGAAGCCTGATCGTTGTATAGTCTTACCCGTCTGTCGGCATCGTTTAAATTCTGAATTGTTTGCTGAAAAGCTACACGCAGATTATTGTTTACATCCTCTGCTGATAAAGAAGCTGCATCTCTTAAAAATTCTGCCTCATTGCGCATAGATTTGTATTTCTTCCTGTAAATTGGAAGTGTAAGGGAAACCATAGGCATCGTCATATCTTTTCCATTCATCATTGCCGGCAGACCTTCTCTTTTTTGAATCACCATATAATTCAGACCCAGACCAAACATCGGATATCCCATCTTTTTTACCATTTGAAGTTTTGCCTCATTAGCCTCAGATTCAGCTTCGTACATCCTTACCATAGGATGGTTAACAAGGCTGTCAGACATAGTAAGAATATTTAGTGGTGTGGGAGCCTGAGCCAATGAATCGCCAGTGTATACTTCTGATATGGAAGGCCTGTTAAGAAACCGGTTAAAGCTTACTTTATCTGTTTTCAACTGTTCCAGCAGCAGGGCAATACGGTTTTCAAGCTCGTGAATTTCTATCTGTACACGCAAAAGATTTACCATGTCATCCTTTCCCTTACCTCCCATTGAATTTCCCATTCCGCTTCCTGATAATGTCATTGCTGAAGTGCCTGAGCTTGATGCCATGGATCCTGTCCCCATGCCGGACTGGTTAGAGATACCTTTGCTGCTCATTCCTGATGAACCTGTAGCCTGAGAATTTTCTCCGGGTGAAGGCGGACTACTACTTGCCCCACCCGATCGGAATTTTATGAGAGCAAGTTGTTCCAGGGTATGCAAAATCCTCAGGTTCTTTTTTGCTATTTCGATCTCCTTAATTGTACGGTAAACCTTATAATATGACGATTTAACATCAAAATAGAGTAGTCCCCGGGCATCCATGAAGCTTTCAAACTTTGCCAGGGCCATTTTGGATGCTTCATCTTTAGCTGCTTTCAGGGTGCCAAACCATGGGAACATCTGCATTAAACTTACATTTGCCACCTGATTTCCACCCAGGAGTTCCATAGGTTTAATGAAATAGCCGAATTGCATAGTGGGATCGGGTAGTGATCCTGCCTGAGGAACTTTTTCCAATGCTGCAGAATATTCCAGGTATCTGGCTTTTACTCCAGGATTATTCTGTGCTGCCTGTTCAAGGTAGAAGGAGAGCGAATCCTGGGAATATCCCGATAACCTGGCAAACCATGCAATGATTATTATTAAGAATATGTATTTATTAAATAGTTTCATTATGCTCAATATATTAGTTTAGATCATGGTCAGACTGATAATTCTGGTCTGAGACACTCTGGAAATTTAATTTGTTACGTTTTTTTATCTCGCCTTCTCTCCAGATAGACTGGAATATGGGTACGACAAACATGGTCATTATCTGAATAATCATCCCTCCAAATGTAGGTATGGCCATCGGCACCATAATATCGGCACCTTTACCGGTTGAAGTTAAAACCGGTAACAAGGCAATAATTGCTACAGCTGCAGTCATCATTGCCGGTCTTACTCTTTTTTTACCAGCCATTACAACTGCTTCCCTGACATCATGAACATTATCAGGTTTCAGCTCTTCGAATACCTGGTGTATATAAGTCCCCATAATTACTCCATCGTTAGTTGAAATACCGAACAGAGCAATAAATCCGACCCACACGGCTACACTCAGATTAATGGTATGCATCTGAAACAAATCGCGCATATTTATCCCTGAGATTGAGAAATTCATGAACCATGGCTGGCCATAGAGCCAGATCATAATAAAGCCTCCGGCAAATGCTACAAAAACTCCGGAAAAGTGGATTGACGAGGCGGTAAAAGTTTTGAACTGAAAGAAAAGAAGCATAAATACCAGCACAAGACTTATAGGCATTACAATAGATAATCGCTTGGTTGCTCTTACCTGTTGTTCATAGTTCCCTGCGAACTTATACGAAACACCGGCAGGCAATTTCAATTTACCGGAGTCAATCATTGTCTTTATAAATGCATCAGTTTTTTCAACAACATCAACTTCGGCTACTCCGGGTTGCTTGTCGAAAATTACATATCCGGTAAGGAAGGTATTTTCGCTCCGAATCATCTGCGGGCCCTTTGTGTATTGCATATCTGCAAGTTGGCCCAGCGGAACCTGTACTCCTGTCATGGAAGGAACTAGTATTTTCTTGAGATCTTCGGGTGTTGTCCGCAACTCTCTCGGATACCTTACCCGAACTGGAAAACGTTCCCGGCCTTCAACTGTTGTCGTTAAAGTCATACCTCCGACAGCACTTTGCAAAACATCCTGCACCTCGGTAATGGTCATACCATACCTGGCAATGGCTTCACGGTTCAGTTTAATTTCAATATATGGAGCGCCAACAGCCCGGTCGTAAAACACCGAGGATGGAATGACTGAAGGAACTTCTTTAAGGATTTTTTCAAATTCCAGACCTGCCTCCTCTATAGTTTCAAGATTGGGACCATAAACTTTTAACCCCATTGGAGCCCTCATACCTGTGGAAAGCATAACAAGACGGGTTTGAATAGGCTGAAGTTTTGGTGCAGAGGTAAGACCTGGCAAATTTGTCACATTAACAATCTCATTCCAGATATCGTCAGGCCTTCTGATTCCGGGACGCCACTGACGGAAGTAATCTCCATTTTTGTAGGGCACAAGTAATTTTGTGTCAAGATCTTTCAGATTATCTTTTTTTGGATTAAAAACCGAACTATCAGAAAGTAAAAAATTACCTTCTTTATTAGTTTTGAACCTCATACGACGACCGTCTGCATCAAGAACATATTCTGATTTATAATTAATTGTATTTTCAAACATTTGAATTGGAGCCGGATCGAGTGCAGAATTTACTCTTCCCCATTTACCAACTGCGACCTCAACTTCAGGAATTGATTCTAATCGTTTATCGAGCATTTTGATATAGTCGATATTCTGTTCAATCCCCGCATGTGGCATACTGGTTGGCATTAACAGGAAAGAACCTTCATCAAGAGAAGGCATAAACTCTTTCCCTACTCCCGGGAATACTCTTGATGCCGATTGCCATAAAGCTGTTTTTCGAATATGAAGTCCGGTCTTATCGAATCCGGTACCTATGATTCCGAATGTTTTATTAAAACCGATCCAGACGGTTATTCCCAGTAAGAATGTAACTAAAGGAAGCATTAAAAATTTCCACTTATTCTTCAAACACCATCTCAGGACAGGTTCATAAAATTTCACCATTATCATCAGGAGGGTTAACACGAAGCCGATTATTCCTGCTACAAACAGGAAATTGACAATAAAAGAGTTATGTGCGCCCAGTGGTAACCATTCGTGTGTTAGATAGAAAACTGCAACCAGGACAGTTATGGCGATATTGATAAAATTGTGCAACTTCTTACGATTCTCAGGTTGTCTGAACTCTATCAGATTATTAAGGCCGATAAGAACCAAAGCCAGGGCAGGCCATGTTCCCCAGATAATTGTGAATAGAATTCCCGCAATTATCAGCAAAGTGTTCCATGCTATGCTTATCCGTCTTTTGTCGAAGCGAATTGAAAACATAATGTCGGCAAACATCGGGAGCACCATAATGCCAAGTACAAAGGATGAAAGAAGAGCAAATGTTTTGGTAAAAGCGAGAGGTCTGAACAGTTTACCCTCAGCAGCTTCCATTGCAAAAACCGGTAAAAAACTGACCACAGTAGTTGCTAAAGCAGTAATCACAGCAGGAGACACTTCAATAGTAGCATTGTATATAACAGTTCGAAGGGCAGTACCTTTTACTTCGTGGTTCTCAGGCATCTCCAGGTGTCTGAAAATGTTCTCCACAAAAATAATCCCCACATCCACCATCACACCGATTGCAATAGCAATACCGGATAATGCGACAATGTTTGCTTCCACACCTGTCAGATGCATCACAATGAAAGTCATAAGAACAGCAGCGGGAAGTAAAGTTGAAATAATTATGGAAGCCCTGAGATTAAATAATAGAACTATAATAACGATAATACTTATAAGCACTTCATGAGAAAGAGCTGATTCAAGAGTTCCGATAGTCTCCTGAATAAGACCGGTACGATCGTAAAATGGAACTACAGTCACTTTAGAAACAGATCCGTCAGCCAGGGTTTTAACAGGCAAACCAGGTTCAAGTTCTTTAATTTTTGCTTTTACATTATTAATAACCTCCATTGGATTTGAACCATAGCGGGCAACAACAACTGCACCTGCAGCTTCAGCACCACTCTTGTCAAGTCCCCCACGGCGTGTGGCAGGGCCAAAACTTACTTTTGCAACGTCGCTAACCCTTACAGGAACATTATTTCTGACTGAAACAACCGCGCTCTTCAGGTCATCCAGATTTTTAATATAGCCAAGTCCCCGGACAACATATTCGACTTTATTTAATTCAACAGTTTCTGCCCCGATATCCAGGTTACTGTTTTTTACAGCATTCATTATATCCATAACAGTAACCCCATGTGACTTCATTGCATTGGGATCGATGTCTACCTGATATTCTTTTACATAACCACCGATAGATGCTACTTCGGATACCCCATCTGCTGAAGCAAGCGCATATTTAACATAATAATCCTGGATAGTCCTTAATTCCTGAGGATCCCATCCACCATTTGGTTTCCCGGTCTTTGGATCGCGACCTTCAAGTGTATACCAGTAAATCTGACCCAATGCGGTTGCATCAGGTCCCAGACTTGGCTGTACACCCTGAGGCAGGGTTCCTGATGGAAGAGAATTTAGCTTCTCAAGAATTCGGGAACGGCTCCAGTAAAATTCTACATTGTCTTTAAAGATTATATAGATGAACGACATTCCAAACATCGACGTGCTTCTGATTGTCTTAACTCCGGAAATACCCAGGAGTGCTGAGGAAAGTGGATAGGAGATCTGGTCCTCAATATCACGTGGCGACCTGCCCATCCACTCTGTCGCCACTATTTGCTGATTATCTCCAATATCAGGTATGGCATCCACCGGAACCGGATTTCGTGGCAGGAAACTGATATTCCAGTCGAATGGAGCCGAAATAGTGCCCCACCCAATAAATACCAATAACAACAAAATAGTTATCATCCGGTTCTCTAAAAAATACCTTATAAATCTCTTGAGCATCATTCTATATTGTTAAAAAAATGGTTTTATAAATGTTTTTTATACCAGATTAATGGTTTTCTGAACCTGTGAATGAAATCGAAGCAATATCAATATATTCTAAAACAGTTATTCTGTTTTTCATTTTGAAAATTTTTAGAATGGAAATACCTGAGAAGATTTAGAAAAAGAAATATCACAGATGAAGCAATTAGCTTATCTGCAATATAAAAGAGAAAAAATCAAATACGGAATATACAAATGTCTGACAGATCCACATTTGTGGACATCATTACCCCGGGTGGGTTCACATTTGAATATAATAAAGTTAAAGCAGCTGAATTAACAACTGGTAGTTCGTTAGGATTATTTAAAACCTGAAAATTATATTGAAATAATTCCGGAACAAGGGAAAATGAAGGAGCGAAATTAGTGTTAATCCCATAAAAAGCTACAACATCATCGCAACAGTGACTGGTGAGATTAATTCCGTTAACAGGACAACTGGCTTCGGTTTCTTCCATAGCACATGATGCCAGTTTACCTGAAAAAGAAACTTTGGAAGTAACACCCATATCACCACAGGAATGATAAGCTACACTAAAGTGCGCCATGCCTATCATCATTAATAGTGAGAGAGATATGGAAACAACCTTTTTCATTAACTATGATAACAGTGTTCATGTAAAAAAGTTCGACAAAGATAAATGATTCAAAATCGTATTTGGGCTACATGTTAGTTTCTCTGGCAAGGTGAATAAATCATTTTTCTCATTAATGTGTGAATTGTATAATTATTTTCGAAATTTGTATAATATATATTCTGTTAATTACTCTGATCTTTGCTATCCTCAAATATATTCACAACTTATAATTAATAAAGAAGACACATGAATCCTTTCAATAATAATTCACATGAAAACTAAGCACATCATATATCCTCATAATATGATCCGTTTCCTATAGAATTTTAGAAAGAGGCCTTAATGGTAACAAAAAGAATGGATACATTTCCAAAATATAAAAACACTCTTTTACACCAGGGTAAAATCATTTCGGTACGGGGCAGTGTGGTTGATATAAAGTTTGATAAGTATTTACCCCCAATAAACACCGTGTTGCATACAGGAGATAATGAGCAAATCGTTATCGAAGTGCAGGAACAGCGCGATGCTCATCATGTTAGGGGTATTGCATTAACGCCAACTCAGGGATTGTCGCGTGGTATGGTAGTAGAAACCGAGGGGAAACAGCTTACAGTTCCTGTTGGAAAAAAAATTATGGGTCGGATGTTTGATGTTTTCGGCAATACTATTGACCAGGGGAAGCCATTACCTTCTGATGTTGAAAAACGTAATATACACCAATCGCCCCCGCTATTAGTAAAACAGTCAACAAAATCTGAGATTTTTGTTACAGGTATTAAGGCAATAGATATATTAATACCATTAGAGCGTGGGGGAAAAGCAGGTTTGTTTGGAGGAGCAGGTGTTGGCAAAACAGTTTTGCTGACAGAGATGATTCATAATATGGTGGAACACAACAAAGGTGTTAGCATGTTTTGCGGCATAGGAGAACGTTGCCGGGAGGGACATGAACTCTATCATGATATGAAAGAAGCGGGTGTTCTCGACAATATGGTAATGATGTTCGGCCAGATGAATGAGCCGCCGGGGGCTCGTTTTCGGGTGGGTCATGCAGCGTTGACAATGGCTGAATATTTCCGGGATGATGAACATCGCGATGTGCTTCTTCTCATAGATAATATTTTCCGTTTCATACAGGCTGGCATGGAAGTGTCGGGCTTAATGGGACAAATGCCTTCACGGTTGGGCTATCAGCCTACTATGGGGACGGAACTGTCAAAATTAGAGGAACGGATCGCTAATACTGATGCCGGCGCCATAACCTCTATTCAGGCAGTTTATGTTCCTGCAGATGATCTGACTGACCCTGCAGCCGTACATACATTTTCCCATCTTTCAGCATCTATTGTGCTCTCAAGGAAAAAAGCAAGTGAAGGCCTTTACCCGGCTATCGATTTGCTACAATCCAACTCAAAAATGGCTACACCGGGAATAATAGGAGAGAAGCATTATAAACTGGCGCAAGAAATAAGGCATACACTGGCGCAGTACGAAGAGCTAAAAGATATTATCGCTATGCTTGGCTTGGAACAATTATCTGTCGATGACCGCAATTTAGTAAACCGTGCCAGGCGATTGGAACGTTTCTTCACTCAACCTTTTTTTACGACAGAACAATTTAGTGGTTTGAAGGGAAAAGAGGTTGGGTTGGATGATGCACTTGACGGCTGTGAACGAATTCTGGCTGATGAGTTTAAAGATTTACCGGAGAGCGCCTTTTACATGATAGGAACAATAGACGAAGCTAAGAAAAAAGGAACTCCAGAGGTAAAACAGGATAAAAAAGAGGCATCTTCTGAGAAAAAGCCTGGAAAGGCCAGCAAATCGAAGTCTTCCAAAAAATAAAATACATAGCTATGGACTTAAAAATACTTCTTCCATACCGGATCTTTGCTGAAATTAAAAATGTCAGCAGCATAGTTGCAGAAACCAGCGAAGGTTCCTTTGGCCTGCTACCGCAAAGACTCGATTGTGTAGCAGCTTTGGTTCCCTGCATTTTTACTTATGAAACTGAATCAAAAAAGGTTCATTACCTGGCCGTTGATGAAGGCATATTGATAAAAGCAGGGTCACAGGTATTGGTCTCGGTTCGCAATGCTTTTGGAGGTACAGACCTGGGAAAGCTTCACGAATCTGTGGAAAATGAATTTGAGAAGCTGGATGAAAGTGAAAAAGAAATTCGTTCAACGATGGCAAAGATTGAAAGCGGATTCCTTTATAATCTTGAAAAATTTCGAAAGGAATAATATGGAATCTTCAAACAGAAATGATCAGGAATTGTTTAGTAAACAGGTAGAAAAAAAAGCTCATCGCAAACTAAAGGCATTGCATAACGATAATAAAAGTGTTTGGTTTGGATTAGGAATGATGGGGATAGTTGGCTGGACGATTGCAATTCCTACATTGGGTGGAGCAGCATTGGGTATTTGGTTAGACAAAAATCACCCCACAACATTTTCATGGACACTTACCTTATTGATATCAGGCTTATTGGTTGGTTGTCTTACTGCGTGGCACTGGATTACAAAAGAACATAAAGAGATGAATCAAGAAGACGAAAAAGATGAGTGAAACTTTATTTATGATATTGGCTTTTATAGCAGGGTTGGCATTAGGCACACTATTTTTTGGGGGGCTCTGGTTGACAGTGAAAAAATCGATTACCGCAAAAATGCCGGCAATTTGGTTTATCAGTAGTTTCTTTTTGCGAGTAAGTATTATATTGACCGGGTTTTACTTTGTCTCTGCCGGAAGCTGGCAAAGACTTCTTATCTGTCTGATTGGCTTTGTTATAGCCCGCTTCATTCTTGTATATCTTACAAGATCAATAACAGGAAAAGCAATAAAAAAAGAGGTTTATCATGAATCTTAGTCCCGATCAAACCATTTTTTGGCAACATGGCTTTTTTACCCTTAACCTGACCATTGTTACCACATGGGCAGTAATGCTACTGTTGGTGTTGGTTTCTGTATTGATTACACGAAAACTCAAGTCAGATAACAGTATTTCGCGTTGGCAATGCATTCTTGAGATGTTGGTAACAGGCATTAACAGTCAAATTAAAGAGATAGGCTTGAAAAAACCAGAAGATTATATTGGTTTTATCGGCACGTTATTTCTTTTTATAGTAACATCTAATATCTGTATAATATTCCCCTGGTACGAACCCCCAACAGGTTCGCTTTCCACTACCGTAGCGCTGGCTCTTTGTGTTTTCATGGCTGTGCCTTTTTTTGGAATTGCAAAGACCGGCATCGGGGGTTATCTGAAATCATATATAAAACCGACATTTATAATGTTGCCATTTAACCTGATAAGTGAAATTACCCGCACAATGGCATTAGCCGTGCGTTTGTTCGGGAACATCATGAGTGGAGGAATGATTGTCGCTATTCTTTTAAGTATAACACCCTTTTTATTCCCAATTGTAATGAAAGCACTTGGTTTACTTACAGGTATGGTACAAGCCTATATCTTCAGTATTCTGGCAACGGTTTATATTGCAGCAGCAGTGCATGATTCCAAAACATCAGATAAGAAAGAAATAATTACAACTAAATAATAGGAGGACTAAAAATGGATAATGTATCAATTATTGGAGTAGTATCAATTATTACTGCCGGATTTTCAACAAGTATAGGGTGTATGTTTCCGGCATTGGGCGAAGGAAAATCGGTCTCGACTGCTTTAAGCTCAATTGCACAGCAGCCTGATGCAGCACCAACTATTACCAGGACACTGTTTGTGGGTCTGGCAATGATTGAGTCAACAGCTATTTATTGTTTCGTGGTTTCGATGATTCTCATATTCGCTAACCCATTCTGGAATCACATTATAGCAAAGTAATACATACAAAATGCAAATAAACTGGTTCACAGTAATAGCTCAGATACTTAATTTCCTCATTTTGGTTTGGTTACTTAAACGCTTTCTTTATAAGCCAATACTCAAGGCTATTGACGAACGTGAAGAAAAAATAGCGTTGCAGCTAAAGGACTCAGAAGAGAAAGAAAAAACAGCTAAAAAAGAACAGGCTGAATTCAGCAAGAAAAATGAAACGTTCGATAAGGCAAAGAAGGGTCTGATGGATAAAGCGGTAGCCGAAACAAATGAAGAACGACAAAAGCTTCTTGAAGCTGCAAGAAATGAAGCGGCTGCGTTACGTTCCAAACTGGACAACGCATTGAAAGAGATACAGGAAAGCTTAAATCGCGACATTTCGAAAAAAACGCAACAAGAAGTTTTTGCCATAGCAAGAAAAACACTTACCGACCTTGCCTCAGCCAGTCTTGAAGAACAAATGACAATCGTCTTCATTAAAAGATTAAATGAACTTAAAAATGAAGAAAGCAAGCAATTTAGGGCAGCTTTTAAATCCGGATCAAGCCCGGTACTTGTGCAAAGTGCATTTGATTTGCCTGAAAAACAGAAAGTTGAAATTAAAAGCACAGTAAATAAAATACTCGGATCAGAAACTAATTTTCAATTTAAGACCACACCCGAAATAGTAAGTGGTATCGAGATTACTTCAAATGGTTATAAACTGGCATGGAGCATTTCAGAATATCTTAATTCACTTCAAAAGAGTATTACCACAGTGGTGAATGAAGAACCTAAAGCAGTACCCAAAGAAAAACTTAAACCAGTAACTAAGGTTGATATAAAAACAAAGACAAAAACAAAGGCAAAGGCAAAGGCAAAGGCAAAACCACTAACAAAACCAAAACCAAAATTAAAACTAAAATTAAAGTCAAAACCAAATAAAAAATAAAATGCCAGTAAACCAATTTGAAAAAACGATAAATACCACATTTGATGAGTTGGAGAAAGGCAGGAAAAATTACTCGTTTTCTTTTATGCCCCGCGAAGTTGGTTTTGTTGTCAGCGTATCTGCAGGAATTGTTAAAATTGCAGGTCTTCCGGGCGCAGGCTTTGAAGAATTATTAAAATTTCCGGGCGGTTTATTTGGTATAGCCTACAATATTGATGAAAATGAGATAGGTGCGATTCTTCTTGGTGAAGATTTTCTTCTGAATGCCGGTGATGAAGTTGAACGTACAGGCCGTGTAATGGATATACCTGTCGATAATTCTTTAATTGGAAGAGTTATTAACCCATTGGGAGAACCCATGGATGGTAAAAGTAATATTGCATTTAAGCAGCGACTGCCTATTGAGCGTCCTGCACCAGCCATAATGGACCGCGCTACGGTTTCCGTTCCTTTGCAAACGGGGTTAAAAGTCATTGATGCTCTTATTCCTATCGGTAGGGGACAGCGTGAACTGATTCTGGGCGACAGGCAGACAGGCAAAACAGCCATTGCAATTGATGCCATTCTCAATCAGCACGATAAAAATGTTCTTTGTGTTTATTGTGCCATCGGGCAGAGGGCATCATCTGTGGCGAAAGTAATTGCAAATCTTGAAAAGAATGGTGCGATGGAATATACAATTGTAGTCACAACCGAAGGGAACAACGCGCCAGGATTAAAATACATAGCTCCTTATGCTGCCACAACCATTGCAGAATATTTTATGGAACAGGGCCGCGATGTACTCATTGTTTATGATGACCTCACGCACCATGCGCGTGCATATCGGGAGCTTTCTCTTTTGCTTAGAAGACCGCCTGGTCGGGAAGCGTTTCCCGGCGATATATTTTACATACATTCAAGATTATTGGAGCGGTCAACACACCTGAGCGATAAACTCAAAGGAGGTTCGCTTACTGCATTGCCAATTATCGAGACTGAAGCTCAAAACATATCGGCTTATATACCTACAAACCTTATCTCCATTACCGACGGACAGATTTATCTTTCCCCTAAACTATTTGAATTAGGTATTTTACCTGCAGTTGATGTGGGCAAATCCGTTTCCCGTGTTGGGGGCAAGGCACAATTGCCAGCATATCGTTCTACTACTGGTGACCTGAAGCTTGCCTACTCTCAATTTGAGGAATTAGAGTCCTTCTCACGTTTTGGTACGCGATTGGATACCGATACACGAAAAATCATTGAACGTGGAAAGCGAATCCGGATTTGTTTCAAACAACATGAACTTCAACCAATGTCTGTACCGGAACAAATAGTGACACTTCTTGCATTAACCAGCGGACTCTTTGATACGATACCTATAGACAAAATGGAGGAGGCAGAGGTTGCTTTGCAGAAAATGAACCCTGAGCTCCCGGCAAAACTTCTGAAAAGATTATTTTCAGACAAAGAATTGAGCAATCCTGATCGTGAAACTATATTGGATATTGCCGGCAAAATACTTGAACCTTTTCAGGAAAAACCTGAAACAGAACATAAAGATGAGTGATGGAAACACAGGAAAATCTACGCAGGAAGCTGAATGGTGCAAAAGAACTTAAATCTGTTGTCAGGTCTATGAAAGCTATGGCGGCTTCAAATATCGGTCAGTATGAGATGGCAGTTAGTTCTCTTGGCGATTACTACCGTGCTGTTTCTTTGGGTATAGTAGCCTATTTCAGACAGGAGAAAATTGACAATATAATCGAACAGAAAGTATCCAAAGAAAAAAATGAAGAATTAATTTGTGCTGTTGTTTTTGGTTCGGACCAGGGTCTTGTGGGGCAATTTAACGATTCACTTACCGATTTCGTGTCTGAGACACTACATGCCTTGCCGGGTAAAAAAGAGATCTGGGCAGTAGGCGAACGCGTTCAATTGCTGCTTTCAGATATAAACTATAATTCCACAAAACTTTTCCCTGTTCCCAATTCTGTTGACGCAATTACTCCGCTTGTACAACAGATTTTGATCAAAAGCGAAGAAAGCTTCGACCAGGGGAATGTCAAAAGCGTTTATATTTTTCATAACCAACCAAAGCAGGGCGCTGGTTATGAACCTGCAGTTCATCAGTTGCTGCCATTAGATGAAAAATGGAGACAATCACTAACAGAACTTAAGTGGCCTACGAAGTTGGTACCGCAGGTTCTGGGAGGGATTAAGCCAACTTTATTGGCGCTTATCCATGCCTATCTTTTTGCTACGTTGTTCAAGGCTTGCGCTGAATCGTTGGCAAGCGAAAACGCAAGCCGTTTGGCTGCAATGCAACGTGCTGAAAAAAATATTGATGAATTACTCGATGATCTTAGCCATAAGTTCAATAGTTTGCGTCAAAGTACAATTGATGAAGAACTGTTTGATGTAATATCAGGGTATGAGATGCTATCGAGTGGCCATTCATGAATAATAGTTGAATTTTGTTATCATCTAACTGGCTTAAATTTCGGTTTATAGCACTGTGAAGATTGTGACTCTTGGTCTTAAGCTATTTTAAATCCTTCTTCTTTTTTTTCCAAAAAAATAGTTTGTCTTTAATTTTCTGAGCTTTTTCTTTTTTTACAAAACCAGTATAAACGAGAAAAAATAATAGAAGCCAAATCAGCCCTTTTATAAGAAAAAAAAGAAATCCGGCTATTCCTATATCTTTAAAAAAATCCATCATAATTTAGTAAATAATTGTCTGCTGAGACATTCGGTTTCTAATTCATCAAAAATCATTATTCAGACCATTCATCTTTTTGAACGATTCTGATGGCTTGTGCGGCTTCAGTCATATTAACAATTTGACAAATTTAGAAACATTCTAAACAAGCACAAATGTCTGACATTAAAATTGAACTAAAATTTAAAAGTAAGGTTCTCTCAATATTGCCAGAACTACAGAAATACTAATTTTGTTTTTAAATTGAAATAATTTTTAACCAAGTATTCATGCAGTATATAAACGCACGCCTGATAATCTTCCTGATAATCTGGGTACTTATTGACCTATATGCTTATCAGGCATTTCGATTTGCAGCCAGAAGCTTTTCAAAAACAACAATCAGTTGGGTAAAGAGAATCTATTGGCTTATTTCTGGCTTTTGTTTTGTGTTAATTGCTTTTACACAATTTACTGACTGGCAAAACTGGAACATATATTTCAGAACGTATAGTCTGGCTCTTCTGATCATTCTCATTCCTTCAAAAATTATTTTGGCTTTTTTTGTCCTTTTTGATGATTTAGTAAGGTTTATACGCTGGGGATCATTAAAAATATCATTCTTGTTTAAGAAGCCGGGTGCAACAGAAGGTAGCAATCAGGCAAAAAAAATCAGCCGTTCCGGTTTTATTATCAGGACAGGATTAATTGTTGGATCAATACCATTCTTTAGCATGCTATATGGGATGGCATTCAATGCTTATAACTATAAGATCAGAAGATTGAGACTTGTTTTACCTGACCTGCCGGGTTCATTTGATGGTTTCAAAATAATTCAGATTTCTGACATTCATACAGGCAGTTTTTTAAGTACTGAACCTCTGGAGCGGGCAGTTCGTCTTATAAATGAGGAAAAACCAGATGTAGTCTTTTTTACCGGCGACCTTGTTAACTACTTTCATAAAGAAGCGCTGAATTATGTCGACACTCTGAAAAAAATAGAGGCAAAACATGGAGTATTTTCTATTTTTGGAAATCATGATTATGGAGATTATTATAAATGGGATAATCCGGCGGAAAAAGAGAATGACATTCAGGAGCTGAAAAAAATCCATGGCCAGGCAGGATGGAAATTGCTTTGGGATGAGCACCAGCATATTGAACAGGAGGGGGAAAGAATTACCATAATAGGTGTTCAGAATTGCAGCGCACATGGATTCTCAAATTATGGCAGCCTGGAAAAGGCAACAAAGAATATAAGCTACAGCCCTGTTAATATTTTGCTTTCACACGACCCATCGCACTGGCGGAAAGAAGTAATCAGCAAGTATCCATATATCAACCTTACCCTGTCAGGGCACACACACGGAATGCAGTTTGGCGTGGAAATACCCGGGTTTAGATGGAGCCCTGTTCAATATCTATATAAGGAATGGGCTGACATTTACCAGGAGAAGAATCAGTTTTTATATGTAAACAGAGGACTGGGATTTATAGGATATCCCGGGAGAGTTGGTATTTTGCCTGAGATCACTCTGATAGAATTAAAAAAGAATGCCTGAGTAACCTGGGAACAACCCTCTGATGATGCCGAACAACTACTTTAATTTTAAGCAATTCACTATTAACCAGGAGAAGTCAGCCTTTAAAGTAGGTACTGACGGCGTACTGCTTGGAGCCTATACTGACGTTTCCGGGGCAGAATCGATACTCGATATAGGGTCAGGTTCAGGGCTTGTTTCGTTAATGCTTGCTCAACGGTGTGAAGCTGATATAATAGCTATCGAGCCTGATCAGGATTCATACAAGCAAACATGTGAAAATTCTGAGAACAGCCCATGGAGCGACAGGATAAAAGTGATTAAGACAGATCTTCAGAATTATTATCCCGGCGAAGGCCGATTTGATCTTATAGTGTCTAATCCACCTTATTTTAATAAGAGCCTTAAAAACCCCGATCTACGGAAATCAGCTGCACGGCATAATGATTCACTGTCATCAGATGAATTGCTAAAAGGAGTTATGAGGCTTATTAACGACAATGGCCGTTTCCAGTTGATTTTGCCCTACGTTGAAGGTAATA
>JBBRSO010000053.1:0-19548 GCA_038245405.1 Bacteroidales bacterium
TGATGAAGGTGCTGGCAGTACTAACAATATGCTTGACGGTGAGGTAATTACAGGTAATAAATTTATTTGGAACGGCACCGATATGGCCAGTATTACACATGGTGTATTTACCGGTCATAACAGAAATGCCGTTATCCGATATAATTATCTGAATAAAGTCCCTATGGGAATAATCCGCAAATCTGCAACCAATATGACAAATACCGGGGGTGCTGTTGCATATAATATTATTGTGTCACCCGCGGTCGGTGTGGTTATAAAGGGGATGTCGAACGTAAATATCTATAATAACACATTCTTTCAGGAAAGAACAACAGCTCAGACAGGAAGAGGATTTATTGATATTTACACAAATACCGATGTGAGCCCGACATCTATGGCACACGGCACAAAAATTAAAAATAATATTTTCTATAGTAAAAATCAGACTGTAAATATCCGTATCCTGAATAATGATTGCCTGATTGGTTTCGAATGTGATTATAACCTTTACTGGTGTGAGTCAGGTACTCCAAAATTTGAACTAAACGGTTCATTGCTGACCTATGCACAGTGGCAGGCCCTTGGTTATGATGCCCATTCAGTTGTGATAAATCCGAACTTTAACAACTTTACGGACTTTGTTCCGGCAAGTCGTCTCAATTATGGCACAAACCTCACTTCAACATGGCAGACAGGATTATCAATAAGCGCTGGATGGACAGTAAATGCATCACCCTCTACCGCTAATCAGGATGCTTCCTGGCAGGTCGGAGCACGTGTATTTGAAACTGCAGTGGCTGCAAGTCCTGTATACGTCAACTCAGGTGTTGATAACGCTGCACCTACAGTACTGGTAATTAGTTTCAACCTTAGCCTCGCAAACATTGTACCAGCGGTTTCCGCTTTCAAAGTCAGTGTGAATTCTGTGGTCCGTACCGTAAATAGTGTGTCGATTTCAGGCACCAAGGTATCACTAGCTCTTGCAACTCCAATTAAATATGGCGATCTGATAACTGTATCTTACACAAAGCCAGCTACAAACCCACTGCAAACATCATCTGGCGGTATTGCACAGAGCATAGCTGCCTCAACAACAACGAATAATCTTGCGGCCCCGGTTAAAGATGCAACGGTATCAGTTACAATGACTATTTCACCAAATCATGTTCACAAGACGATAAATATTGCCTTCGCATATATTGGAACTGCATCGGCCATAGCAACAGCACTTACTCCTCAGATTGTGAAAATTTCGGATTTAGGCGGAAAATTAATGGTTGAAAAAACAATGGTAACAGGTGCAACAGGAATAAAAATACCTGTAAACCTCAAATCAGGTATTTATGTCGTTGAGCTATTTGGAAATGCAATTCTAAGAACATCAAAAAAAATGGTGATATATTAACCCTGCCTAATCACTGATTACGTAAAAAAAGCCGGATTTAAACCGGTTTTTTTTGATCAATTCTCTGTTTTTATGTTACGCATCTCCTCAAAAAATGGAGTTTGCTTTTCCTCAACACATTTTGCAGCATATAAGAAAAGCGCTGCGCTCCATGTTTGCCAGTCCTGCCCCATTGGCTTCCCATCCTGTGCTTTTATCCACTCATTAAAGCCGTATGATAGCTTCCCGCTTGCCGAGGTTTTATTGAGACGGGCCAGGACCAAAAGCCTTTCAGCAGCCAGGGAATATCTTTTTGCTGCTACCAGTGCCGCTACATAAAATCCGCACACAAATGGCCAGATACCACCATTGTGATATTCGCCTGGTTTATTGTATATTTCATATCTCGCATGCCAGTCAGGGTCTTCCATTCTTATAAACGGAAAAAAATTCGGCGGAATATCTGTGGCCAGATCACCATTCTTTTTCATATTATCACATTCTTCTTCGATCCATGAAATCATTTCCTCAGCGCGTGTTGGCGATGCTATACCGGAAAGTATGGCGAGACTGTTGCCAAGCAAATCAAATCTCTCGCTACTATGTATTTTATAGGACCATAAAGCATAATATGGTTTATACTTAACAACCAGACCTTCATGAACATGACGATGTTTAGTCTCTGCAGTAATTATAAAACGACGCATTTCGCGATACACGTTATCGGCCTTTTCATTAAGGCCAAGGATTCGGAGATAACTGTAAACCAGAGTATTAACAAACAACCCATAGCCTAAAACCCATTGCTCATCGCGCCAGTCGCTTGTTGGCTGCTGGGCTATCATATATCTGTCAGAAGGACTTTGATAATCCATCCAGGTAAGGGCTTTTCCAACTGCCTCATTAAGAAAATCACTCTCGCCGGTTATTTTTCTGAAAATACCAACGCCCATAAGAAACAGTGGAGTGCTGTCACTCGATCCCCTGTCATCTTTATCATTAACAAGTGATGGTATATGCCCATGTTCAGTCTGGTTTATAGCAAGTGTTTCAAGTACCCGTCTGATGCTCTTTAAAAGTTTCTTATTTCCTGTTACGCCAATCCCCAGAATTGAAAACATCAGATCCCTTGTATACGGCTCAGGATATCCCCAGCCCGCAGTTCGCGGCAGCCCACGGTATGGACCGTGAGCATTGTGGAGCAATACCTCAATAGCAGCCTTTTTAGCTTCTTCTATTTCCAATTGTTCTGAAGTTTTCCTTTATGTTATTTTTTTATGAATCTAGGTTATCCCAAGTTTATCATTTATAATCTGAAGGAACTGCCTTGCCACCACACGATAGTCGAATTTCTTCACAACATTTTCACGGGCAGATTTACCCATTCTGTCACGCAGATTTGAATCTCCCATAAGAAGCATCAGATATTTACCAATATCATGAACATTGGCACGGTAGTCAACGGTTCTTGGTTCTTTAAACACGACTCTGTGCTTATCCTCAAACCCAGATTCATCGCCAAGGGTCACCTGATTTACAACAATTTTCTGTGCCACCTCTGCAAGGTATGCTGTTTCACCTTGTATAAGGGTGTCGAGCATTCCCATAGCATTGATGCCAATAACTGGTTTTTCGCATGCACCTGCCTCAACCTGAGGCATTCCAAATCCTTCAAGCCTCGATGGTGCGGCATAAATATCGCAGGCTCCAATCAGATATGGCATAAAGTTTCGTGATATTTTGTTGGTAGCATAGATGACATTCTTCTCAATTCCCAGATCTGCAGCCATGTTAAGGTCAGCTATATTCTGCTTTTCGGTACGTGGCTGCGGCCAGACTTTGCATACATATTTCCAATCCGGCGCCTTGTTATCTATTATTGCCAGAGCCTGCATTACTTCCTGGGCTCCTTTTGATGCGGCGTCACCTCCCACTGTCAGAATCATTATCTGTTCAGGCGATATCCCCAGCGACTCTCGCACGGAGACTATTTTAGGATCATCCTTCCGGTGAGGAACAAAGGAATCAGTGTCGCACCCGACAGGCAAGACCTCAATACGGTCGCCGCTTATACCGTCGCGTACATACATCTCCTTAACCCATCTGGATGTTACCAGTATAAGTGGAAGAGCATTTAATACTTCCTGGTAATTGGCGATATATCCATCGGCCACAAGCCATGGTACCGGTTGAACTCCGTATCGCTGAGGATGAAGGATCAACTGAGGAGTGTGTCCCCAGTAACCTACCCCCACAACAACATCAGGTTCAAACCAACGATAATACCATTCTTTCTCCTGTGACGATTCGAAATGAACCGCATGTGCATCTACACCCAGTTCACTGAGACCTCTGAAGAGAAGGTCTCCTTGTGTAGCCAGACCTCCCGGCGATGGCGGATAATCGTATAACAGCAGTACTTTCATTGTGAGTTAATTATCATGTTCTTAAATTAATTAGTCCAAAAAGCCATTCGAGGGCAGTCTGAGCATCAGTAAATTGCCAGAATGATTCAGCATGCGGTGTTGTCTCAGCCTCAAATCCTCCAGCTTTAAAACCGTAAGTTTGTGTAATGATTTTATATTTTTTTAACCATATTTCTTCCGGAAGTGCATTGTATAAATTTGCATTTCTCATTGCCTCCGGAAACTTATTTCTGTTATTGTCTTCATAAGCGAAGATCCACAATTGATCAGATTGTATTTTTCCGGAATGCCAAAGCCTTATCACAGCTTTTCCGGTTTCTTCGTGTCGCCGATGGCGTGTGTATTCACCAATTGGGTTATGAGTTATGATAAGATCGAAATGTTTTTCAGGCAACAGATCCAATATGGTTTGTTCAACAGTTGTATCTTCGAGCGGAATTTGATCTGGACCATCATCCATGTCGCCCATTACGCCTTTGCCATTTAATATTTTTAAAGCATCATAGAATTTGGGAGAGCGGTCCAGATCCTTTCCCCTGCAAAGACTGACAATAAACCAATTCCAATCAGGATGACTTATTATTGTTCCACCTGCCCATAATGTTTCATCATCTGGGTGTGCTACAATAATTGCGACGTTCTTTATTATTACCGGCATTTTTTATAAATGGGTCTTATTTGAGTTCTTGAGTTCATTCAGCAGTTCTCTTAAATCGATCGTGGCATAAGTTGAAGCAAAATCCGACATTGCATAAGGAATGATCAAATTCTTATTATGGATGATAGAACCACATGAATAAACAACATTTGGGACATAACCCTCACGTTCTGCGTTATTGGAAACCAGGAGTGGTGTTTTTAATCTGCCAATTTCTTTTTCCGGATCATTGAGGTCATACAGCGATGCTCCTAGTACATATTCCCTCATTGGGCCAACACCATGAGTTATAACCAGCCAGCCTTCTTCGGTCTCGATTGGGGAGCCGCAGTTTCCTACCTGTACCAACTCCCACGAATACCTTGGTTTTTGAATAATTTTCGCTTCCCTCCATACATTAATATTATTAGAAAAAGATATGTAATTATTTATCCCATCGATCCTGCATAGTATCGCATATTTGTTATTAATTTTTCTGGGAAATAGTGCTATCCCTTTGTTTTGAGCTATCTCACCATGAATCGGCAATCCTTTGAAATGATAAAAGTTTCTGGTCGATAACAATTTAGGCAAAATGGAGGTACCGTCGTAAGCGGTATAAGTAGCATAATATATGGTTTCCCCATTTTCTTCGGTGAATTTGACAAAACGTGCATCTTCGATACCATTTTTCTCGCTGTCGGAGATAGGGAAAATAACTCTTTCCGATATTGCTGAATCGAGTGAAAACTCTATTTCATAATGAGAGAGGGCCAGCCAAAACATCTGATTGATAAGTAGCTCTTTTTCTGGAGTAAGCGGATGTGTTTTTCTGGTTTCTTCGATTGCTTTTTTCAGTTCACCATAAGTAAAACAATCTTTTAGCTTCTCCAAAACAAAAAGGGGAGATATTTTACAATCCAGATCATGCATCTCATCAAGCGTTTTAATGAATGATGACTTAGTGTATATATGCCTCTCTATTCTGGCTGCTTCGGCAAGCATTTTGCCAACAGGTTCTATTATCAGATTATCGTTCTTATCAAGTATTGCTGACCGGAACACAATAGATGATATATGCCCTTCACCGGTTGCCCTGAAACTGAAGATTACTCTCGTCTCATCATACCCTGTTTCTGACTGATCAGGATCTTCGACAATTGAAGGATTAAAAAATGCGGCAGACTCTATCGAATATTCCATCGTAAAATATGAACCAATAAGAGCTTTCTGGGATTGATTAATTGCGTCGGGGTTAATACCCATTTCCTTTAACAAGGCAGATAGCTTATTAAAGTGCGATTCGAAAATCGTCGATATATTTCTGTGCCGCCGCGAATATCCTCTCAAAACCTGACTCAGAGCAATAAAGACCTCTCTCTCAGACATCGATAAAACGCTTATTATTATACTTTTACTTCTTTCACTTGAAAAATAGCAGAATCTGGCAATTACTCTACTTGGATCAGGAAAAAACTTACTATCCTTTCTGTTTACTGAAACTTGCATTTTTTTTCTGCTTCTATATTATTTATTTCCTGATTCCTTGTTTTTTAATTTCTTACTGGTCATTTCTGAAGTATCCATCTTAGAATAAAAGGAATTTATTGTCAGGTTAGTGTCCCTGGAAGTTAATCTCATTGCTTTTTCCCGTAGTAATTTTTTATCCGTATGTCCCACTTTTTTTGAAGAAGATCTGACATATTTTTCGACTGTCAGCCGGGCCATCAGATAACAAACTGTTGATTCTGCTCCCTGGTTCAGGTTAACATGTGTCTCCTCCAATCCATCATAGCAGCCTCCTGTGCACGGATTATATATTACCTGGTGTAGCCTGTTGTTACCAAGAAACCAATTAAAAGCAGTTTCCATTTTCAATAAATAGTCTTTATCCGCAAAAGCGTCATAGAATTTGCTTAAAGTCATAATGGTATAACTTACATCTATTGGCTGTTCGCCATAATGACCGGCTACCTGACCTTTTTTCAGCCAGTTCCTGTTTGAAATTACTTCAATACCTGATTCATTGAAAACCATTGAGGTAAGAAACCTGAGCGATGATTGTGCGATCATTTTGTAATTCGCATTACCCGTTAACTGCCAGGCATATAACATAGCCTCCGGAATAACACTATTTGCATAAGTAAGGTAATCTTCAAACCAATGCCATCTTACATTTGATACATGACTGTACATCTTAACAAGTCGGTCAGCCAAAGTTTTTACCAGCTCAATGGTCTCAGACGATTTAACTGTTTTCTGATAAAAATATAAGCCTTTTATTACGAAAGCCATCGCCCGTGTTGAATGTATTGATTCAGAATTAGGAATAGCATTCCTGAATATTGCCTTTGCCTCATTTACAATCTTTTCAGTCAGGACTTTTTCTTCGGATATCAAATATCCGAGCGCCCACATTGCTCTGCCGTTTGCATCATCAAGATTTACTACGCTATTCTGACTGGTAAACTCTTTTTCAACGTCTACATAATTCATAAAATTCCCATTCGGTTGCTGGCAGAGTTTTATAAAACTCAGATACCTGTTCAGATACCAGATGCTCTTAGTGTCGCCAGTGTTAGCAATGTGCATACACATTGCTACTGCAGCTCTTGCATTATCATCGAGCGTGTAACCAGTACAAATATCAGGTTGATTAAGCTTTGAAAACTGAATTATTCCAGTATCTGTTGTCATCTGTTTTAAATGGTTCAGATTGACAGGTGGTAAATTGTACCTGACTGTTATACCGCCATTTGCTATTTTATTAAAAAGCATCGTGTGTTTAACTGCAGAGTTTTCCCACGCTGTTGAAACAATCTTTTGCAGAGTATTTATACGGATACTTCTTATTAATGAAGCGTTATTTAATAACCTGATTACCGCATCGCTCAATTGCTCAGAGTTTTGAAAATCAATGATAATTCCTGTATCCCCGGTGAGCACCTCTTTCGCATGCGGAATTGGGGTTGAAATTATAGGACAACCGCAACTCATAGCATATGCAAATGTACCGCTTACAGCCTGATTAGGATCATTCGAAGTGAATAGGTATATATCGGTGAGCTGAAGATATTCAAGCAAATCGGATAAAGAAAGATAGCTATTTATAAATTTTACGTTACTGGTAATTTTATTATCCGCCACAATCTTTTCAAGACTCAACCTGTACTGCTCTCCCTCCTGGTTTAATACTTCAGGATGGGTCTTTCCTATAATAAGGAATATCGCATTGGGGCTTGTTTTAATGATTGCCGGTAAAGCATTTAATGTTGTTTCAATACTTTTTCCTGAACTTAAAAGTCCAAAAGTGGTAAGTACCTTTCGTCCTCTCAGACCATATTTATTTTTTAAGAAATCTCTGTTTCCATGTGTCACGAGGTGAGTCCCATGAGCAATCATCGTTATCTTTTTCCCTGGAATACCATAATCATTTTTCAGGATATTTACAGAATTATTTGTCATTACTATTACTGATTCGCAAACGTCAGAAATGCTGCGGATGTGCGACCTTAGATTCTCATCAGGAAAAGGAAGCACTGTATGAAAAACAATTACAACCGGTTTATTAAGTGAATTTAAAAACTTAAGAAATGAATTTTCCTGATTTTTAAAAAATCCAAACTCATGTTGAATTAGAACTATTTTGATGGAATCATCATTGTTAATCTTAAATACAAGTTTTTCGTAGTCTTCAGAGAGTGATGTTTTCAGCTTATATTTTACTTCTGCAGGATATTTAAAGCTTATATCACCTGATTCAAGTGCACAGACTCTTATTGAAAAGGATTTACTGAATTTGTTCTGAAGTGCTTTAATTAAATCTTGCGAATAGGTTGCAATGCCGCACTCTCTTGGAGGATATGAAGTAATAAATAATATCTCAGCAATGTTATTTGTCTGTTGAGGTCTGGTTTCCTGATTAACTTTACCAACAGGACTATAATACCATTCCAATTTATTTTTAACCTCCTCATCCTTGTTTGATATAATTTTAGTTTTCATTAGTAGATTTATAAGTTAACAATTCGGACACCAGCTCTCTCAGATTCAATGAAGCACACGCAATAGCGGTATCCGCAGCACCGTAGTAAATATATAATGTGTCCCCAAACAGTGCCGTCCCTGTAGGAAAAACGACATTATTAATTACTCCATTTAATTCCCAGTCAAATCGTGGGGAGAACAATGGATAAGGAAGCCTTGAAATAAGTCTCCCTGGATTATTAAGGTCAAGTAAAGCAGCACATGCGGAATAGACATTACCTTTTTCTGTATTTTCCACACCATGATATATTAAAAGCCAGCCAGCTTCGGTCTCGATTGGAGGACATCCACCGCCAATATATTCAGATTCATGACTATAGACAGGATCTAAAACAATATTTTCATCAAGATTATGAAAGTAATTATCCCAGAAACTATTTGACAATTCATTGATATTATTTACAGAAACAATCTGTATTCCAGGTCTTATCCTGTGGAGAAACACTAGTTTATTATTTATCCTTCTGGGAAAAAAGAACACATCCTTATCCCACAGCATCATCATCTTGTCAGGTTCAGATGCCTGATAAAAGAGTTTTTGGTAATTACAATAATTAACATCAACTTTCCCGGATGCTTCAATCAGTGAAATGAAGTTCGAATAAGTTATGTTCGGAACAATTATTCCAAGTTTTTTAAAATTCAAAAGATCTTCTGAAACAGCCAGAGCCCCACGGGCATTAATACCATCGTATGCTGTGTAAGTGAGGTAATACAGATCTTCAATTTTTACAACCCGGGCATCTTCTACTCCTTTCGACTCATAGTCAAATTCAGGAATAACTATTGGAGAGCTCCACCTTTCTTTTACAGTTAATGGACCTTCGAGCCTGCAGTAACCGATTGTTGAATGATTACCCTGCCTTACTGCCCGGTAAAGAAGATGTACACTGTCGCCTGTGCGTATGACGGCTGGATTCAATACACCTTCATTTTCAAATTCCAATTGTGTCTTTTCCAGCAATATCCCTTCATTCCTAACCTCTACCATCGGAATTAACCTATTATTATGTATTCAACTAAATTGATCCTCTTTTGTTCAAATAACCAGATCTGTATAATTACATTGTTCACTTTCATTCAAACAAATAATGCAGGATGATAAAATATTCAATGCAAAGGTGATAAAAGATTGATCCGGACGGATTATACAATACCTCGCAAATGTTATATAATTTGCTTATGAAACTTACTGAAGAGTAAATTTTTTGAAATTTCTGCTCCAAACAAAAATTAAACCTGCTGTTTGAGAAGGCAAGTGAGTTCCTGGTGGTCAGTTGACACTGTCTTCTGATCTCCTTTCTTTTCTGCGGAACAAACGCTTAAGCATTGATAGTCCAAATGTTTTTATAGCATCTGATTTATGAGAAGCGAAATTAGTCATTCCAACCTGCAGGGCAGTGCCTATTAACTTCCGTAACAGGCTCCCAGATGAACCGATCAATATTTTTTTTACGAGATAACCACTGGCAGCACCTACGGCAGTGCCTGAAAGGTCTTCATTAGATGTTGAAAATAAACCGTTCAGGGTGTTTCTGATAATACTTACTGGTCTTAAACTTTCATAAGTCAGGTAAAATTGATCCTTTAATTCAATCTCTTTAACCTTTTGTTCAACTTCAAGCACCATGATAGCGCTTTTTAGAGCTGCCACAGTAGTTATCCGATCAGTATATATTTTGCTTTCCATAATACATCATTTTAGAATATGCCTGACAAAATAGTCTCCGCCTATCCTCTTTACCCAATCATTAAGAAAGTAATGAAGAACCAGCCCCAAAACTAAATAGAATCCGGCGACTACAAAAAATCCATAAAACTGTTTTCCAAGAACTTCGCCTAACCACAACGCTACACCTAGGTTCAGAAACAGCAAACATGTGATTACTAAAATTAAAACTATTGATGTTGGCACTAAAGACGAAGCTACATCAGTCGTTTTTTCAATTGCCCTGAGCTTTGCTAATTCGAATGATGTTATTCCATATTCCTTAGCTTTGTCCAACAGTGATTCCAGCAAATTAGAATTATCCTCCATATTATATGTTTTATTGTGGGAAAACCTTTTGTGTTAACAAACAGCAGCACAGACAATAAGATACTATGAGGTTGCCGTTTTGGCTTCTTTCTTAACTTCTGATGCTTTGTTTTTAACCTTCGCGGTTAAATCAGATACCTGCTCTTTCGCCTCATCAACCTTTACGGTAAGAGTATCAAGAAATTCATCAAATTTTTCCTTGAGATCATCTGCGATATCTTCCGCTTTTTTAGATATTCTCTTCCTGGTATTCCAGCCTTTGTCAGGAGCAAACAATACGCCAATTAAAGCTCCAACGGCCACTCCGGCCAATACTCCTGCTAATAATTTCCCTGAGTTCATAATTTCTATTTTTAAATGGTTATGGTATAAAATTTATATTCTTCTTCCTGAAATAATTCTCAATAGAACTGCGATAATCGCAAGAACAAGCAATACATGGATAAGACCGCCAAGGCTATACCCTATAAATCCAATTGCCCAGGCAATGATCAGGATAACAGCAATGATATAAAGTAAGTTCCCCATTTCAGTTATTATTTGTTTACACTTTCATACAATGGTTAAACAAACTTTTTACGTAAAATGTTTGTTCTAAACTGCAAAAAATAGAAAAAATTATTCGGGTGAACACAAGAGAAGAAAATTAATTTGTGGAAATGATACCATTTTTGACTTTCCCCATTTTAAAATCGGATGTATTATGGAAAGTAAGAGAAGGGAAATTTTCTCTGGCAAGCTTTAACATCCAGTCACTTTCAGCAAAGAATACAGGGTTATGTTCCTTATCGTAAGCAATTGCATTGGATTTTCTTTTTATAAATTCTTCAAGTTCCTTTTTATTATCAGTCGTTATCCAGCACGCTTTCACAAAAGGAAGATGTGAAAAGTTACATCTTGCACCATACTCATGCTCGAGTCTGAATTTAATTACTTCATACTGAAGCTCACCAACCGTTCCGATAATCTTCCTGTTACCAGGTTGCTGCGTAAATAGTTGTGCAACACCTTCATCGGTCATTTGCCTCACTCCTTTATCGAGCTGTTTGGTTTTCATTGGGTCCAGGTTATTAACTTCACGAAGTATCTCAGGTGAGAAACTCGGAACTCCTTTAAAGTGCAGTATCTCACCTTCAGTAAGAGTGTCTCCGATTTTAAAATTTCCGCTGTCATACAATCCAACAACGTCACCCGGAAATGCCTCATCAACAATACTTTTTGCGTTTGCCATGAAACTTGTAGGGGAAGAGAACCGGATCTTTTTTTCAGATCTCGTATGGTAATAAAACTTATTTCTTTCAAATTTGCCGGAACTGATCCTCATAAAAGCTATCCTGTCGTGATGCTTGGGATCGAGATTGGCGTGTATCTTAAAAATGAACCCTGTTAATTGTTCCTCATCAGGTTTAACAGTTCGTTCCACTGCCTGTATCTGGCCAGGACATGGGGCGATTTCCAGAAATGTTTCGAGCAATTCAAGTACACCAAAATTATTTAGCGCACTTCCGAAAAACAGGGGAGCCAGATAACCTTCACGATATAGCGACATATTGAATGACTCGAACATATCTTTCACAAAATCTATTTCTTCCCAAAGCTTTTTGATAGACTCCCCGCCAACAAAACTAATCAGTTTTGGATCCTTAAGATCCTTTGTGGTGATAAGACTTTCTGAAATGGTAGTCTTATCAGGAGCGAAGATCTGGACTTCCTTTCTATGCAAATTATAAACTCCTTTGAACTTCTTGCCATTGCCAATCGGCCATGTGTATGGACATACTGCAATTTTCAGTTCCTGTTCCAGTTCATCAAGTAAATCGTATGGAGAAATACCTTCTCTGTCCATCTTATTGATGAATATCATTACAGGTGTATTCCTCATCCTGCAGACATCCATAAGCTTACGGGTCTGCTCCTCTACTCCTTTTACACTGTCAACAACAAGAATTACACTATCCACAGCCGAAAGAGTTCTGTAAGTATCCTCAGCAAAATCTTTATGGCCGGGCGTATCAAGAATATTTACACGAATATCATTGTAATCGAATGCCATTACCGATGTTGAAACTGAAATGCCTCTCTGCTTTTCAATTTCCATAAAATCAGAAGTTGTAGTTTTCCTTATTTTGTTGCTACGTACTGCTCCTGCTGTCTGTATGGCTCCTCCAAAAAGCAATAACTTTTCAGTAAGAGTCGTCTTTCCGGCGTCGGGGTGACTTATAATAGCAAATGTTCTTCTTTTTTTTATTTCGCTTTTAAGATCCATAATATTCAGTTTGCAGACTTTTTATTGTCTGAAATAAATTATATCCTGTCATTTCGCAGGAAGGCACAAAAGTAGCATTAAATGTCTGGTTCTAAAGGAAAAATTCACACGCAACTATAATCAGTTTCGCAAAATTAAGGCCTCATAATCCCGATGGGGGAGCATCTTCAGGATCAGATCCCCACAAATAATTGGGTCTGTCACCCATCTCCAGCACCAATTCACCGCCATTTTTAATATCCTCCCAGCTGAACCATGGCTTATCCCATTGCTTACCATTCAAAGTAGCTTTTTGTATATACTTATTCTTCCGGTTGCTTTCTCTGGCAACTACCCTGAATGTTTTACTATTTTGCAGGTTTACAGTAACATCTGTAAAAACAGGACTGCCTATATTAAATACCGGTAAACCAGGTGTGACGGGATAAAAACCAATACTTGAAAAGACAACGAATGCCGAAAGACCACCTCCATCTTCATCACCGGGGATTCCAAACGGAGAATTTGTAAACCAGGTATCGAGGAGAGAACGGACTCTGTACTGTGTTCTCCATGGGGCTCCTGCATAATTATACAGATATGGGATATGAAGGCTTGGCTCGTTGCCCATTACATACTGGCCGACATTGCCGGTTGCATCAAAGAATCGGGAATGAAGGCATCCACCCGCTTTGCTCATACATCCTGACATATGACTGGATCTTAAGTGCTTCCAGCTCAGGATTGATCATTGCATGAAGAGGATGCGAAGCACGGTAAGTATCCCACATCCAGTCGTCGTTATAAAATGAAGTATCATTGTCATTATGAATTGCATTATCAAAGCCACTGTAATAACGTCCATCTTCTGAGATATTTACCATACGTTCATATGTGCGGTATAGTGCAGTGTAAAAGACAGTCTGCTGATCTTTCGTTCCTCCTTTTACAGCAATCTTACTAAGTGCAGAATTCCATTTTTTTCTTCCATTATCCTTTAGCAGTTCAAAATCCCAGCCGGGAATATCATTGTCAAGATTTTTTCTTGCTTGTGCCGCATCTATAAAAGATATCCCCATCTTAATGCCAACGGGTTCCTTCTCTTTAATATCGAAAGTAAGGGATGCATGAGGCTTTTTTCCATACAGGCCGGAGAACCCTCCAGTGTGATTTCCTGCCGAATCCCAGATTGAATCAGCAAAAAAATCCTTTTCTGATTTAAGGCAAAAAAACACTTTTACCTTTTCCTCATACATCTCATAACCTTCTATGGTGTTGTTGTTTATCACATTTATCGAACCATTTGTGGTTACTCCAAGCATTAGCTTTTTAACATCTTTCCTGTTCCATGCGATGCGGTAAAATGAAGATTTTTCACCAACTGTAAATTCAAGATTAATATCAGGATCTTCCAGCCATACAGAATAATAATAAGGAGTGCAAATCTCATAGTCGTGATCATAATAGCTCTGCAATTCTTTCATATCTGCAGAAGCGCCGCTCGAAGGCATAAGGAAACCGGCCGTTCCATTGCGGTGACCACATACAATAAACGGGAAACAATCGATCTTTTCAGCCTGATAATTACCAGGAATACGGTGAATCCGCATCATGCTGTTCGGAAGACTTACAAGCGGGACGGTGGTTTGTAACAAAGGACTAATTCCGCCTATATTCGGATTTACAAGATCAACAGGTTCGGGAGTATTTGTTTTACAAGATGTGATAAACAGAAAGATGACGAGGATCAGAATATGTTTTAATTTCATGAAGCTAATTCTAAGTTTTATCAGGTAGCTATAATTAATTATTTTGTCCAGGTAATTGAAGTCGATTTGACGTCTCTTGAATTTGTACCTATGGAAACATTAAAATCTCCTGGTTCCCAGTCATATTTCAGGCTGGAATTATAAAACTTCAGATCACTTGTTGTTATTTCAAAAGTGATATCTTTCTTCTCCCCTGGCTGCAGCATTACTTTTTTAAAGTTTTTAAGTTCTTTAACCGGTCGTGATATAGATGCTACCGGATACTGAATATATAACTGTACTACTTCTTCTCCTTCAACTTTGCCAGTGTTTGAAAGTGTTACGGTGGCAATCAGTTTTTCATTACCTTTTAGCTGATTTTTATTCAGTTTAATATCGCTGTAATCAAAGGTTGTATAACTAAGACCAAACCCAAATGGATACAAAGGATCATTCAGAATATCGAGATATTTTGAGGTAAATTTGTTTTTGGGATCATACGGACGACCGGTGTTCTTATGGTTGTAATATAATGGTATCTGTCCTACTGAAACGGGGAACGAAGTTGTAAGTTTGCCCGATGGATTATAGTCGCCAAAAAGAATACTGGCAATTGCATTACCGGCTTCAGTTCCTCCGGCCCATGCTTCAAGTATTGCACTTACATTTGCAGCTTCCCATGGCAGGGTCAACGGACGACCATTGATCAGTACAAGCACAACTGGTTTACCTGTTTCCATAAGAGCTTTTAGTAAATTCTGTTGTGATTTTTGAATTCCTATATCACTCATGCTCGATGCTTCCCCCGACCATGATACAGATTCGCCTAATGCGGCAACAATTACATCAGCATTTGCAGCAGTTTCCAGTGCTTCCTTAAGCAACTGGTCTGCTGGAACTACAGGTTGAACTTCCAACTTTTGTCCGGGCCTGGCAAACGGAGTATTACTTTTCATAAGCAACGGATTATCTGTTAATTCTGAACCCTTTGCATAAAGTACATTTACAGAGCTTCCTCCAATATTTTTTAAACCATCTACTACTGAAGATACTTTATCCTGTCCACCCGCGAAAGCCCAGGTTCCAATCATATCTTTTCTGCTTGATCCGAGAGGCCCTATAACTGCAATAGTTCCTGATTTCTTCAAAGGCAGTATCTGTTTATCATTCTTAAGCAGAACCATCGATCGGGTTGCAATTTCTCTTGCAGTCTTGATATTCCCGGGGGTCAGAACATCTGATTTTGCTCTGGATGGATCCATATAGCGATAAGGATCGGTAAATAAACCAAGTTTATATTTGGCTTCAAGCACGCGTCTGCATGCCTGGTCAATATCCTTTATTGTAATTTTGCCTTCAGACAGTGATTTTTTAAGTGTTGTAAGAAAACCCTCTCCAACCATATCCATATCTGTTCCGGCTTTAATAGCCATGGCGGAAACAGTTTGTAGATCACCCATTCCGTGATTTATCATTTCATTGATGGCGGTATAGTCTGTTACGACAAATCCCTTAAATCCCCACTGGTTTCTTAACAGCTCAGTAAGCAGCCAATGATTTCCTGTAGCCGGGATTCCGTCAACGACATTAAATGAGGTCATTACGCTACCCACACCGGCATCTACAGCAGCTTTATATGGCGGAAGGTAATCGTTATACATCGTTATCCTGCTCATATCAACGGTATTATAATCACGGCCTGCTTCAGCTGCGCCATATAAGGCAAAATGCTTAACACAAGCCATCATGGTGTTATTGAGAGAGAGATCGTTACCCTGATATCCTTTTACCATAGCAATTGCTATCTGCGATCCCAGCCATGGGTCTTCACCTCCACCCTCTGCAATTCTCCCCCAGCGTGGGTCGCGGGAAATATCAACCATAGGAGAGTAAGTCCAGGCAATACCATTGGCTGTAGCTTCCTGTGCCGCTACCCTTGCGCTTTTCTCAATAAGGGCCATGTCCCACACGCAACTTATAGCTAATGGAATAGGGAAGATTGTCTGATAACCATGTATGACGTCCATTCCAAAAAGCAGGGGAATATGATGCGGCGATTCTTTAACAGCTACATCCATGGAGGCTTTCATACCGTCAGGAGATGATGAATTAAGCATTCCTCCTATCTGTCCTGATTTTAATTTCTGCTGAACCTTGTCATTGACTGCGGAACCAGTTATAAAATCACCTGATGTGGTTAAATTCAACTGCCCTATTTTCTCTTCAACAGTCATTTTACCCATCAGATCGTTTATGAATAAATTCATTTTAGCATCCTGAGCCTGTATCCTGAATACCAGAACCAGAAACAAGAAAAACATTCCTAGTTTTTTCATATTATACGGTATAAAATTATCTTTGTGCGTTTATTTTTATAATGAATACAAATTTATCATATTAAAAAACATCCTGAAAGATTCTGGAAACCTTTTTGCATTCCTGTTGTTTAGAATCTCAAAGGATAGAGATAACAAATCTTGAAATTAAAATATAATAAACTCTAAAAACCCGAAAGATGGCAGAACTAAAAACACATTATATGGGAATTGAACTGAAGAATCCCATAATAATAGGAGCTAGTAATTTTGTAACTGAAATTGAAAATCTTAAAAAAATTGAAAAAGCGGGAGCTGCTGCCGTTGTTTATAAGTCGCTGTTTGAAGAGCAAGTACAGCTTGAGAACCTCGAGATGGACGAAAGAAAATCAGAGTACTCTGAACGCAGTGCAGAAATGATAAATCTTTATCCACTCACAATTTCAGGTACCCCGGATATAAATGAACATTTATTAGCCCTTAAGAAGGCTAAAGAGTCAGTTTCTATTCCGGTTTTTGCAAGTATAAATGCCGTCATTCAGGAAACTTGGGTAGAATATGCAAAAAAAATAGAGGAAACCGGAGTTGACGGGCTTGAACTTAACTTTTACACAATCCCGGAAAAAACCGGGAGTGATAATATTGAAGAGCGTCAGGTCAGGATCCTGAAAGATGTACTTGCCGCAGTATCTATTCCTGTCTCAGTAAAATTAAGTTCATTCTATACAAATCCGTTAAAACATATTTCCAATCTTGAAAATGCAGGTGCTAATGCATTCGTTTTATTCAACAGACTTTTCCAGCCCGATATCGATATTAATACCGAAGAACATCATTTCCCCTATAGTCTCAGCAATAGTGAAGATAACAGATTACCTCTTCGTTTTGCAGGTTTGCTATATGGAAATACCGAAGCTTCAATTTGCACAAACACAGGAATAATGAATGGTTCCGATGTAATAAAGATGATCCTTGCCGGAGCAAACTGTGTTCAGGTAGTGAGTACCGTTTATCTGAATCAGATAGAAGTAGTAACCACAATGCTAAGGGAGATTAATAAATGGATGGATTCGAAAGGCTATAATACAATTGAAAGCTTCAGAGGCAAGCTTTCTAAAAAGAATTCAGAAAATAAACTGCCTTATCATCGTGCCCAATATATGGACTTTATGATGACAACATCTCAGATTCTGAAGAAGTATAGGGTAATCAACTAGCCACACAAAGTGAACGCAAGGAGAAGAAAGACTCGGTGTTACCAGTACCAAAGGGATTTAATCAAAGTTTAATTAACTTTGATTAAAATCTCAGGTATGAAAAACATAAGGCTCCTAACTCCCGTACTCCTGGCATTTCTATTTGGCTGCCAGACCGCTTCTGACTCAAATCAGGTATTGGAAGATATTCAGGAAAATCTTGAATATGGCAATTTAAACACAGTCAATCAGATTGTTGATTCACTCAGAATAACAAAAGGAGTAAATAGTTATATCCTGCACAACGCAGATTCTCTTGATCAGATAGCAGACAGGATAAGGCTTGATTTTTCACTATCCGAAGATAAATTTAGAAGTCAGATAGGTGATTCATTTACTGCTGAAGATATATCAGAATGGACGAGAAAGAGATGGATAGAATGGAAAAAAATTGATGGCGAAAAAAAATATTTTAAACGTGCCGGTTCAAATCTGCTTCTTCTGAAAAAGTTTTATGAGAAGAAAAATGAAGGCTTAAATAAAAATGAATCTGAACCCGGAGAAACTCTGATTTTAGATCACACTGCACTTGCGGTTAAAGAAGCCGGAAACCTGAGCAATCCAGTGGAAATGAAGGTAATCTATACCATCACGGTCAACTCCGATGCTGTTCCTGCGGGGGAAGTAATTCGTTGCTGGCTCCCTTTTCCAAAAACAGGTTATCCCCGGCAACAAGATGTGAAGCTGCTGACCGCTTCTGATCCAAAGTACATAATCGCCCCTGACTCATCTATACATAGCAGTATTTATATGGAAGGTTTGTCGGTGAAAAATTCTCCCACTGTTTTTCAGGTAACATATAACTACACATCCTTTGCAAGGTATTTCAATATGTCAAAGGTTCTTCCGTATTACAGATCTTCATATAATTATAATAAATATACATCGGAACAGCTTCCACATATCTGCTTTAATGATAATATACAGCATCTGGCTGACAGTATTACTGATGGTGAAATTGATCCCACAATTATCGTGAGAAAAATATATAAATGGTTTAAGGAAAATATCCCATGGACCGGCGCTCTTGAATATTCCATTATGCCTAATATTCCTGAATATGTAATAAAAAATAAAAGAGGTGACTGCGGAATGCAAACATTTTTGTTCATTTCGATGCTTAGATATAAAGGTGTCCCCGTAAGATGGCAGAGCGGATGGATGATGACCCCGGAAGGCAAAAACCTCCACGATTGGAGCGAAGTTTATTATGAAGGTACCGGATGGGTTCCTGTTGATGTCTCAAAAGATCTTCAGAATTCCAACTCTGCCGGCATCAGATATTTCTACCTCTCAGGCATAGATGCTTACAGACTCATTGTAAACGATGGAATAGCAGGCCCACTCCACCCTGAAAAAAAATACCTCCGTAGTGAACCTTACGACTTTCAAAGAGGAGAAGTAGAATGGAAAGGCGGAAATCTGTATTTCAACAAATGGGATTATGATATGAAAATCGAATATAAATAA
>JBBRSO010000054.1:0-19438 GCA_038245405.1 Bacteroidales bacterium
AAACATTATTGTAATTTTCGAATTCAGGTAACTGAGCCAGCTGAGATTAAGGAACGATTCCCTCTTCAGTATTTTTCGGTCTTTTACAATTTCTTCAGCGCTTATTATCAATCCAAGGAATAATGATGTGATGACGCACATAAAAAGATAAGAAGGAAGATTCTCGTTTTGTCTGAACACATATACGCCATCGACTGTATATTTTGTGAAATAAGCCAGCAGAAATGCAAGAAAGGGAGCTCCGAGAAGGCTTATCAGAACATATTGCCGGTTGGCTAACTTGGAAAGAATATCTCTTATAAAATAAATTTTCGTTTGTTTGAAGAGCCCGGGAATCGCATAAAAATTTTGAGGCAAAATCTGATTCCCGTCAAGGGTCTTGCGAGTTCTTTTCTGAGAACAATCATTAAATTTCAGAGCCCATTCTTTAGGTGAAACCTTTCGTATGTGAGTGAGTTTGCCATTTTCATTAATAATCTTCGCTTCTATGATCTGAAGTAATTGGTCGGAATCGACGTTTCCACAGGCAATACATTGATCTTCAGTTGCGTTTGCATAGCTGGCCTGAGTTTTAAAATATATAATTGCCTCCGATGGATTGCCATAAAAGATCTGGTATCCGCCTTTATCGATAATCATTATTTTATCGAACATCTTGTAAATATCGGAACCCGGCTGATGTATATTTATGATAATAAGCTTGCCCTTGTCAGTCTGTTCCTTCAGGAGTGTCATTACAGTCTCAGAATCAACCGATGACAATCCGGAGGTTGGCTCATCAACAAAGAGAATAGTTGGTTCACGGATCAGTTCAAGTGCTATGTTAAGCCTTTTTCTCTGACCCCCGCTTATTACTTTATTCAGGCTGTTTCCCACCTTCAAATGTCTTATCTCATTGAGGTCAAGTTCTGTAAGAGTATTGTCAACGATCTCCAGCAAACTCTTTTCAGTGAGATTATCGAGGCACATTTTAGCGCTGTAATAAAGATTCTGATAAACTGTCAGCTCTTCTATCAATAAATCGTCCTGGGGAACAAATCCAATGACCCCCATAAGATTGACCTTTTCTACTTCGGAATAAAGATTATAGCCATTTATCGTCACTTCCCCGCTTTGAGGTTTAGTTATTCCACTCATTACATTCAGCAGGGTAGTCTTTCCCACTCCGCTACCTCCCAAAACACCAATAAGATTACCAGACTCTTCATGAAAATTGAAATTCTGAATGCCGGATTCACTGTTTTTGAATCTCAGATTAACGTTTGAAGCGTCGAGTGCAATTTTTATCCTAAAGGTCTCATTACTGAATACACTTGAGACAGTATTGTAATAAATTGTAACAGTCGAGCAATTTATGGTTGAGCCGTGATCAAAAGTGTAAGTTTGTCCGGGAAAACAGTTCTGCCCATTGAGTAACAGATCTTCTTTGCCTTCATACTTCAGGATATATGAATTGGTGGTTTCAATATAAAGCAGATAAATGATGTTATTCAGATTATTCCTGGTAAGGTGTTTTACTCCTTTGATTCCGGTAACTGGTTTGTTATCGATTATCATCACCCTCTTTTTTTCCTGGACATCGTTTATGGAGCCCATGATAAAGCTTTTGATATTCAGGAATTCAGTCTGTGGAATGTTAAACGCTATTGCCACCGTTTCAAGGAACTCCTGCTCGTTTTCAGTAATTTCTGACCCAAATAATATAAAATCAATCAACTGAACCAATACATACAATTTCTGCTTTTGGTGTAGTTCTTCATTTATCTTCTCACATATACCCAGAATCCTTACAGCTGTCAGGGAAATACGCTTCATGTCTCTCACACTTCCTCTTGCAATCTTTTCATCGGAATACTGAACAAAGTATTCATCAAACAATTGCATATACTTGTTAACCAACTCATTATTCAGTTGTCGTGATAAAAATAGCTTAACTATAGATCTCTCCTTGGTTGAGATTTGAGAAATGTCATGTACATCACTTATCAAGGCGAAAAGTTGCACGAGTGCTTTTAAGATTGGTTCAATCATTATACCTGTTTTCTAAACAAAATCTAAAAACTAATTTCTGCAAAAAGTATATCTTTGTTATAAATATTCAAGTTAGTAATATTTATGTATTAAGATAAAGTTATCAGTTCTATAAACAAAATTTGTTAATCTGGGGTTTATATCTGTGATGGTTTTTTTTAAAATGGATAATTGTTAAATATTCATTATGTACGAATCAGGAGTCTTCCTCGATTATCATGGCCCAATAGATTTTGATGTTATAGATTCCCTTTTAGTCAAATTGAAGAAAACAAGGGAATTTAAAGAACTGAATACCGTTACTGCCAAACGGCTTTATGCATTAATTGTGGAATGTCTGGAAAATATAGGCAAACACTCCGAATTAAGTTTGTCTGAAAATCCGGAATTTTATTCCCGTCTCACAGTAATGAATTCAGATGGGGGCATTATTATTAAATCCGGCAACCCGGTTACACCCTGCGAAATACCTGAGATAAGCAGCAGACTTGACCATATTAATGCGTCTGACAATAAAACACTTCAGTTGCTTTATGAAGAAAAATTAAAAAGCGATTTGCTCTCAAATGACAAATGTGCCGGTCTGGGTTTCATTTATATGGCATTAAAATCGGGTAACAAGCTTAAATACAACTTCACCAGCTTATCGGAAGGCAATTTGTTTTTTGAAATTGAGGTTACATTAAATAAATACATCATGAGAAAGTTGATCATTGATCAAAGATCGAACTCACCGGAAGTCATACTAGACCCTGAGAAAAGTATTTACACGATCTCCGGAGAGTCGCGTCCTCCTGATGTGCGTGGGTTTTATGAACCGGTGCTTTCATGGCTCGAAGACTTCCGCTTTCAGCTCATAAATTCTGACGATATTACAGAACCCGTTATATTTGATTTTAATTTGAACTATTTCAACTCATCTTCGGGGAAATTAATACTGGATATCTGCAAAAACCTTGCTGGTATGCGTTCAAATGGAAAAAACATTATTGTAAACTGGCATTTTGAAAAGGATGATTTTGATATGCTGGAAGCAGGGAAAGAGATCTCAAAAATTGTAAAATTTCCATTTGAATATGTTGTAAAAGAAAGTAATTAATCTTTCCGGCCATTATCTCGCAATTGATCTCAAAATAAAATGATGTCGGGTAGTCCAGATAAACCACAGGATCAGGATCTGTTTCCTGATAAGAGCCAATACAAAAAGTTCTTCGTAAAACCAGTTGCCGAAAATCTCTATTCTGACGTCAGGAGACTTAAAATAAAGATCCCTCTTGATGGAATGAATGCACAGGAATTTAAAGATCTTCCGGAATCAGCAAAAAAATTCTGGTATAATTATGTTGAGCACATCCCGTTAAAATTAAAGACAATTAGCCTCTTCATGCGTCCATTCAATGGATTTTGCAAAACGTGTATCATAACTGATAGTGATCTCGCAAAACTTAATGAAGCCGACTTGAATTTCCTTTTGTCGCACAACTATTTTAAAAAAAGTACACAGCCGTTAAAACTTTTTTGTATTCAATTGAATTATTTGATCCCTTCCAATGTCAAAAAATCCGGATTTGAGATTTTCAGAAAAGAGGAGGAAGAAGAGATAAAAATGACCCTTATAAAAAGACTCGCAAGAACTATTCATTCGAGGTATCTTCATGAAATAAAAAATCAGAAAACCCAATCCTTAAAAAATATTGAGTCTAATCCGTATGCTACTGATTTTGATAGTCTTCCGGAAGGTATTAAATATTCGAATATTGATAATGCAGCAAATATTCCGGCAAAATTACTTGCCATAGGATATAAAATCAGACCAGTAGGAAGAGGGTTCAAACCATTTGCACTTCACTTGAATGACAAGGAAATTGAAACAATGGCAAAGGTTGAACACCTGAGATGGAGCTGGGAAAAGAGATTAAATGGATGGACATTCAGCAATATCAGGGACGATGTAAACAAGAAGCATCCCGGACTTATACCGTATGATATTTTAAGTGAAGCTGAAAAGGAGAAGGATCGTGAACTTGTTAAATTAGTTCCCGGAATCTTGCAGGATATTGATTATGAGGCCTATCATATATCCCCAAATCGTATCAGACGACTTTCTTATGCTTTGAAGCCACAGAGCAGTATACATAAGATCCTTGAGCAAACACGTCAGCTGAATGAGCAGATAAAAGTGATGATCAGACTTACTCCTGAGGCAGGAGAGATGGTGAGAATCCGTAACAAAACTATAGAAGACGCAATTAGTGAAGTTGAAGAAAGCTATAATTATGCGCGTCATATACAGGAAACATTTTTACCCGAAGATTTTACGGTAAGGGAAATTGCCCCCGAGAGCTTTGTACTCTACAAGCCCAAAGACATTGTAAGCGGGGATTTTTATTTCGTGAGCAAAAAAGACAATCTGATAATCCTGGCAGCGGCTGATTGTACCGGACATGGGATACCGGGTGCACTATTGAGCACCCTTGGATACAGCCTGCTCGATCAGGCAGTGAATGAATTAAACATTACCAATCCTTCTGTAATCCTTAAACATATTTACAGCAGAATTCACCGTTATCTGCGATCTGACTCAGATACAAGCGGGATTTCGGATGATATGGATATTGTTCTTTGTGTTATCGACACTGAAACAAATAAAGTGAATTATGCAGGAGTTAAAAATCCATTGTACAGGGTATCCAAAGGTGAACTTACCGAGTACCGGGCACTAAATTACTCGGGTACAGTTTGTGAAGGCGAATGTGATTTTGCTTCAAAAGAGATCAAGCTTGACATTAATGATACCATATACCTTAGTTCTGATGGTTATTCCGACCAGTTTGGTGGCAAAAATCATAAAAAATATTCCAGAGTCAGAATGAAGAATTTCCTGCAGGATCTTCAGATATGTTCTATGCCGGAGCAGGGTGATCGTTTATATGAAGAAATTGAGAACTGGAGGGAAGTGAACAATGAAGAACAGACTGACGATATACTTGTTATAGGTATAAAAGTTTAACTTGTAAAGATTAATCAGAGCATGGGTGTGAAAATATGGCTGTCGGGTCTTATGGTAATTTATGTCATTAGCAGATGCATAAATCCTTCGGTTATAAATAATGTCAGTTCTATTGGATATGATCTGTCAAAACCCGATAAGACAATAATTCTCCCTCATGTTTTGAGGGAGATATCAGGATTAGTAGTTTTAGATTCTTCTTCAGTGGCATGCATACAGGACGAAAAAGGAATAGTATTTCTTTTCGACCTCAAGACGGAGCAGGTAACAAAAGAAATATATTTTAATCCGGATGGTGATTTTGAAGGTATATGCAAGGTTGATCAAACTCTGTATGTTTTAAAAAGCAATGGCGTGCTTTTTAAGATTGTTAACTATGAAACTTCTTCCTTTGCTAAAAAAATCGATCTATCCTCAGTCAGGGAATACAACAATGAAGGTCTTTGCTATGACAAGGACAATAACAGGTTATTGATTGCCCCAAAGGGTAAATCAGGAAAAGATTCGGGTTTCAGGAAAAACCTGATGATATATGCTTATGATCTTGCATCGGGGAAACAGGATACAGAAGCTGCATACGACATCAAAGTAGAGGAATTGCAGGATCTTATTCCTGAAGACAATATTGTGAAAGTGAAAAAAGGTAAAAAGAAGAAGAAATCGCCTCTGTCCGAAAAAAGTATTAGTCCTTCCGAAATAGCTATTAATCCTGTTACCGGGAAATTATTCATATTGTCGGCACAGGATCATATGCTTTTTGTAGTTGACTCTGATTCAAGGGTTGAATATGCTGAAAAGCTCGATCCAATGATATTGAACCAACCCGAGGGACTGACCTTTTTCGATAACGGCGACATGCTTATCAGTAATGAATCGGGCAATAAATATCCGACGATACTGAGATTTAATTATAGAAATAAGTAGAAATATTCAGGATTTACAAGTTGCCTGTGTATTAAACTAAAATTATCAATGATCCCTGTAAGTGATATCGAGCGACGCAACTTTTTTCTGATAATCAATCTTGCGAATTCTGATCTTGTAAACATCTTTCCCGGTCAGGTCACACACATCTTTTAAAAGCCTGGTTTTCTTTTCAGGCCTCAGGTTATCGAGGTTCACATATGTTATTGAAAGGGTCTCAGATTTATGTTTAATAATAAAGAGTTCCAGCAGATATGCTGACGAAATAATTAGCAAGTCAAAAATCAAAATCCCAAGTAAAGGAAATTTCAACACATTCAAAGCATTAATTACGGATATCCCAAGAGTTGCAAACGTGTAAGCCATTTCCTTTATACTGAAATTCCGTGTCCTCATACGTAGAATTCCAAGTACTGCAAAAAGTCCGAATGCACCGGCCATCTCAATGAATACGGAAGTCAGTACTGATGTTACAAAAAATGTGAGTATCCCTATAAGGAAAAAACTGAATAAATATTTCTCTTTCCCTGAGAATCTGAAATAGACAACTCTGATAAGCAGAAAGAGTGAAAAAATATTGAGTGCAAAACGCCCCATTATACCGGTAAATGCCGGGTTATTCAAATTAAAAAAACTACCATCCATAATAACTTTATTACAATTATAAATTCTTACAACTATTCAAAAAATTATATAAAATCAATTCCTTTTTGCCATCAATTTGATCGAAGAAGGAATCGAGGTAACCAATTATGTCTTTTTTATCTTTTGGCGTAATGTAAGTAAATTCATTTATTACCTTATAGAACTCTTCTTTTTTTGACAAGAATAAATCCAGTTCATTACTGTATACTTCTTTATTGCGGCACATACCCAGAAAAATTCTTTCACGGACATTTTGCGTGCCAACATTTTCAGCAGGAATAGCGTAAGCAGCATTGACTAGACCTGTCCAGTCAAAATCGTGGGGTACAGCTATCATGCGACCGGAAGGATCGATATTAAGTGATTTTATAACCTGTACATTATGCTGGCCAGGTACCGACCAGTCATAATTCCCTATCATGAAGTTAAAAATTGCCAGCCTGTCCATTATTTTTGGGACAATGGATCTTTGATTGAGAGTCTGTGTTTTTATCTCAATACAATTTGTGCGAGCTGCCAGCATCTCACCCGGTTCAATGAAAAATGCAAATTGTTTGAAAGGTTTTCTTTTCTTTTGTGTATCAAAATAATCAACAGAAATCAGTCTGACCCTGAAGCTTGTATCGGTTAAAACATTAAAGAGTTTATAGGCCAGATATTCTCTTAATATATAATCTTCCCTTTCCTTTCCGGAGCTGCACTGTGGAACCATTTTTAATTTGGAAATCTTATTCAGGTCGCTGTATCCGAAATGAACTTTTTTAAAATTCAATTCGATTGGTGCAAACATGCAATACTGATTTCGGAATACTCCACGGGTTTTCAACCGGATATCCCTGCTAACTGAATCCGATTCATTTATATGGAACGTAATATTTGCTTTCAGATATTCTTTCTGCGGCTTATGCCTGAAATAGGTCGTAAGGTCGAACTTAAGTACAACATTTATAACATTCTCTTTTTCAAAGAGCCCGAAGCTTTTTAACGTAGAGTCAACACTTTGGGCATTAACAATAGCTGACTGCCATGGATTCAGGTACAGAATGAAAATAAAGGAGACAATCAGGAGAATCCTCCGCTGGAAAAATGAGCTTAAATTCAGTGATTTAAATGTCATTTTTTAATCTCTTTAGGGTCAAGTCAAGTAAAATTAGTCAAATAAAATAATTCAGATATTCATTTGAAAATATTTTATATGAAATATTAAACATACAGTTTTAACTTTTGTTTTATCGTTTGTAATGTTTCTGAATCAAATTTATGATTTTTTTGAACAGAATATAATTTTGCTTTGTTTTTCTGTCTTTCGTAACTTTATGACTATAAAAGTACCATGGCGAGTCTCATCGCAGGATTTGAATACGACATTTTCATAAGCTACCGCCAGAAAGACAACAAAGGCGAAAAGTGGGTAAGTGAATTTGTAGAATCTCTCACGACAGAATTGGAATCGGCCTTTAAAGAGAACGTGAGTGTCTATTTTGATATAAATCCAACCGATGGCTTGCTTGAAACATATGATGTAAATGACTCACTTAAGAAAAAGCTTAAGTGTCTTGTATTCATACCTATTATCTCAAGAACTTATTGTGATCCAAATTCTTTTGCCTGGGAACATGAATTCAAAGCATTTGCCGGGCAATCGGCAGAAGATCAGTTTGGATTGAAAATTACTCTGCCAAACGGTAACGTAATAAATAGAATACTCCCCATTCGCATTCATGATCTTGATTTAGCAGATCTGAAGTTATGCGAATCCGTTCTGGGCGGAGCATTACGCGGCGTTGACTTTGTCTATAAAACATCAGGAGTTAACCGTCCACTCAGGCCAATAGAAGAACATCCTCAGGATAATATCTACAAAACATATTATCGTGATCAGATCAATAAGGTTGCAAATGCAATAAAGGATATAATTACATCTATAAGAAAGACCGATCTTCATGATGTGGTTACTCAGGAAAAAAGATCTGGGGTACACAGTCAGACCAAACCAAAGAAAACAATTCTTTATATTGGCTCAGCTATTGCAATAATGATACTGGTTCTGCTTTATGTCTTTATCCGTTCAATCTCCGGATCACCCGAACCCATTGAAAAAACGATTGCTGTGCTGCCTTTTGACAAATGGTTCAGTAATAATGATTACTCATACTTGGGAGATCAAATTCCCAGTATGATCAACTTCGAGTTAAGCAGGATTAGTTCAATTGATGTCATTTCTTTTAATTCCACCAGGCACTACCAGTTTCCGGATATCACTCGTTCAAGAGTTATTGGAAAAGAGTGTGGTGCAAATATTCTTGTTCAGGGGTCGATAGAGCTTCGAAATAACGATAATGATATCAGCATCCAAATTCAGTTAATAAATTCAAACACTGAAAATACCATATGGAATGATAAATTCAATTGTAAACTGGATTCACTCCAATCAATCAGATCAAAAATAGTATTTGGCATTGCACAGGCGATGAAAGTGAAATTGACTCCAGGCGAAATTGAACAATTTCAAACAGGTGTGACAAAAAACTCTGATGCCTATTCAAATTTCCTTTCCGGCAATTATCAGGAGGAGGCAACAGCCTTGGCTTCAATTGGTAAAATATATCAGGATTCCATAAGTTATGAAAGAGCTATTAAATTCTATGACAAAGCCATTAAATACGATTCTACATTTGCGCTGGCCTATGCGAGGAGGTCGATATCACTATCCAGTGCATATTATACTCTCGAGATGACCGGAAAGGGTATAATTGAAAAATGCAAGGAAGATGCTGACAAAGCGATACGACTCAATCCTGGTCTTGCAGAGGCTTATAATGCGGATGGATTTTATTATTACTACTGTAAAAAAGATTACAAGAATGCGCTTGTTTGTTTCAAGAAAGCATCTGAACTTGATCCGGGTAACTGGCAACCGGTTTTTTATACTTCTATGGTTTACAGAAGGATGGGTGAGTGGTCAAACTCTCAGGCTCTGGTAGCAAGGGTACTGAAACGTAACCCCCAGGATGCGCTGGTGCTTACGAATATCGGAACTTCATATTGTTATCTCAGAATCTATGATTCCGCCCTGATTTATAACAATATGGCAATAAAACTAATGCCTAACTGGAGTTCACCTTATATTAACAAGCTCCTGGCTCTACTCCTGAGAAATGGAGATACACGCGAAGCAAGAAATTTTATTGATACAGCAAGTAAAAATACAGGCTACAGGTTTCAGAAAGATAAGATAATGCTCGATATCTATGACGGAAAATTCAGTGATGCACTTTTTAAAACTGAGCTGTCAGAAGAAGATGATTTTGATAATCAGGGTGACAGGTTATTGCATTATGCATACATATATGGCTATCTCGGACGGCACGAACGTGCAAAAACTTATTATGACTCAGCATTGGTTTTTTATGTAAAACGTCTCGGGAAACAATCAGATCCTCTAGATTATATTCAGGCAGGACAAGCTTATGCCGGATTAAATAATTATACAAAAGCAATCCAATCGGCAAAGAAGGGAATAGAACTCATAAATGACCCACTGAAGAAATATGATAATCTGATCCAGGTTGCAGAGATTTACATTAAATGCGGAGACTACAAAAATGGCTTGAAAAAACTTGATGAACTTCTGAATAATCCATCAAATTTATCAGTGAAGTTACTTATGCTTGATCCGGTTTGGAACCCGGTAAAAAATAATCCGGAATTCATTAAACTATTAAACAATAAACAGTAAAACAAACAATCAGACAGGCCTGATATATTGTTCTAAACTTTAAATATTTAACTATGGTACAGAAAATGGTTCCCCCACGTCCACCTGCATATGTAATGGACGCCCTGATTACTAGTTTATTCGAAGCTGGCGGAGATCAGCGGAATATTGCACTAAAAATCAGCTCTTTTGTATTAGAGTATTATGCTCTATGCTCTCAGGCTGAAGTAGCATTGATGAAAAATGTTCAAAATGAACTCAAATTATTAATAAAATAAGAATTAACTGCTAAAAAGGCATGTCTGATTTATGAAAAACCCAGTTATAGCTTTTATCGCCTTTGAAGAATTTGATAATCTCGGGGTGGGTTATATGTCAAGAGTGTTGACAGATGAAGGTTATACTATTACAATTATTGATATTCGTAAGGAGAAAAAGGAAATTCTTCATATTCTTAAAAAACTTAACCCTCTCATTGTAGGGTTTTCAGTAATTTTTCAATACCATATTAATGAGTTTGCAGAACTGGTCAGCTACCTCAGGAAAGCCGGTATTAAATGTCACTTTTCGGCAGGTGGACAGTATGCCAGCCTCAGATATAATGAGTTATTCAGAATAATTCCATCCCTCGATTCAATTGTGAGGTTCGATGGAGAATATACATTTCTCGAACTCGTGAACTGTCTAAATTCCGGTACGGAATGGAAACATGTATTAAGCATAGTATTTAAAAGTGAAAATGGACTGAAAGTTAATGATCTCCGGGAACTGGAAAATGATCTTGACAATTACCCGTTTCCGATCCGCCAACCTCTTAAGAAGTACGTTTTGGGAAAAAAATTTGCCACAATCCTCGCTGGAAGAGGATGCAATAATAATTGCATCTTCTGCTCGGTAAGGGAATATTATACACAATCTAAAGGTCCCTGCAAACGTGTAAGAAAACCTGCAAAAGTTGTCGAAGAAATGGACCTGCTTTATCAGCAAAGAGACTGCTCCATATTCCTTTTTCAGGATGATGATTTTCCTGTAAAGGGAATGAGTAAGACTTACTGGGTCAGGCAATTTTGCCGCGAATTGCAACAAAGGGATCTTTCCGATTCTATCCTGTGGAAGATAAACTGCCGCCCCGACGAGGTGGATTCTGAGAGGTTTAAACTAATGAAAAAGCATGGTTTATACTTAGTGTTCCTGGGAATTGAAGCCGGCACTGATGAAGGGTTGAAACAAATGAATAAGCATTGTACAATCTCAGAAATACTTAATGCTGTAAACACTTTGAAAAAACTCGAAATAGGATTTGATTACGGGTTTATACCCTTTCATCCATATTCAACCTTCGTATCTCTCAGGGAAAACTTCAGTTTTTTAAGAGAAATAACCAGTGATGGATATTCGGGTGTAACTTTCATGAAAATGATGCCATACCATGCCACACCAATAGAAAAGATCCTGAGGAAAAACGGCAGATTGAAAAGCATTAATGGTTTTCCTGACTATGATTTCCTCGATGAATCACTAAACCGATATTTTCAACTAATTAACGAATTATTCAGTGTTTGGATAGAGCATCCTGATGGCCTCCTGAATATTTCAAAATGGGCTAGAAATTATTTGCTGGTTTTCTCAAAATTCTATGGAACAACACCACTTTTAAAACAGCTTACGCTGAGTTTGAGAGAAGCTGTAGCCGAAAGCAACAACTTCATTTTAACTATTGTAGAACAACTTTCTATAGAAATTGAAACAGGAAAATTCAAAACAGGAAATAGGACCAGGATCCTTTCATTAAAAAAGAAAATAGACTCAACACAAAACGAATACATAAATGTTTTCAAAAATATAGTCACAAAACTGTTGATTCTTGGAGAATTTGAACGAATGACTGGCATTTCTTTTGATTCAATGGACTAATTAATTATATTGATAATTATGCTTAACCTTCTCAAACACCCTCTGCTTACACATAAACTTACATTATTAAGACGTAAGGACACGGAGACCAAAGAATTCCGTGAGACTCTTGAAGAAATTGCCGGTCTGATGGCTTACGAAATAACACGCGACCTCCCCTTGAGAGATATAACCATCGAAACACCTCTCGGTACGTGCACCACACAGGAGCTGGCAATGGATGTTGTGCTGGTGCCAATACTAAGAGCCGGGCTTGGTATGGTCGACGGCATTTCTAACCTGATACCCACTGCAAGAATAGGACATATTGGTATGTACCGCGATCATACTACACTACAGCCAATGACATATTATGCAAAGTTTCCGGATAACCTGTCAAACGCAATAGTTATGGTTCTCGATCCTATGCTTGCTACAGGAGGAAGTTCAACCGAGGCAATTCAGGTTCTGAAAAATAAAGGTGCAAAAATAATTAAGCTTGTGTGTATTGTTGGAGCACCACAGGGAGTTGAAAGGATTATGCACGATCACCCCGATGTGCAGATTTTTCTTGCGGGGCTCGATGAACGTCTTAATTCAAGCGGCTATATAGTGCCTGGTCTGGGTGATGCAGGAGACAGGCTTTTTGGAACTAAATAGTACTATTTAATTCTTTCTTTTGCATTTTTGATATAGACATTATTCAATTCACAAAAGCCTGAACTGGCAACATCTGCCTGTCCTTTTGTAAGAGCATAGTTAATAAACTCTATTATAGCAGGATCGTCAGGTTTTCCAATTGAACCAAAAGTAAGCTCTCTGGTCAGGTTCTTTGGATAATAACCAAGCCATAAACACCTGTGAGCTTTATGAATGTTTGAAAAAGGAATTTCCTTCTTGTCAATAACTTTATCAAAATCGAGGTCGATCGGGAGTATCTGGATATCGGTTACCCTCTCTCCTGTAACCGGCGTAAATGCGTACGCAAAGTTGCAAAAGCCAATAGAATATTTATCAGCCTGGATACTCCTGATCATTTGCTCATCACCCACTACTTTTTTCCCTAAAAGATTGGTGCTTTCTTTCCATAAAAAGTTTGCCCATACTACAGCAGCACCAGATTCATCAGCCCGGCTATAAACAATTACTTTTTCTTTTGAAATTGTATCCAGCAACTCTCCCCATGTCATAGGTTCATTTACGGTAAATAATCGAATTAGTTTATCAGGGGTTATCCCATGCTTAAGCATTATGTTTATAAATGGATTCTTTTGATTTACAATTGGCGCCACACCTTCTTTTGCTACGGGAATAACCCAAATGCTGTCCGCCAGATCCTCATCCGTGAGTGGCCTTGAAATCATGGCTAATTGAATTTTCTTCCCGATGAGATCATCTATACCCTGACCGGTCACAGTCTCCACAACACTGATCTTAACATCAGGATGTATCTTGATGAAATCTTCGCTCCATTTCTTTACCAGCGGATAAAGTGCGTATGCCCCTCCGACAGAAAAATTTCCTGATATGCTTTTAGATTCTGCCGGGCTATCGTTTTTGGATTCCATGTTCCCGTGTTTGCAGTTGGTAAGTATAACCGCACAGACAAACAGAATAGTAATTTTAAGTGAATTCATTTTTTTTCTTAAAGTTACAAAAAATCCGAACATTGAACAACAGAAAATTGTTACGATTTTTTAGTTCTTCAAAAGAATCCCGAACAAAAAAACTAAATTTCGCCAGAATTTGAATAGATGAGCAGAACTCCTGTTATTGAGGTAAAAAATGTATGGAAATCTTTCAAGACCGTCCATGCAGTGAATGGCATTAATCTGAGTATTCCTGAAGGTCAGTTTGTTGCAATACTGGGGCCAAATGGTGCCGGTAAAACAACTCTGGTTGAAATGATTGAAGGGATACAGAAACCCGATAAAGGGGAAATAACCATTATGGGGAAGAAGTGGAAAGGAAATGAAGATGAGCTTCATCAAATCATAGGCCTCTCACTCCAGGAAACACGATTTATTGATAAACTCAGAGTATCTGAGACCCTTTCGCTTTTTGCCGGATTCTTTAACCTTGGCATTAAAAGGGTTAATGAGATCATAGATATTGTCGGTCTCGGGGATAAAAGAAAGTCATACGTGGTAAATCTTTCCGGCGGACAAAGACAGAGACTGGCTATAGGGATCTCTCTAATAAACAACCCGGCTATACTTCTTCTTGATGAGCCTACAACAGGTTTGGATCCAAACGCCAGAAGAGAGATCTGGGAAATTCTAAAGACTCTGAAAGAAAGTGAAAGAACCTCGATGATCCTCACAACACATTACATGGAGGAGGCTGAATATCTGTGTGATTACATAATCATAATTGACAATGGAGTGATACTGAAGGAAGGTACACTCGATCAACTACTTGAAGAAGACACTAACGAGAAAGTTGTCGAATTCACTGCCGAAAGCGGGTTTTTGAGAGAGGCATTTAGTGCATCCGGTCTGCCTTTTACTATTCACCAGGGAGAATCTGGTGATAAGGGGTCCATAACACTAACGGACTTCGAGACAGACCTGCCCTTGTTCATGAGCTTTATGAAATCAAAAAACATTAAGCTAAAGCATATGGAATGCCGGAGAAAGACGCTCGATGATCTGTTTACCTCTCTAACTGGAAGAAAAATAAATGAATAGATGGATACGATTTAATCAGTTGCGGCAGCTTATCTCTGCTCTTTTTCTGGAGATAATAAGAGAACCAGGGGTACTTTTCTGGGGTATCCTGTTTCCAATCCTGATGTCACTTGGTCTTGGTCTGGCGTTTACAAAAAAATCAGATGTACTGCGCAAAGTTGCCATAATACACGGGAATTCGGTTATCTCCTCATTCCTTGAAAACAGCTGTGAAAAAAATAATAACTCTGACTCCGACACCTGGAAATGGAAATACACAATTAAAGATGAGAAACTTGGAAATTCCATTTTCCAGTTTTATGATCTTCAGTGGGATGAAGCAGTAAAGCTACTCAAAAGGGGTACTGTAAATGTTCTGATTCTGGGAATGACAGATTCGGTTGAATATCATTTCGATCCGATGAACCCTGATGCGCAGCTTACCTATCTGAAATTAAGCACAATTCTTGGCCATGGTGAAATTCAGCCTGTTCAGGTAAATGCAGAGATCAAACCTCTTACGGTTACCGGAACACGGTATATAGATTTCCTTGTTCCGGGTCTTATCGGGTTGGGCGTCATGATGTCAAGCATGTGGGGAATAAGTTATGGCATAATTGAAAAGCGATCGAAGAAGCTATTACGCAGACTTGTAGCCACTCCAATGCGGAAATCGCATTTTCTCTTAGCTCTTATAACAGTCAGAATTATAATGAACTTCATCGAATCCACTGTTCTGTTTCTTTTTGCTCTTTTCGCATTTAAAATGACAATCCAGGGTGATATATCAGCACTCATCCTTATGTTCCTGGCCGGGAATATTGCATTTGCCGGTCTGGCGGTCTTGGTATCATCACATACATCAAACACTGAAGTCGGTAATGGTCTGATTAACGCAGTTGTATTTCCCATGATGGTCCTATCCGGAATATTTTTCAGTTATCAGAATTTCCCTGACTGGAGTCTGCCGTTTATCCGAAACCTGCCTCTTACGATACTAACCGATGGTTTAAGGAGCATATTTAATGAAGGAGCAGGATATCACGAAGTAGCATTGCCAATCATTATTCTCACTTCTTTCGGAGCCATTTTCTTCTCCATTGGATTGAAAATATTCAAGTGGCATTGAGTTTAGCGTTTGTTGTTCTTCCTCCACTTACGTCTTGTTCCATGGTTCTCTCCTAAGAACATTCAACTCCATTGCCTAAACCTAGTTTAAATGATTGATTATACATTTTTTCTGCCTGGCAAAAATGACGGCATTATTTAGCGGGTCCCGGAGCGATCCACAGCAGATCTTGAAACTATATCAACCAGTTTTTACGGCATTTATTACAGAGATCCGCAGTCCTTTTGATGATCTTTGAATAATGCCAACATAGTATATATAAACCCAAAAGGTGAACAAATACTATTGGAAGAGGGATATATTGTTTACCTTTAGAGCACATATAAGGTGTTAGCGGTCAGCTTAAAAGACAACCACCGACTGTTTGACAAATAAGTTATAAATTGACCATTATGACCAAAGAACATCATTATAAAGCGACAATAGCTTGGACAGGCAACAAAGGACTTGGAACAAAGAACTATAAATCATACGACCGAAATCATACTATTTCAATTGACAATAAAGTGGATATTTTGGCATCATCAGACCCAGCATTTCTTGGTGACAAGTCCAAACATAATCCGGAGGACTTATTAGTTTCATCATTATCGGGTTGCCATATGTTATGGTATTTGCATTTGTGTTCAGCTAACGGAATAACCGTAGTTGACTACAAAGACAATGCAAGTGGAACGATGAAAGAAACAGAAGAAAATGGCGGACACTTTACAGAAGTGGTTTTACGACCAACTGTAATAATAACTGACCAAGCACAAGTTGACATAGCAAACGAATTACATAAAGAAGCGAATAAAATGTGCTTCATTGCAAATTCCTGTAATTTTCCAGTTAGACATATTCCAACTTGTAAAGCAAAGGACGAATGAAATTTTATATGCAACAGACGATAGAAAGCCGAACCGCTAACAGCACCTACAAAAAATTGGCGGTTCTGTGGTTAAATGAAGCTTTGTGCTTCATATCAAGTTCAGTGCTGGCAGACAGTTTAGTGCTTCGAAATCGCCAACTTCTTGTAGCTGCCAACCGTTATAGTGCATTTGCGATTTCTGCCTGACCCCAAATTGACACAAAAAAACGCACTATAACTCAAGTTCATTTTAGTAATTTAACTTTGTATGCCGTGACTAATCCTGCTTAAAAGACATCTTCAAAATCAATGACAAACGAGACAATTTAAACATGGTTTTTGCATCGCCATCTGGACAATTTTATCTTGACGTGACAACTCCGTTCCATTTGTCGGGACTAAATCATCTGGACAACTTTATCGTGACACGGAAATCCTACTCATCTACCTGGACATTGCAAAAACTCATTCGAGCAGATGGACAGATAATAACTATACTATGAACAGAATATTACTTATTTCAAGTTTCATCCTGATGTTTGGTTGTACAAACCAAAAAGGAGAAAAAAATCACGCTGATATTATTCAATCTAGTAATTCATTCTACACTATTGACTTCCCTACAATTCTGGAAAACAAGAGGGATATTCAAATTTCAGAAATCGCAACTAGAATTGAATACATACTTCTTGAATCTAAAGGCGAATCTGTTATAGGAAGGATACATGATGCAGCATTTACAAAGGATTACATTTTTATTTCGGCATTTGGGACACCCCTTCTGTCTCAATTTGACCAAAAAGGTAATTTCATACGATTTATTGGCAAGAAAGGTAGAGGTCCTGAAGAATATGATCTGGTTAGACAATTTAGTATAGATGAAGAATCAGAATTAATCTACATACAACCTAATTGGACAAGGAATATTTTAGTTTATTCCTTTGGTGGCAAATATGTTAAAACTATTAAGCTTAATCGTGATGAGAGATCAATCGTATGGGATAGAGATAGTATATTTATGTGTTATAGTGAACCTTCAATCGGTAATGAAAAATATGTTTTCACAGAGACGAGCCATAATGGAGATACACTTCAAACAGTAACAAATTATTGTTTATGGAAAGATCCACCTCCATTTGGACGCATGATGAGTTATCCAGGTCAACGTTTTTTCTATCGAATGAATAATCGTTTACATTTCAAAGGAATGTATAATGATACAGTATATACATACAATGACGATTATAAAATTATTCCGAAGTTGTCGGTTAATTTGGGTAAATTCAAATTGCCAGAAGAAATGATATTTGAAAGAGGATTGGTAAAACGAATCCCAACTGAATATTATTGGGTTTCTGTCTATGAATCATCAAGCTATGTCTTTCTGTACTACAGTGCATATGATACTGAGGGTAACCAGGGTCCGGGCAATGAAATATTAAAAGCGGGACACATGATCTACGAAAAAAAATCAGGATTGGGGACAACTTTAAAAAATAATGAAGGGAAAATGATTTTATTCAATATAATTGGAAAATGGGGGTTTATAAATGACATTGATGGAGGGCCAGAATTAATCCCTGAATACACAAATGACTCAACAGCATTTCATTTTATAAGTTCACTATCAATGAAAAAATATCTAGCATCTGACGAGTTTAAAAATTCAACACCGAAGGATCAAAATAAGAAGAAAAACCTGATGGATCAGATGTCTGGACTGAAAGAGAACAATAATGATATATTAATGGTGGTCAGGTTAAAATGAGGGCATTTATATTTGGATATTTGACCATATCATTATAAGATAAAAAAGACCTGTAAAAGAGAAATTTTATGCTATAACGAGACAAATTAATAAACGCACTATAATAAAGAGAACTTCATGCGGCACGCAGTGCCAAGCCTGAAGTCTCACGTTGCACTACATCTAAGCACCTGACTATATTCTATGCACTTACCAGCGTTATTCGTGTTCCATTAGCAGCCTTATCTCAGGCCGTCTTTGTGCTTTTTGGATAATATGAAGGTGTTGTTTTTACATTTTGATTCAGATTTCATTTTTAAAAAGGTTGCTGTACTCGTTTTCAGTTGATTTCTAAACTTTTTGAGCATACTTCTCCCACCCGGGCAAAGCGGGTAGTTTAAAACATCCATAATCAGCATGCTAATTTTGTTGCATATAAAACATTTGTTGGAGCCCGGATCTTTGGCAATATTTCTATTGTATGCATAAATCCTGTTTTACATACCTGGCACAGCTGGTAATTAAATCCGGTAAGTCGTACGATACGCTCCTTCCTTGTTTCAATGACTTTTGTCCCGGGCTTTTTTGTGAGCAATGATTGAACCCTTAATTTTTGCTTTGTGCTAAGTATCCCATAATACCTGATCTTAACAAACTTTCTGGGAAGAATGTGCATACAGAACCGGCGCAGGAACTCAACCCCGGATAATTTTGTGGCCTTTACCCTGCTCTGGTCTTTGTAGTCCTTATAAAAGAAAGTGACATCTGAATCGGAGATGTTTTTAATACGATGATTACTTATAGCTACCCGATGAGAGTATT
>JBBRSO010000055.1:0-19223 GCA_038245405.1 Bacteroidales bacterium
ATAAAAAAGAATAAGCTTAAGATTTCAAAAAAGGACCCAGATAGTTTTATTCCGATTGTAAGGTATTATGATAGCTTAAGCAAGTAGACCATATGAAATTAAAGATACCTTTCTTCATCTTATTATTGTCGTTGTCATTAAATGCAGGAGCTCAGGAGAAATACATTATTACAGATGACGTTAAGAATATTCCCTTTACAGAATTTGTAAAAAGGATCGAAAACACGCTTCCAGTAAAATTCTTTTATTTCGATGAGTGGGTAAAAGACCTCAGAGTGGGAGATTATCCGGATTGTAATACGCTTCAATGTGTAATGGACAATATTACAAAAGGTACAAATCTCTATTACTATATTGATAATTTCGGCGATGTTGTTATCACAAGTAATTATGCTGTAAAAATAGCGTCATCGGCTTCTGATAAAAACAGTAAATTCCTCGCACCTTCAGATATATCAGGTAACACGGAAAACCAGCGTATTGCTGGTAATATTCCTGTGGAAATCGGGAACCCTGCTGAAAAAAATGTACCCGGAAATGTGACCTTATCTGGGTATATAAATAACAAGGATACAAAGGAACGGGTATCGGGAGTAACCGTATATATCCAGAAACTTTCCGTAGGTGCCATATCGAATGAATTTGGATTTTATTCTCTGACAGTTCCCCGTGGATTATATGCCCTCAAGTTTTCATTCATCGGTATGAGAGAAAAAACAGTGAACCTTAATCTCTATGGTCCCGGAGAACTAAATGTTGATATGAACAGCGTACTGATTCCGTTGAAGGAAACGGTGGTATCAGCACAGAAAAGCGTAACCCTTCAGCGTTTTGAAGTTGGTGCCGAAAAGATAAACATTACTTCATTTAAACTCCTGCCAACTTCTCTTGGAGAATCTGATATTATAAAAAGTGTATTGCTTATCCCTGGTGTACAGTCGGTAGGTGAAGGCTCTGCAGGCTTCAATGTCAGAGGTGGTTCAGCCGACCAAAACCTTATATTGCTTTACGGTGCCCCAATCTATAACTCATCTCATTTCTTCGGTTTCTTCTCTGCTGTCAATTCCGACATAATAAGAGATGTAACTCTTTTTAAAGGTGGTATTCCAAGCCGGTATGGAGGCAGGATCTCTTCAGTTCTTGACATCGGAGCAAAAGAGGGAAACAGGAAAGAATTTGCAGGAAATGCAGGAATAAGCCCAATTACCACTCACATATCAATTGAAGGACCTATTATTAAAGATACCCTGACTTATCTCCTCACTGCCCGAACAACCTATTCAAACTGGATCTTTGGATTAATAAAAGATCCTCAGCTTCATAAAAGCAGGGCATCTTTCTATGATATTAACGGAAAGATAACTTACGACCCCAATAAGAATAACAAAATAGATTTTTCAGCGTATACGAGTCACGATGCCTTCCGTTTTAATTCTGACACAACCTACAGTTATAACAATAATATTTTTGCCCTGAAATGGCGGCATTTTTTCAATAGCCGGTTCTTTTCTTCGCTCTCCATAAATAATAGTTCTTATGATTATTCTATAGCAAGCCAGTATCTGGCGTCAGAAGCATTCCAGTTGTCTCATAAAATAAATAGCAGTGGCATAAAAGCCGACTTCAACTGGTTTCTGGGGCGAAATGAGATTAATTTTGGGGCCGATCTATTGAAATATTCCATTTTACCCGGAAGCTATCTGCCTGCCAGTGATTCTTCGCTGGTTATTCCACGCACGATCGAAAGAGAAAGAGCATATGAAGGAGGCCTGTACGTTGATGATAAGTTCCTTTTAACAGATTTCCTGAGTGTTAACATTGGAATGAGAGTTTCATCTTATTTTTCACTGGGTCCTCAGAGCGTGATGGTCTATAATCCCGAGTTCTCAAAGAGCAGGTCCACAATAATTGATACACTTAATTTTAGAAGAGGCCAGACAACCAGCAAATATGGAGGTCCGGAATTCAGAGTATCTTTGAATTTCAGGATCAGCGACAAGAATTCGATCAAAGTCAATTATAACAGAACCAGACAATATCTGCATCTGCTTTCTAATTCAACTTCCATAGCACCGACGGATACATGGAAACTTAGCGATTACTATCTCAAGCCTCAGATAGGGGATCAGATAGCTGTCGGATTTTACGAGATGTTGTTCAGGAATAACTTTGAAGCTTCAGCCGAAATATACTACAAGAAGATAAAAAATATGGTTGACTTTAAGGGAGGCACGGATCTTATTATGGATGATAACGTTGAAAAAGATGTTGTCAACGTAAGAGGTAAGGCATATGGACTGGAACTGGTATTAAAAAAGACAGAAAGTAAATTCCGATACAGTATTGGCTATACCTATTCACGTACATTTATCCGGAGTGTAGGTAATTTTAGTGACGAAATTATAAACTCAGGAAAATGGTTTCCGGCTAATTTTGATAAGCCAAATGATCTTGTTGTTACTTTCAACTATCTCTTTTCGCGCCGTGTCAGCTTCTCTTCAAATTATACATGGAGCACCGGCCGTCCTATTACTTATCCGATTGCAACATACCGGGTAAGTGATAAGCTGATGGTAACATATTCAGACCGGAATGAATATAGGATCCCTGATTATTCACGTCTTGACTTGTCCTTAAGGGTAAGTGGGAACCTTAAATCGCACAGGATTGCTCATCCATTTTGGACTTTCTCGATCTATAATGTGCTTGGACGGCAGAATGTTTATTCAATTTATTTCAAAAAGGAGGGTGATGTTGTGAATGGATATAAACTTTCGGTTTTCGGAAGAGCAATACCATCAGTTACTTTTAGTTTTGATTTTTAACAAATATGAAAAATTCTATTAAAATTGTATTTATATTCATTACTCTTCTCATTAACAGCTGTATATCACAATTCGTACCGCAAACAAATGAGAGTAAGGAATTGCTTGTTGTTGAGGGACTGATAACCGATCAGCCAGGGACGAATTCTATAATTCTAACGAAATCAATGCCTCTTGGTCAGAGAAGCAATGCAAATCCTGTATCTGGATGCGTTGTGATGGTTAATGATGATCATGGTTCAAAAGTAGAGTTCACTGAAACATCTCCGGGAGTATATTCCGCCCCGTCATTCTTTCATGGTGTGATCGGCAGAGTTTATACTATGGAGATCCAGACAAATGCAGCTTCAGGAAGTTTAAATTACAAGTCGTACCCTGTTGAGATGCAGCCTGTTCCTCCCATTGACAGTATTTATTACGAAAAGGTTACGGTTCAGCATGCATCGAGCTCAACAATAGAAAAAGAGGGGTGTCAGATTTATCTGAATGCTCATGATGCAAATGACCAATGCAAATACTACAGATGGGAATACGCAGAAACATGGCAGATTGAAATACCATATACAGTACCAAACAAAATCTGCTGGCTGTCAAGTAATTCCACAGCAATAAATGTTAAGAGTACTTCAGGCCTTGCCGAAAACCGGGTTAACAAGTATCCACTAGATTTTATATCGACTGTAACTGACAGGCTAAACCAAAAATATAGTATACTGGTGAAACAGTTTTCACTTAATGTTGATGAATTTGCATACTGGGAAAAACTACAGAAAATGGCTGAACAGGTTGGAGGATTGTACGATATGATCCCATCATCTATCCCAAGCAATGTATATTGTACTGATGATCCGAACGAAGAAGTTTTGGGTTATTTCAGTGTTTCAGCCACTTCATCCAAAAGGATTTTTATAAAAGATAATTTTAAAGGCTTATTTAATTATTACTCGGCCGATGCTTGCATTGCCGATACGATTCCTGGTGGCGGAAGTATACCGGGATTGAATACTTCAGTATGGATTCTGGTTGATAATTTTATGCCACCGTACTTCGTGATTACATATAGTAAGGGATGCTACGACTGCACTCTGAGGGGTACAAACATAAAACCTGAATTTTGGATTGATGGTAAGTAAAACATTTTCTACGAAAGTATTATAAATGATAAAAAAATTAAAACCGGCAATTCTGTTTCTGATTCTTGTCCTGGTTATGCATAAGACTTTTGGCCAGATGCCGATAAATCTGACAGCTGATTTGAGTAAAAAGTTCATAAATTTTACGGAATCAGTACCTAGAGAGGAGATATACATTCACTCCGACAGAAAAGATTATATAGCTGGCGAGGACCTGTGGTTTAATATCTATCTGATCGACAGGCAGAGTCTGAAACCTTCGGCTCTGAGCAAAATCGCTTACTTTGAGGTGTTGAATTCAGAGAACAGAGCTGTTGTTCAGAAAAAAATCTTACTTGAAGGAGGATTTGGACCAGGACAAGTAATACTGCCTGATACACTGAGCACAGGTACATACACTATACGAGCTTATACAAACTGGATGAAGAATTTTCTTCCTGTGAATTGCTTTTCCGGCGATATTCAGATTTATAATGCTTTCTCCTCGAGGAGATCGAAAAGAAGAAGAGTTTCAGACGAATCATTAGCAGGAAACGGGTTACCTCACAATACAGGCCTTACCCTTACAGTTGATAATCTGAAATCCAGCATTCTGGAAATTTCAGTTTCTACCAATGAAATATACCGTGCAGAAAATAGCCCGCAGTTTTATCTGTTCATACAGACACATGGCGTGCTAAATCGTGTGAGTTCTGAATTTTTAACAGGAGGTGCTGCCAAAATACTTATCCCTAAGAACCAGTTGACAACCGGGATAAATCAGATAACAGTGTTTAATTCACAAGGTAAACCAGTTGCGGAACGTTATATCTATACTCCCGGCGTGGAGGAGAAAATAGTTGAGATGCATTCTGAGGACAGTTCCGGGTGTAGGAAGCAATTGTCTGTCGATCTGATCTTTGATAAAGAGATACCAGAAATGACCGGCTCAAATTTTAGCATATCTGTATCTCCTGTCTCAACTGATAATTTAATTTCAGATTTAAACGATTATAATGTTTTTGCCTCTGAATTTGGACCTATAAGAGGGACCCTTCTCAGGTATAAGAAAATAAGTGAAGTACCACCCCAGGTAATGGACAGCATGCTTCTTAGTGTAAAAAGCAACTGGATTGACTGGGTGAAAATTTTATCTGATGAAATTCCTGTTTATAAATATCCTGCCGAGAATGAAAATCATTTTATAACAGGGAAACTTAATACTGGTACAAATTCAAATAGTGACAAGCTTATTGTTATGTCACATCCTGGTAAAACACCTGATTTTCAATATGCCAGAACGGATAAGAACGGCAATTTTAATTTAAAGGTGGAATTAAATCAAAAGGTCAATGATTTAATAATTCAACCCGACGAGGTGCTTAAGAATCAGTCAGTAACAATTGAGTCGCCATTCTCGGATCAGTATTTCAAAACTATCCCTGATTCTTCGGATGTTGTGATAAATGAAAAGATCTTAAATCTTGGAGTAAATCATCAGGTACGAAAAATTTACGGGATTTCATCACTTGGTGATACGATATTCCCTTCATTTCCGGTTACAAGAAAATGGAGATTCTATGGTAGGCCTGATCAGGAACTTAAGATGAAGGAATACATAACTCTTCCTGTTATGCAGGAGGTATTCTTTGAATTGCTTGTCGGAGTTTTTCTGAAAAATAAAAAGGCAGCATACGAGATAACCATGAATGATATTGTCAATAATGTTCCGTTTGAAATAACACCTGGACTTTTCGTCGATGGTGTTATGGTTAAAGATGCCTCTGTGATCGCAGGTATTGACCCTGAAATGGTTGAGAAGATAGATGTGGTGCGAAATAAATATTTTGTAGGCGATTACCTGTTCTATGGTATCGTAAATATTATAACTAAATCGGGAGATTTCACTAATGTTGCTTTACCTGCTTATGCAATAAGGGTGCCATACCGGGTTATTGATCCTGAAATTTCATTCAAATCAACAGATTATACTTCAACTTCAAAGATAACCAGTCGGGTGCCCGATTTCAGAAATACGTTATACTGGAATCCTTCATTGAAAACTGACATTGAAGGTAAGGCAACAATAAAATTCTGGACATCTGATTTTAAATCTGATTTTGAAGTTAATATCCAGGGTATCACTTCCGATGGAAACACATTTTCTGTTAAGAAAATCATTAAAGTAAAAAAGTAAAAAATTGCTCCGGGTTGTTAATTAACTGGCAACATTTAATAAAAAGCATAAAATTCATGGAGGTTACCAGAACCTTTCATGCGAATTTGAAGGCGCACCATTTTCTCATCTGATAAAAAAATGCACATATTCTATTTAATCATCTTATTTACAACATTCTTCCCCGGAATTACGATTTTCGCTGCACCACGCAATTTTGATGAAAAACAGATTGAGCTTTATCTCCAGGATACTATAAAAGACAATCAGGTATTATATAACGGCAGGATCTGGAGAAATCGTTATGCCAGGATTAAGGAAGATCAGTTTCTTTTTTCGAGAGATTTTATAGAGGGATCTTTAACTGTCCGTGGTGAAACTTTTAAAGGAATTCAGCTTAAATATGACATATTTAAGGATGAGCTTCTGAGTCCTGTGCAGGATGGGGTAATCCAGCTTAATAAAGAAATGATTGACAGTTTCAGGCTTTCTTTCGGTAATAGGAATTATAAGTTTATCAAAATCCAGGAGGATAGTTTGAACACTACCAAATCTTTTTTTGATGTATTATATGAAGGAAAAACTTCTCTCTATGTGAGACACTTCAAGAAAATTGACAAGTTGGCTGTTGAGGGCCAGTATGATAAATTCTATCAGATAAACAAGGTCTATGTCACTAAGGGGAATAAATTCTATCCGATAACAGGTAAAAAGGATCTAATGGAAGTATTAAAAGATAAATCAGTAGAGATTAAAGATTTTTTAAAAAAGAATAAGCTGAGGGTAACTGAAAAGCTGCCTGATTCTTTTATCCCCGTTATAATGTACTATGATAATTTAATGCATTAGTCATCGGTCTATGAAATCAAAAGTACTTACACTGTTGCTTCTTCTCTCGTTTTTGACTTGTCAGTTAGTAGCACAGGAAAAATATAAGATGACATTTAATCCTAAGGATCTGACATTCAAAGAATTTGTTGCCAGAATAGAAAAGCTGTTGCCTGTTAAATTTTTTTATGATGAGAAATGGGTAAAAGATATAAAGATTGGTGATTATCCCGAATGTGCCACACTCGATTGTGTACTTGACAATGTTTTCAAAGAGACTTCCATTCACTACATTATTGAGGAATCGGGAAATATTGTACTCACAAAAAATTACGCTGTCAGGATCACTGATACTCCTGTTTCAAAAGACAGCAAATTTCTTCCGCCAACAGATTATTCAAGTTCTTCAGAAAACCAGCGGATTGCAGGTAATGCTTCAGTGGAAATTGGTAACCCCGCAGAAAAAAATAAGTCCGGCGACGTAGTACTATCGGGTTATATGAGGAACAAGGACACGAACGAACCTATTGCCGGAGCTACAGTTTTTATACAGAAAAACGCACTCGGCACGATTTCCAATGAGTTTGGCTATTATACATTGACCTTGCCGCGTGGGGTTCATTTAGTTCAGTATACATTCATAGGAATGAGAGAGAAAACGGTCAACCTTAATCTTTATGGTAGTGGCGAGCTCAACATTTACATGAATAGTATGCTCATTCCGTTAAAGGAAACAGTTGTCTCTGCACAGAAAAGCATTACTCTGCAGCGTTTTGAAGTGGGAGCCGAAAAGATCAATATTTCATCTTTCAAGCTTTTACCAACTTCGCTTGGTGAGTCAGATATCATTAAGAGCGTTCTTCTTATACCAGGAGTTCAGTCTGTTGGTGAGGGCTCTGCAGGTTTTAATGTGAGAGGCGGCTCCTCGGATCAGAATCTGATTCTTCTTTACGGGGCTCCGGTTTATAATTCTTCACATTTCTTTGGATTCTTTTCCGCTGTCAATTCAGATGTGATTAAAGATGTCACTCTGTTCAAAGGCGGGATCCCCGCCAAGTACGGAGGAAGGATCTCTTCGGTACTTGATATCGGAACAAGAGAAGGAAACAGGAATGAATTTGCCGGCACTGCAGGCATTAGTCCGATCACCACTCATGTGTCGGTAGAAGGTCCGATTATCAAAGACACTCTTACCTATCTGCTAACAGCCCGTACTACTTATTCCAATTGGATATTCAAGCTCATTAACGATCCTGCTATCAACAACAGCAAAGCAAAATTCTATGATATTAACGTGAAAATCACCTACGATTATAATAAAAATAATAAGATCGATTTCTCAGCATATACCAGTCACGATGATTTCCGGTTCAATTCTGATACGGTTTACAGCTATAACAATAACATTTTTTCTTTAAAATGGCGGCATTTTTTCAACAGCAGGTTTTTTTCATCCCTTTCATTGAATAACAGTTCATACAATTATGATGTCTCAAGCAGGAACATTGTCCAGGAGGCATTCGCATTGAGTCATAAAATAAACAGCACAGGTTTGAATGCAGATTTCAACTGGTTTCTGGGACGGAATGAGATTAATTTTGGTCTTAATGCTACAAGATATTCAATTTCGCCCGGGCGATATTTACCTAACAGTGATTCATCGCTTGTAATCCCAAAAACCATCGAAAGGGAGCAGGCATTTGAAGGCGCACTTTATATTGACGATAAAATCCTTCTTACTGATTTTCTCTCGGTAAATGTCGGACTCAGGTTCTCGGGATATGCTTCAATAGGACCACAGAATGTGATACTTTACAATTCAGAGTTCTCAAAAAGTAAGTCGACAATTACCGACACAATCAGCTTTAAAAAAGGAGAAGTGGTACGTAAATACGGCGGTCCGGAGTTTAGGGTCTCGTTTAATTTCAGGATTTCAAACAGAAATTCAATTAAGATAAATTATAACAGGACAAGACAATACCTGCATATGCTGTCGAATTCGACCTCAGTATCGCCTACAGATACATGGAAACTGAGCGATTATTATCTCAAACCACAGATTGGTGATCAGGTCGCCGTAGGATTTTATGAGGTTTTATTTAATCACATGGAAGCTTCAGCCGAGATTTATTATAAACAGATAAAAAACATGGTTGATTTCAAGGGAGGCACAAATATTATTATGGATGAAAATATTGAAAAAGATATAGTTAATGTAAATGGGAAAGCTTATGGACTCGAACTGGTATTGAAGAAAACTGAAGGGAAGTTCTGGTACAGCATCGGATACACATTTTCCAGGATCTTCATAAGAAGTCTCACTGATTTCACTGAAGAAAAAATTAATTCAGGGAAATGGTTCCCGGCTAATTTCGACAAGCCGAATGACCTGATTGTGACGTTCAATTACATTTTTTCACGCCGTTTCAGCTTTTCTTCAAATTATACTTATAGCACCGGTCGTCCGATTACCTATCCGGTTGCATCATATCACATGTACGATGATGTTCTTGTTCATTATTCCGACAGGAACAGATACAGAATACCTGATTATTCTAGACTCGACCTCTCACTTACAGTCAACGGTAACCTGAGGTCGCATAGAATTGCACATCCATACTGGACTTTTTCAGTGTATAATCTTCTTGGAAGACAAAATGTATATTCCGAATATTTCCAGAGAGATGGCGATATAATCAAAGGTTATAAGTTATCTGTCTTCGGACAGGCTATACCGAGTGTTACATTCAGCTTCGATTTTTAACGGGATGAAATCAACAACTAAACCTGATTTTTGGATTGACGCAAAATGATTATGATTAGTAAACTAAAGATATTGTCTCTTCTGGGGCTTCTATTAACACTTACAGATTGTGTTACTGAATTTATTCCTGAGGTTAACGAGAAAGTTGAACTACTCGTATTGCAAGGGGTATTGACAGATAATGGGGATCCTGTTACAATCAAACTTTCTACATCATTGCCACTCGGACTGGTAAGCGATGCAAAACCGCTTTCCGGTTGCATTTTAAACATAACCGATGATCAGGACAAAAGCATTGATCTGGCTGAGACAGTCTCTGGTACATATGTAACAAATTCTCATGGTACTGTAGGGAGAACTTATACTCTGCATATCAGGGGCGGTAAATCGAGGAATAACTTTTCCTATGAGTCATCCCCAATGAAAATGAATGCTGTTCCTCCCATCGATAACCTTTACTATGAAAAACTGTTGATTGCAGAACCAGTGGAAAATCTGGAAGGTATTGAGGAATGCCAGATTTACCTCGACACGCATGATCCGGCTAATACCTGCAAGTATTATCGCTGGAACTACTCAGAGACCTGGAAGCTCAGGCTAAGAGCAGATGTACCCAATCAGACTTGCTGGATAACAAATAATTCTGAAAATATATTCATTGGAAACACCGCATCCCTCAGTGAGGATGTAATAAAGCGCCTTCCGGTAAAGTATATATCCAGAGAAACTGACCGGTTGTGGACAAAATACACAATACTCGTAAATCAGTATTCTCTGAACCAGGATGAATATACGTTCTGGGAGAATCTTAAAAAGGTTACTGAACAGGTAGGAGGACTATATGATATAATTCCTTCCTCTATTCCAGGTAATATGGTGTGTATTGAGAATCCCGATGAAAAGGTATTGGGTTATTTCAGTGTTTCAGGTATTTCTTCAAGAAGGATTTACATAAAGGGAAAATTTGAGGGGATAATTGATCCGTATGCACATTGCGCAACCGATACTCTTTACGGGGGACCTGATTATATAGAGGGACTGGGAACAACAATATGGACACTTTTTGACACTCCTGCTGCTCCGTTTTCATCTCCACGCATCAGAATATTTACAGAGACAAAGGGATGTGCCGATTGTACAGTAAGAGGTAAGACACTGAAACCGGAATTTTGGGAAGATGATAAATAAGAATTTAAAGCGTTAAATGAGAAAATTATTTAAACACCAAATACTGATTTTGATAAGTATTCTGATCATGCCTGGGTTATGTGCCCAGAATCAAAAAGATATGTCAGTATTTCTTAAGCAGAAATTTGTTGAATATTGTAATGCAGTACCAAGGGAAGAAGTTTTTGTGCATTCCGACAGGGAGGATTATATGTCTGGCGAGGAGATGTGGTTCAACGCCTTTATTATCGACAGACAGACCTTTAAACCATCACTGTACAGCAGTATAGTTTATTTCGAACTGTTGAATAGTGACAACAGACCTGTGGTACAGAAAAGATTTCTTTCAGAGCAGGGCATCAGTCAGGGCCAGATACATCTGCCCGACACATTACGCACAGGATTGTATACAATAAGGACCTATACAAGCTGGATGAAGAATTTTCTGCCGTCAAATTGTTTTATGAAAACCATCACAGTTTACAACTCATTGGCTGATAAATCATTAAAGCCTGAACTTAAATGGAAAAACACGAAAGAAACCGGCAAAGCGTTAAAAACCACAGGTATAAATCTGAATGTAAATAATTATGATCCCGGTTTTCTGATAATTTCACTTGAGACAGATGATAATTTCAGAACCGAAAACAATAATTCTTTCTGCATTTTTATGCAGACACATGGAAATATTAATCATGTAAGTAATGAAAAGGCTGTTGCAGCAATCACTGAACTTAAAATACCCAGGGCAGAACTCAGTGAAGGAATAAATCAGATAACTGTTTTTGATTTGAAAGGGGAGCCAGTTGCGGAAAAATACGTTTATTCTCCAGTCAGAAAGAAGAGTCCCTTTACCATTAACTCTTCTGATAGCTGTGGACTGAGGGAGAAAGTTCTTCTGGAATTTGATAAATCTTCTTCGGATACAGCGTACTTCAGCATATCAGCCGCTCCCTTTATAGAAAACAGAAGATCACCTGGGATCTTTGAATATTTGATCTTTGGTTCGGAATTTGGACTGGATCAGAAGGATTTATCACCAAAGAAAAACACTGATGAATTTTCAGTTGAATATGCTGATAGTATTTTACAAAATGTTAACAGTAACTGGATTAACTGGCGCGAGATACTTAATGACTCAGTGCCGGCATTTAAATACCCGAAGGAAAAAGAAGATCATTTTCTATTTGGTCAGCTTGTTACGAATAACCAGGAACCTGTAAATACTCCTTCATTTGTTTTATTGTGCCGGCCAGGAAAAGCGGCAGGTTTCCAGTATGCCAGGACGGATGGAGACGGCAATTTTAAATTTAAAATCCATATAAATGAAGAACCTGAGGATATTATCATAATGCCGGATGAAATAAAGACTGGGCAAAAGATCTTAATTGAATCGTCATTTTCTGATCGCTACCCTGGAAGAGTACCTGCTGCAGAAACCGTTCCGACCGGATCGGCTTCAGAGATTTCAAAAATGAGTGTAAATCATCAGGTCCAAAAGATTTATGGTATACCAGATCTGGGTCCGCATCTGAATAATCATGATGCCCCAACACCCCCACTAAGGTTTTATGGCAAACCTGATATAGAACTTATACTTGCTGAGTATATAAAATTACCAGTAATGAGTGAGATATTTTTTGAACTTTTATCTGATGTTTCACTGAAAAAGAAAAAATCCGGAGATGAAATCTCAATTACTTACCGGGAAGAAGATGATCAATTTTCCACTGTCCCAAGTTTGATGATCGATGGAGTGATAATTAAGGATGCATCACTTATATCCAATCTTGATCCGGAACTTGTGGAAAAAATTGACGTGATCAGAGAAAATTATCTGGTTGGAAAATATGTTTTCCCCGGACTTATAAATGTAGTCACAAAGTCGGGCGATTTCAGTAATGTAACTCTCCCCGGTTATATGATAAGGATGTCTTACAGAGTGATAGATCCTGTAAGCTCATTTGTATCTCCAGAGTATTCTTTGGCAAAGCAAAAGGAGGACAGGATCCCCGATTACAGAAATACGCTTTACTGGAATCCATCAGTTGGTAATGATTCTGAAGGCAGAACAAAAACGGAATTCTGGACCTCTGACAATCCGGGAAGTTATGTGATAAATATTCAAGGTATTGCAAAATCAGGAAAGCTAATATCATTTAGGAAAATACTGAAGGTAAAATAGGCTTAGCCTTAACCTTAGCCTTAGCCTTAACCTTAACCTTAACCTTAACCTTAACCTTAACCTTAACCTTAACCTTAACCTTAACCTTAACCTTAACCTTAACCTTAACCTTGTCAAATATCAATATTGCTACCATATATTCACATTTTCTATTAATTTTGCGATAAATTATATCATTAAAGGTGCAATTAGTAGTAAATTGAAAAAGAATAAACCGGATTTTAACAGAATTGCCATAAAGGTTGGAAGCAATGTGATAACTCAGCCAGATGGCTCTCTCAATGATGGAAGAATATTGCGACTTGTTGAGGATGTGGCGATATTGTATAAGCAGGGAATTGAAGTTGTATTAATTTCATCCGGAGCAGTAGCTGCCGGGCGAAGCGAAATTTCTCTTTCGAAGAAAACAAACGTGATTGCAGCAAAACAAGTATGGTCAGCAATTGGTCAGGTAAAGCTGATGTCGAGTTACCAGTTCCTTTTTGGTAAATACGGAATACAGGCGGGCCAGTTACTAGCGACCAAGGAGAGCTTCAGGGACAGGTTCCATTACCTGAATATGAAAAACTGTATTTCTGCTATGCTTGAGAACAGAGTTTTGCCTATAGTAAATGAAAATGATACAATATCGATAAATGAGCTGATGTTTACGGATAATGATGAATTATCAGGATTGATTTCTTCAATGATGGATTGTAAATCACTGCTGATCCTTTCGAATGTTGATGGTGTTTATACCGGAATACCGGGGATGAACGGAACGGAATTAATTTCAAGTATCGATCAGGACTCAGGGGATCTCGAGAAATATATTTCGACTGAGATGTCGGGATTTGGCAGGGGAGGGATGCTTACAAAATGCACTATAGCACGTAAGATTGCTGCCCAGGGTATTGATGTGTTTATTGCAAACGGGAAGCGCGATTCAATTATTACAGATATAATCAGGAGGAAAGATGTACCTTATACTCACTTTGTAGCAAGCATTAAAAAAGAAACCGGTGTTAAGAAATGGCTGTCACATTCAGATACATTTGCAGTGGGTGCTGTTGTTATAAATTCAGGCGCAAAGATGGCTCTGCTTGCCGACAAGGCTACCAGCCTGCTCATGATCGGTGTTATAAGGATTGATGGGTTTTTTAAGACTGGCGACATTGTTCGTATTATAGATGAGAAAGGAAACAATATCGGACTAGGGAAAACGCAGTACGATTCAGAAAAAGCTGAATTGAATCTTGGAGAAAAGCTTAATAAACCATTGATTCATTATGATTACATGTTGATTAATGAGAAGAACAAAACACAATTTCAGAATAATATTTAAACGACCTCAGGAATGGATTGCACACCTCTGTTCATCAATGCAAAGAAAGCGAGCCGCTCACTGAACGCGCTCGACCGGGATGTTATTAATGTTATCCTGATTGCTATTGCTGATGCTGCAATTCAAAATACAAACTATATTCTTGAAGAAAACCAGAAAGATCTGGACCTGATGGAGAAATCAGACCCACGGTATGACCGGCTGATACTTACTGCATCACGATTACAATCAATTGCATCAGATATCCGTGCTGTTTCCTCAATGGCCGATCCAACAGGGAAAGTCCTTTCTAAAACATCAAGAGAGAATGGACTGGTTGTTTCCAGGATCTCGGTTCCTTTTGGTGTTGTTGGTATTATTTATGAATCGCGTCCAAATGTCACTTTCGATGTTTTCGCACTATGCCTGAAATCAGGAAATGTGTGTATCCTGAAGGGCGGCAGCGATGCAATAAATTCAAACACCGCAATTGTAAGAATAATAAAGGAAGTGCTTCATAAAAACGGTATCAACGAAAATATTCTAACACTTCTTTCGGCGGGGCGCGACGAGACAATCCAGCTGCTCAATGCACGCGACTTTGTTGATCTGATAATACCACGTGGCAGCCGGGGACTAATTGACTATGTCCGCGAAAATGCGTCTATCCCTGTAATCGAAACAGGTGCTGGTATTTGTCATACTTATTTTGATGAATCAGGCGACAGGGAAATAGGCAGAAAAATTATTCACAATGCAAAAACCAGGAGAGTGAGCGTTTGTAATGCTCTCGACTGCCTGATAATAAATGAAAAACGACTCAGTGATCTTGACTATCTGGTAAGCTTGTGTTCTGCCTCAGATGTAGTTATCTATGCCGACGATAAAGCATATGAATCTCTGAAAGGAAAATATCCGTCTAATCTTTTACAAAAAGCAACCCGTGAATCATTCGGCACTGAGTTCCTTGCATACAAAATGGCAATTAAAACTGTTAACTCATTTGATGAGGCTTTGGATCATATTTCTGAGTTTGGTTCCAGACACAGTGAAGCGATAATTTCAGAGAACAAAAACAACATAAATTTGTTTTATAATGTAGTAGATGCTTCTTCCGTTTTTTCGAATGCTTCAACCGCATTTACTGATGGATCGGAATTTGGTCTTGGAGCCGAAATCGGGATATCTACACAAAAATTACATGCCAGGGGACCTATGGCACTTGAGGCGTTGACAACCTATAAGTGGATAATCGAAGGAAGCGGACAAATACGGAAATAAACTATTATATAACAAGGCTTTATGATATCTGATTTTGAGACGCTCGAAACTTTTTGCACTAAATATAATTCGAAAATCAAACCAAAAGAATGTTATCTGAAAAAATCAAACTTATTGACGGGAAGTTAGTAGTCCCTGAAAATCCGGTTATTCCTTTTATTGAAGGAGATGGTACCGGGCCTGATATCTGGAAAGCATCTGTACGAGTTTTTGATGCTGCAGTCAAAAAGACTTTTGGCGGAAAAAGGAAAGTAATCTGGAAAGAAGTTCTTGCCGGTGAAAAAGCTTTTAAACAAACAGGCAACTGGATGCCGGAAGAGACTCTTGCCGGTTTCAGAGAATATCTTGTGGGGATAAAAGGTCCTCTTACAACTCCTATAGGTGAGGGCATGCGTTCATTGAATGTGGCTCTGCGTCAAATACTTGATCTGTACACATGTTACAGGCCTGTAAGATATTTTAAAGGTGTTCCAAGCCCTGTAAAAACTCCTGAAAAAGTTGACATGCATATCTTCAGGGAGAACACCGAGGATATCTATGCAGGTATAGAATTTATGAATGGGAAGCCTGAGACAGAGAAAATAAGAAGGTTTCTTATTGATGAGATGGGTGTAAAATCGATAAGATTTCCGGAAACCTCTTCAATTGGCATAAAGCCGGTTTCAGTTGAGGGTACCGAACGTCTTGTTCGTCAGGCAATCAAATTTGCAATCAATAAGAAGTTGCCTTCCGTTACTCTTGTCCACAAGGGGAATATAATGAAGTTTACCGAAGGATCGTTTATGAAGTGGGGATATGCTCTTGCTGAAAGAGAATTTGGCAAGGATGTATTTACCTGGATGCAGCATAAACAGATCGCTGAGAAACAGGGAATAAAAGTTGCTGATGAGATGTTGAAGAATGCTGAATCTTCAGGAAAAGTAATAATTAAGGATGTAATAGCTGACGCATTTTTGCAACAGATCCTAACGCGTCCTGCCGAGTATTCTGTTATTGCCACATTGAACCTTAACGGTGATTATATTTCAGATGCTCTTGCAGCCATCGTTGGAGGCATTGGTATAGCACCGGGCGCAAATATAAATTTCGAAAGCGGACATGCAATTTTTGAAGCTACTCATGGAACAGCTCCTAAATATGCAGATCAGGACAAAGTGAATCCCGGGTCTGTGATCCTCTCAGGCGCTCTTATGTTTGATTATATCGGATGGGCAGGAGTAGCGGAAAGCATATATTCGGGCTTGGAAAGAACAATACTGAGTAAAAAGGTTACCTACGATTTTCACAGGTTAATGGAAAACGCTACATTGTTAAAAACCTCGGAATTTGCAGATGCAATAATAGCGAATATCATTTCTCAACCATCATAAAAATATCCCTAATGAGCGATAACAATTATTTTGCAAACCTGGAAAAGTCAGTAAGAGCTTCCTGTCATATAGAAAACGAATTGTTCGAGCAATTTGAAGTGAAGCGTGGCCTAAGGAATAAAGATGGAACAGGTGTTTTGGTAGGATTAACCAATATCGGAGATGTGGTAGGATATAAAAAAGAGGATGGCAAGGTGGTAGCCATACCCGGAAGATTACTATACAGAGGAATAGATATTGAAGCTATAACAAAAGGTTTTCAGAATGAAAATCGCCATGGTTTTGATGAAACTGTATTCCTGTTGTTAACAGGTCATTTGCCAAATGAAAAAGAGCTGGCTGATTTTACAGAGCATATGGCATCCTTACGAGCTTTACCCGATGACTTTGTTAAAGACATGATACTGTCAATGAAAGGTAAGGACGTCCTGAATATCCTGGCAAGATCGGTACTTGGTTTATATACTCTTGATGAGAACCCTGATGATATCTCCCTCAACAACATGATTAAGCAATCATTAAACATTATTGCCAAGTTTCCGACTATAGTTGCATATTCATACCAGGCCTTGCGGCATTTATTCAAGGGCAAAACGCTGTCAATACGCCATCCCCAGACAAATTTAACGACTGCAGAGAACTTCCTGTATCTTATAAAAGGAGACTGTAAAGGTTATACAAAGCTTGAAGCAGACCTCCTCGATCTTATGCTTGTTCTCCATGCTGAACATGGTGGTGGTAATAATTCCACATTTACAATGAGGGTAACAAGTTCATCAGAAACAGATATTTATTCGTCAATAACTTCTGCAATCGGATCATTGAAAGGACCTCTCCACGGAGGCGCTAACGTAAGAGTTCTTGAAATGATGGAAGACATGAAACTTCATGTTAAAGACTGGACCAATGAGGAGGAAGTAAAAGCTCATCTTCTCAAGATACTAAAAAAGAAGGCAAATGACTTTTCGGGTAAGATCTATGGAATGGGACATGCAGTATATACAATATCTGATCCAAGAGCCGCAATTCTGAAAACCAAAGCAAGGGAGCTGGCTATTGAAAAAGGACGTCTCGATGAGTTTGAGCTTTATTCAATGGTTGAAAGACTAACGCCAGAGGTATTCAGAGTATTCAAAGGCGAAAAATCAACAAAAGTTGTATGTATAAATGTTGATTTTTATTCAGGATTTGTATACGCATGTCTTGAAATATCAAAAGAGCTCTACACTCCTCTTTTTGCAATAGCACGCGTTTCGGGGTGGTGCACCCACCGAATTGAGGAACTCACTTTCTCGGCAAAAAGGATCATTAGACCTGCATTTAAAAACGTTTACGGCAAACATGAATATATTCCCTTAAATGTGAGAAAATAGAAAGATGAGTGAAACAATTCCAGGGTACGATGTACTTATTGTAGGTGGTGGGGTTGTAGGAACGGCATTACTCTACACTTTGAGTAAATATAGCAATATCAGAAATGTAGGTCTGATTGAAAAATATTCTGATTTTGGGCTGGTAAACTCTGCACCCTACAATAACAGTCAGACGCTTCATTTTGGAGATATCGAAACAAACTACTCTATCGATAAAGCCAGAAGCGTTAAGCAGATGGCCGATATGGTAATGAATTATCTTGAAGACCACAATGATCTTCCGCCAGATAAGAAAATATTCAGCAAGTACTCAAAGATGGTCCTTGCTGTAGGAAAGAACCAGGTGGAAGAGCTTAAAAAGCGGTTTCCTGATTTCAGTTTGTTATTCCCAAAACTCAGGATGATTGGAAGAGACGAAATCAGGAATATTGAACCAAGAGTGATGGAAGGGAGAGATCCGTCAGAGGATGTAGTGGCTCTCGTTACTGAAGATGGTTATACTGTCGATTTTAAAAGACTCTGCCATTCATTCATTGACAACTCACTCAAAAGCAATCCAAACATCGATATTCTTCTTAACACAAAGCTGGAAAGCATATCAAAAGGGACTGATCAATTCACGGTTATTACTAATAATGGCAGTATAAATGCCAAAGTAGTGGTAATTGCTGCCGGTGGCCACAGTCTTATGATTGCCAAATCACTTGGTTATGGCAAGAATCTGGCTGTTCTATCGATGGCGGGAAGCTTTTATACTTCTCCAAAGGTTCTGAATGGCAAGGTGTATACCATGCAGGTGGCAAAACTGCCTTTTGCAGCAATACATGGTGATCCGGAGG
>JBBRSO010000056.1:0-19175 GCA_038245405.1 Bacteroidales bacterium
ACCCCTCTTTGCGCTAGCAGAGAGGGGATGGGGGCATAGCCGTCAACCTAAGAAAAATAAAAATCATATTAAATTGATATTCAAACATATACATTTCCCCTCCTTTCAAAGGAGGGGAAATGTAACCGATTGTAATTCTGTACTTTACATCTTAAGTTGAAGGCTATGGGGATGGGGGTGAGTTAGTAAGGCTAAAGAAAATTCCCGCTCAATAAGATGTGTATAAAAGGTAGTTGAAAAAAGAAGGGGAAATTTATCCTTACTCATATATTGATTATCTGATAGATACCGCTCTTAGCTTGACGGCTATGGGATTTAGGGGTGGAATAAAAAAAGCTGTCGCGCGACAGCTTTTTTCTCTATAATCATCATCGGTTAGTATCCGGCGGCGGTTAATGCCTCAATTGAGTTTTGAAGCAATGCTTTAGTGTATTTGTAGTTGTGAACACCCAGGCTATAATCTCTTAAGCACATCTGGAAGTTTATCATTGCTCCCACGGTTACATTTTTCAAGCTGGGGAATACAGGCAGAGAAGTATTTGTTGCTTTCTGATCAGCAGTCCATGCGTTTGACGGTGCAGGGTTTCTCCATGCGCCTAACGGGTTAGTAGAAGGATCATAGACATTAAGGTAGCCATCAAATTTTCCTGTAGTAAGGGCAGCCCATAGATTAGCTTCGGTTGCATCACTATGAAGTATAGGAGTTAAGCCTCCGACAGCATTGATTTTGGTTGCAAGGCTATTCAGTAAAGTCTGTATCTCATTCCTGGTAGTTTTCCAGAATGTAGTTGAAGATGCTGTAAGGCCTGTGTGGCAACCGGTTACATTACATCCATTGAAATTACCCTTTGCAACGAATGTATGTCCGCCAGCTCTTCCGGTGATAGGAGCCATATGACAATCCTGGCAGGATGCAAGGGTAGTATGGGCTGAATTGGCATAGGTTTGTGTTCCTGTGAACTCAACACCGCCCTGACCTGCATATATTGCACCTACAGTGCCATAATGCACGTGCATTCTGTAAGAAGGAATTACCTTATTAGGAGCCGCATTTCCTACAACGTTATCATAGAAAACTGTTGCAGGGTTTGCTGCTAATCCGACATAATCAACTACATCACCGTTTGAAAGTGATGAACTGGTGGTAAGAGGACGTGGCTGATGACATTTTACACAAAGATTACTCTTGCTGTCATCCTGTGAAAGGTTTATTGTTTTTGTACCTTTCCACATTGTCATCGATACAGGTGCAGTAGTTGTCAATGGGAAAAAGTCCTCACTCGTATAAGCGGTGTGTATATTACTATGACAGGTGGAACAACTTAACTCACCATAAGCAATAGAGGTTGTTGCAGCATAATCGTTCACATATTTCCCGTTAACAAGAGTAAAAGTTGAAGGGATATTGTTTTTGCTGACATACTTGAAGGCTTCCGACTCATGACATGGCGAACATGCTGTATTTCCTGCTTCCTCAAAAGCTGCCTCTCCGTATTTATGCTTGGAGAAACCAAATTCAACAACTTTTTGATCAACTACCGTAGGGTTGTGACATTCTTTGCAGCTTTCATTTGCATCTTTTCCTGTAGGACCTGCAGGCCCTTCACATGAAGCAAAAAGAAAGGAAGAGAGAAATAATACTGAGATTATTTTTATAAGGTTTTTCATGTAACTTAAGAGGTTAATTTTTAGTACTGCAATTTAGACAATGTCTTGTTAACCAATTAACAGTTCGTATGCTATTTGCGATTTTTATAATTGATAGTTATATTAATGTCTGTTGATATATGTCAATTAATAGGATGATATTTGTTATTTTTGTAAAACAGAGTTTTTATTAATCTATTTTTGAAACCTTTTAATAATCCCAAAAATGGCACTAGTCAATCTAATAAGCAGTTGTGAGACTTGTACACATCGATGGAAAAATTTTGAACACCTCACACAAGAGGAAATAAATCTTGTAAATATGAACAGGTATGAGGCTACTTTTAAACCCGGTGAGATAATTATTAAGCAGGGTTCTCCAGCCTCAAACGCTTTGTTTATTGCGACAGGAATGGCAAAAACTTATATTGAAGGTCATTCGGGCAAAAATCTTATTCTAAGCATCGCCTTACCCGGCAGGCTTATATTAGGACCCGGAGCTTATGTGGATCAGCGTCATTCTTACACTGTGGCGGCAATTTCGACCGTACAGGCTTGTTTCATAAGCTTTAATATTTTTAAAGAGATAGTGAAAACAAACGGGGCATTCGCTGAAAGCCTTCTTCAGGATATTAGCGCAAAATCGCTGTCTTCACTTAACCGTATGGTAAATCTGTCACAAAAGAAAATGCCCGGCAGGCTTGCCGACGCACTTTTATATTTTTCAAATAACATATTCAAATCTGATGAATATGAAATGGTCCTTTCACGACAGGAACTTGGTGAAATGACTAATATGGCAAAGGAATGTGTTGTTAGGATATTGAAGGACTTTGAAGAATCTAATGTTATATATTCCGATTCTTCAAAAATAAAAATACTTGACAAAGAGAAACTTAAACAAATTTCGATAAAAGGGTGAGGAAAGACGGTAATCTGATCCGAATATATTACCCGTGGATTGCAAGTTGAGGTACAAGTATCAATTTCTGTTTTAATTAATACTTAAATTATTAATATTATGAGGCGTTTGAAATTTCTATGGTCCCCTGCTTTCATGGGAATACTTTTTTTACTATTCGCGATAGCCATGGCTGTTGCTACATTTATCGAGAATGATCTGGGCTCATCTTCTGCTTATAATATGGTATATAACAGTGTCTGGTTTGAACTGATACTGTTGCTACTGGCAATTAATCTTATCGGTCAGGTGATTGTACAAAAACTCCTGAGGAAGGATAAGCTTCCGGTCGCCCTCTTTCATCTTTCATTTATTCTTATGCTTCTCGGAGCCGGTATAACGCGGTATTTTGGCTGGGAAGGTTCAATACATATACGTGAGGGTCAGGAACAGCAATCGTGCTTTTCAAATGAAAAATACCTTGGCTATTCTGTAAAAGATTCAAGCGGTCATCTTATAACAAGTAGTTCTCAAAAGTACTCTTTGACTTCATCTTCATCAGATAACTTTAAAAAAACATTTAAAGTGAACGGAAGAGATTTTGAACTAATACTGGCAAGGATAATACAGAATGCTGCAGAGGTTATAACCGACACTCAGGATGGAGAACCGTTAGTCTCAATACTTGTGACAAAAAACATGATGGACAGGGAGACTCTTAATCTGAAAAGTGGAGAATTGAGAACTTCAAACGGTCTTACAATCGGATTTAACTCAAAACAACACGCTGATGTTAACATAACAATAGATTCGGGAAAATTCTTTATACAATCTGAACGTGAGCTAGGTGCTACAAGCATGATGACACACGCAGAAACAGCAACAAAAAAAGGAAAGCGTTTTGAATTGAAAACAATGCAGATATTAACACTTGATGATATTAAAATAGTACCACAACAAATGTCTCTGGCAGGTGTATTGAGAGCCGTTCCTGTTAAACCTGAAGAACAGACTACCGGTCTTAATGCATTTATTTTTCACCTCATAAGCGGAAAAAAATCATCTTCAGTCTATATGTGGGACAGGGAAGGAACAGAATCTGCTTCTGCAAGTTTTGAACTAGATGGTAACACAGTAGACCTGAATTATGGTGCGAAAGAAATAACTCTTCCCTTTATTGTGAAATTAAATGATTTTATTCTTGAGAGATATCCCGGCTCTACAAGTCCTTCGGGGTATAAAAGTGATGTGGTTATACTCGATAAGACAAATAATGTGGAAAAGCCGTTTATGATTTTCATGAATAATATCCTGAAATATAAAGGATACAGGTTTTACCAATCTTCTTATGACCGTGACGAAAAAGGTACAATACTTTCTGTAAATCACGATATGGCAGGAATGCTTGTAACATATACAGGATACGGCTTGCTCTTCTTTTTCATCATTCTGGCCCTTATAAGTAAAAATACTGTGTTCAGGAATGTAAGTCCGGGCCACTGGTCTTCACTGATCAGGAAATCTGTACCTGCAATAATTATTGTTCTGTTTTTATCAGGAACTACAAACGCAAACGCGCAGAAACTGGTTCCGGAAAAAGCGGCTTCCACAGAATTTGGAAAAGTTCTGGTTCAGGATCAGAAAGGAAGGACAAAACCACTATTCACTCTTAGCAATGATATATTAAGGAAAGTAACCAGGAAAAATGAGTTTGAAGGCATGTCTTCAATGCAAGTATTTGTTGGTTTATATTTCGATTTTTCAAACTGGAAAGATTTCCCGATGATTAGGATCTCAGATGCTGATGTGCAGAAAAAACTGGGCATAAGCGGGAAATATGCTGCTTTTACCGACCTGGTTAGTTTGGGGACAGACGGCAGTGGATCATATAAGATTGCCGATGAGGTTAATGCAGCTTATGCAAAGGCACCATCAGAAAGAACGAAGACTGATAAGGAAATGATGAAAATCGACGAGCGTGTAAATATCATCTATATGATTTACAAGGGAGATTTTATGAAGCTGTTTCCTTTAAATGACAGTACGCACAGTTGGGTCTCACCACAGGAGGCACTCCAAAAATCAGCAGGCAAAGAGGATTCCCTCTATTTCACAAGTATCATATCGCAGATGTCCGATGCGTTGCAGACAAACAATATAGCAGCTGTCCGACAGGTTACCGAATCAATTAGCAGTTATCAGAAAAAATTCTCCAAATACACCCTTCCATCAGATTCAAAAACCAATGCTGAATTATTATACTATAAACTGGGCATTTTCGAAAAACTATTCCCCTTCTATGCAACTGTCGGTCTGATTATGCTGATTGGACTTATTGCGATTGTTATCCGTGGCAGGAAAACAACTTCTATGCTTGTAAGAGTGTTTACCTGGCTCTTATTTGCAGGTTTTGTAGCTCATACCTTCGGATTGGGTCTCAGATGGTATATTGCCGGTCATGCTCCGATGAGCAATGGATATGAATCAATGATATTTATATCGTGGGCAACTCTTCTTGCGGGATTTATATTCAGCAGAAGATCGACCTTTGCCCTTTCTGCAACTGCCGTTCTTGCTTCAATGACATTAATGGTGGCTCATCTCAGCTTTATGGATCCTGAGATCACGAATCTTGTCCCCGTACTAAAATCTTACTGGCTCACACTTCACGTGTCGGTTATTACAGGTAGTTATGGGTTCCTTGGTCTTGGGGCGATTCTCGGGCTCATCGTGCTTATCCTTCTATCGCTTTCAAACGATAAAAACCGCGAAAGGATTTCAGATACAATTGATGAACTTACAGTTATAAATTTCAAAACACTTACATTAGGTTTATATTTTCTTACAATCGGCACCTTCCTCGGTGCTGTATGGGCGAATGAGTCGTGGGGAAGATACTGGGGATGGGATCCGAAAGAAACATGGTCGCTGATTACAATTATAGTATATAGTATTGTTATTCACAGCAGGCGTATCCCGGGGATGAAAGATATATTTACGTTTAACCTTATTTCGCTTTTTGCTTTTTCATCGGTGCTCATGACTTATTTTGGTGTGAATTATTATTTATCAGGAATGCATTCATACGCAGCAGGAGAAGCTGTACCTATACCGGCATTTGTTTATGTTGCAGTTATTGTGCTTACGGCGGTGTCGCTTGTAGCTTACTCGAAGTATAAGCCAGTGAAGAAATAGGTGCTGGGTGCAGGGTCAGGACAAACGACAAACGACAAACGATAAAAGGCAAATATCTGATGAAGATACTTGCCTTTTTTTTGTTCTTGGTGGGGTGGAAGATGGGACTCGAACCCACGACCTTCGGAACCACAATCCGACGTTCTAACCGGCTGAACTACATCCACCGTTTCGGATTGCAAAATAAGGCCAAAATTTCTATTTCACAAAATTTTATTTTTTTTTTCTCATCGCGAAGTCAATTGCTATCTTTGATTGGTTCAAAATTAAATGAACTCCTGAACGCAATTTCCCGGTAATAATGATGTTATCAGGGAATATTTGTTAAAGTTTATATTTCATTTGAAGAAATTAAAATTCATCGATAATATTTCCGGTCTTCAGCTCTATCAGTTGATGAAGCCGGTTATCTTCTTGGTAGTCAGTATAGTACTTACCAAGAGCAGACTTTCCAACGAAGATATAGGTCAGTGGGAAATGTTTATGTTTATAAGCAGCTTTCTGACATTTTTCTGGGTAACAGGAATAATACAGTCGCTGCTTCCGCTTTACCATAGAAATAAAACTTTCAGAAAAATTGGCGATTCGGGCGTGAATAAATCTCCTGAATTATTCAATGCCTTCCTATTATTATGCTTTTTCAGTCTGCTTTTATTTGTTCTCGGACACTCATTTAAGGGATATTTTTCGGTTTTTCATAACAGAGGAAATGTGCCATTTATTAATCTTCTATTATTTTATATTCTGTTTAATAGTCCTGTACAGCTGATCGAATATATCTACCTTCTTAATAACAGGGCTTACCGTATTTTTCAATATGGTGTTTACACATTCTCCGCACAATTGATTTTTATAATCGTACCGTTATTATTCGGGAAAGACATTGTGTGGTCGATCTACGGTTTGCTGCTGATAACATTTTTCAGATGGATATGGCTGATAATTCTTTTAAGGCGATACACTCTCATTAAAGTCTCCTGGGGATTTATTAAAGAGCATCTCTATGTCGGTGCTCCATTGATAATTACAACACTTATAAGCGGCTCGGCTCAATATACCGATGGGATTATTGTTTCTGCAGTTTATAAGGATCCTGCCATGTTTGCGTGGTTCCGTTATGGCGCTAAGGAATTTCCTCTTGTATTAATGCTTGCAAATGGTCTGAGCAGCGCTATGTTGTCGGAATTTTCTACCCGTGAGAAAATGAAGCAGTCTCTTGAAATACTTAGAGTCAAGTCAAAGCACCTGATGCATATTCTTTTCCCAACAACAATGTTTATGATGCTTATATCGCGCTGGCTATACCCTGTTATGTTCAGACCTGAATTCCATAAGAGCACCGGCGTTTTTCTTATTTACTCTCTTTTAATAATTCCCCGGCTGGTATTTCCGCAGACAATCATTGTAGGCAGAAAAAAAACTCATATCATGCTGATTGCCGCCATTATTGAAATTACTGTCAATATCCCGTTGAGTCTGCTTATGATACAATGGGGTTACAAACTCTCAGGTATAGCACTCTCAACATTAATAGCCTATATAGTTGGTAATTTATTCATGGTCCTTTATGTATGGTTCAAAATGAATATAAAACCTGCTGAATACATACCGGTCAGAGTATACCTTTTGTATTCATTTCTGATAGGCATTCTTTTTGTGTTGATCGACCACAGGATAATCGACATCCATTAAGAAGGTGTGAGGTGTGAGGGCTTGAGTCGCAAAAAAATGAATCAGGCACTTACATTCATGAGATGTAAAGATGAACTATCTGTTAAACAGATACATAACAAGCAAAATGCATGTTAGTATTAATAATTTGTAAATTACTTTTGCATTTTAGAGAATGTTAATTAATTTTGCAAGCCCTAATAACAGGGAATTTGGCAGAATTAATCAGAATAAAAAATATTGAGCAATGAAAAACGGTATTCATCCAAGTAACTACAGATTTGTAGTTTTTCAGGATATGTCAAACGGAACATCTTTTTTGAGCAAATCCACTGCACCCTCAAAAGAGAACTTTAAATGGGAAGATGGGAATGAATATCCTCTTATCAAGCTTGAGATCTCAAACACATCTCATCCATTTTATACCGGGAAAATGAAACTTGTTGACACAGCAGGTAGAGTTGATAAATTCAATACCCGTTACAAAGATCATATGGGGAAGAAGAAATAATTCCCTTTTAAAAGAATTACAAAGAAGGCTGTCTCAGAAGGACGGCCTTCTTTGCATTTAACTGTTGTGGCATAATCATTGCAATATTCAATCTCACAACTTGTGCAAAAAAGTTGTAATTTTGGCAATTCAATTAAAGACAGAGGTTGAGAAACAAACCAGAAGGATAATTACCCCCTTCTAAGATGAGAGTGAAATTGTTAAAAGGGTAAAAATATCAATCTAAGCATATTTTAGGAGTTCAGGATAAGATGGAAAAGAAATTCAGGAAACCTGTCAACGAGATATTACTTCCCGATATTCTTGACGGAGAGGGAGATATAGTTCCAATCATCGCCGATGGTGATGATGGTGAGCTTGAAGATGTTGATGTACCGGAAGCGATCCCTATACTTTCCCTGCGGAATACAGTATTATTTCCCGGAGTTGTTCTTCCTATTTCTATCGGTCGCCCAAAATCAATACAGCTGATAAAGGACGCATATCGTGCAAATAAAATTGTCGGAACCGTAGCACAGAAAGATCCTGAGGTTGAGAACCCGGAGTTTTCTGACCTGCATGCCATAGGTACTATTGGTCAAATAGTCAAGCTTCTTGAGATGCCCGACGGATCAACAACAGCTATTATCCAGGGACGTAAAAGGATGATTCTTCAGGAACTTGTTTCTGAAGATCCTTATTTTGTTGCAAAAGTGAAGTCAATACCTGAACTGAAACCTGATGCTTTGAGTAAAGATTTCGAGGCAATTGTGGGATCACTTAAAGATTTGTCGCTTAAGATAATAAAGATAAACCCTAATATCAGTCCTGAAGCAACCTTCGCTATTAAGAACATAGAGAATAATACATATCTTATAAATTTTATATGCTCGAATACTGATATTAAAGTTCAGGATAAACAAAAGCTACTTGATATAAATATTCTACGCGACCGGGGTTTTATGCTGCTCGAATTCCTTGTTCAGGAGATACAGGTACTGGAGCTTAAGAACGAATTGCAGTCGAAAGTCAAAAGCGATCTTGATCAGCAACAAAGAGAATTCCTTCTTCATCAGCAGATGAAGACCATTCAGAATGAGCTGGGGGGTAATCCCGTTGAGAAGGAAATTGAGGAATATATCAAAAAGGGGGAATTTAAAAAGTGGAGTGCTGAAGTTAAAAAGGTCTTTGATAAGGAACTCGATAAGTTGCATCGGCTTAATCCGGCTGCTGCTGAATATTCAGTACAGGTGAATTATATTCAGACTCTGTTGGATCTTCCATGGAACTTTTATACAATTGATAATCTTGATCTTAAAAATGCCAGGAGTGTTCTTGATGCTGATCACTTCGGACTCGAGGAAGTTAAGGAACGAATTCTTGAGCATCTGGCAGTTCTGAAACTTAAAGGCGATATGAAATCACCTATCCTATGTCTGTATGGACCTCCCGGAGTTGGAAAAACCTCTCTGGGCCGTTCAGTGGCAAAGGCGCTTGACAGGAAGTATGTCAGAATGTCATTAGGCGGACTGCACGATGAGGCAGAGATAAGAGGACACAGAAAAACCTATATTGGTGCTATGCCCGGCAGGATCATCCAGAATCTGAAAAGAGCAGGATCGTCAAACCCGGTTTTTATTCTCGATGAAATAGATAAAGTGGGTCAGGATTTTCGTGGTGATCCTTCCTCAGCTCTTCTCGAGGTGCTCGATCCTGAGCAGAACAGTACTTTTTTTGATAATTTTCTCGAAATGGAGTATGATCTGTCAAAAGTACTCTTCATAGCAACAGCTAATAACCTGGCCACAATAAATCCGGCTCTGAGAGACAGAATGGAACTTATTGAGATTACCGGCTATCTGGTAGAGGAAAAACAGGAAATTGCAAAACGTCATCTATTTCCAAAACAGCTTGAAAATCACGGGGTGAAGCCAGAACAGATTACCATCGACAGTAAAGTGATGGAAACCCTGATTGAAAAGTACACCAGGGAATCAGGCGTAAGGGAGCTTGATAAACGACTTGCAAAGATTGTGAGGGTGACAGCAAAAAATATTGCTTCCGATATTAAATATGATACCGTTCTCACTTCAAAAATGCTTGGCACAATACTCGGTCCTACAAAATATTCACGCGATCTTTATTCGGGCAATGACCAGGCCGGAGTTGTTACAGGTCTGGCATGGACAGCTGCCGGAGGGGAAATATTATTCGTAGAAACCAGTCTGAGCAAGGGCACCGGTAAACTCACACTTACCGGAAATCTTGGAGAAGTAATGAAGGAATCAGCTGTAATTGCACTGGAATATCTTAAATCGAATGCTGAGCTTCTTGAGCTTCCTGATAATTTTTCCGACAAGTGGAACATACATATTCATGTTCCCGAAGGAGCAATCCCCAAAGACGGTCCATCGGCAGGTATCACAATGGCTACCTCTATTGCTTCAGCATTTACCCAGAGAAAGGTGAAAAAATACCTTGCCATGACCGGTGAGATAACCCTTAGGGGGAAAGTGCTGCCTGTTGGAGGTATTAAGGAAAAGATCCTTGCTGCAAAGAGAGCAAGCATAAAGGAAATTATTGTTTCGGAAGAAAACAGGAAAGATGTTGAAGATATTAATGAACTTTATATCCGCGGTTTAAAATTTCAATATGTTAAGTCTATCATGAATGTACTGGAACTGGCTTTGCTAAAACAAAAGGTAAAGAATCCTAAAAAAATAACATTTGAATGAAGAAAATAGCTGTATTCCCCGGATCATTCGATCCTTTTACAATAGGACATGAAGCGATAATAAGGAGGGCTTTGAGCCTTTTTGATGAAATCATAATTGCAGTGGGTGCAAATGTTCTTAAGAAGAATTTTTATTCCCTCGAGACAAGAAAAGAAATGATTTCAAGAGCCTTTAAAAATGAGCCTAGAGTGAAGGTAGACCATTATGAGGGACTTACAGTGGAGTATTGTAACAAAAAGGGAGCGGGATTCCTTGTGCGCGGATTGAGGACTGCTGCGGATTTCGAATTTGAAAGAGCTATAGGTCAGGTTAATAAGTCACTGGCTCCGGGAATTGAATCAGTATTTCTTCTGACTGCACCGGAACACTCGTTTATTAACTCAACAATTGTAAGGGATATAATAAAGAGCGGAGGAGATGCATCAAAGTTTGTGCCTGCAGCAATAAATCTCAATGAATTTAAAGGAATAGAAGCTCAGGAAGCTTTTTCACCTGAGAATTGAGCTGTTAATAAGATCCATAAGTGATAACCATGCACTGCTCTTGATCACATTCAGTTCATCGGGAAAGAGCCACTCAACCCTGGTAATGCCTTCTGAGATCTGTGGCTCAATGATCATCTGACCATCATAACTCATTAGAAACCAACTTGTTTTTTTTAAATAGGAGATTCCTTCCCAGCTGTAAGTATGATAACTCTCATTGATAGGTTTTACTATAACGTGTCCTTTAATGCCGCATTCTTCACCTACCTCCCTTAGCGCACATACTTCGGGTTCTTCTCCCTTTTCAATATGTCCTTTTGGCAGGTCGAGCCTGCCTTTCTTTTCAATAAAAAGATACCTGCCAGAAGTGTGCTTCACCAAACCACCTGCAGCTCCTACTTCGGTGAAATAAATCCGGAAGATCTTCCATATGTGTTTTGTGTCGGGACCATACACATTTATTGCCTGCATGCTTTTATCTGCCTGGAAATCAGCAATTATCTTATAAAGTTCTTTAGTGTCATGGAATTTATAGAATAAGCCGTATTTTTGTAACCTGTCAGGCTCAGAGCTTAGCAATATAAATCTGTTCTCGAAATGAACTTTATACATGACTCCTATGGTGAATTTTGAAAATAAAACAGCTGAATATCTACTACAAATTAAAGCAATTAAATTGCAACCGTCAAATCCATTTACATGGACTTCAGGATGGAAATCACCAATATATTGCGATAACCGGAAAACCCTATCGTTTCCAAACGTAAGAACATTTATAAGTGACTCATTTACTGCTATGATCCGCGATCTTTACCCAGATGCTGAAATGATAGCTGGCGTAGCAACAGGCGCCATTGCGCATGGAGTGCTTGCAGCAGACAAGCTCGGACTGCCATTCATTTACGTGAGATCAGGCGCCAAAGAACATGGTTTAGGTAACCAGATCGAGGGTTACTACGACCATGGACAACGGATCGTAGTTATTGAGGATCTGATTTCAACAGGTGGCAGCAGCCTGAATGCTGTGACCGCACTAAGAAATGCAGGATGTGAAGTTCTTGGAATGGTTGCAATATTTACATATGAATTCAAAAAGGCCAAAGATGCTTTTATTGCAGAAAACTGCAATCTTAATACACTCAGCAATTATTCTGTTTTAATTGAGACCGCATTACGTACCGGATATATAGGACAGACTGAAATTGAGACATTAAAAAACTGGAGACTGGATCCTGCAAACTGGGTAGGCCTTATTCCAACAACAAAATAAGAATGGGAAATTCATCAATTTTTGAGAGCAGGTACGGGAAAGTATCATGCAGTTCGAGAGAAATTTTTGATTTTGTAACAGATGCAAGGAATTTCGGGCAATTTGTTCCGGAAGACAAAATAAATAGCTGGAAAGCCGAAAAGGAATCATGCAGCTTTTCTGTTCCAATGGTTGGGACTGTAGCTGTAAGACTTTCAGAAAAATCAGAATTTACAAAAGTAGTATATGAAGGTGATGCGTTGAAGAAGGAGGATTTTATCCTTACACTTAATATCTACGAGAATATAAATGATTTGACCGGATTTAATGTTATTCTGACTGCGGATCTTAATCCAATGATGAAAATGGTTGCAATAAAACCAATTAATCAATTCCTCGAGATGCTTGTGACAGAGATGGAAAAATTCACAGGGTGGAAAGAAGCTAAATAATAAACTCTACTTCCTTAAAGGAATACTCTCTCTTTTTACCGCCCGTAGCTTCAATAATCAATTTGCCTTCATCATTAACTGTCAGAATCCTTCCGTTAAAATGTTCTTTTTCATCTTTGAACTTCGACCATTCATTTATGCGAAAGAGTCTGGAGACATAATCACATTTAATACTGTCCTTTTCACCTGTAATTAATTGCTTATATCTTCTGTCAATGGCTGCGGATAGATTTTTCAAACATACCACGGTATCATAATCCACTCCGGTTATTATACGCAGAGATGTTGGATTTGGGATCCCTGGTGAAAATCCTGTCTGGTTAATATTAAGCCCTATTCCCACAATTGAATATTCCATCTTCTCGCCAGCAATAGTGCTTTCAATCAATATACCTGCTATTTTGTCATTCATTACATAAATGTCATTTGGCCATTTTATTGTGCAGGCACGAGTATGATGATCGAGAAACTCGCATATACCCAGGGATATCGCCATGGATATCGAGAACTGTTCCTCAGGCTTAATAAATGATGGATAGAGCACAATGCTGAGTAACAGGTTTTTACTATCTTCGCTTTCCCATTTATTTTCAGAATATCCTCTCCCTTCTGTCTGAAAATTTGTGTGAACAATTGTACCCTCAGGCAACATTCGCTCTTTCAGAAGACCAATCGCATATGAGTTTGTGGATGGCAGGTTTTCAAAAAATAATATTTTTGAACCTATACTCATGGCTGACAGTTATTTAATTTTAAACAAATTATTTAAGTAGTCTGTTTTTTGAATAAGGCCAAGATTGGCATTGAAATTGCAAAAGAGCAATAGCAGTAACAAAAATACAGATTAAAGTGGTACTTTTGCGACTTAATATCAAACTGATAAATATTGATGAAGAAAAAATCTGACGGAGTTGAGGTCCTTTTGGGCAGTGTGATAAAAGGTATATTTGAGAAAAAAGGTCAAAATGTTCTGAAAATTGATTTAAGAAAGCTTGACAGCAGGATTGCGGATTATTTTATAGTATGTCACGCAGCATCAGGAACGCAGGTAAGTGCCATTTGTGATTCTGTTGATGATACAGTAAGAAAAGAAACATCAGAAAAACCATTACATATTGAAGGGCTCGATAATTGTTTCTGGGTGCTTCTGGATTATGGTAATATTATAGTTCATGTATTTCTTGAGGAATACAGGAATTTTTACAGTCTTGAATCACTTTGGGCTGATGCAACGATTGAACTCTTGGAAGATAAATTATAGTAAGTCTAAATTTTATGGCAGAAAATACAAATAATAATCAGGTTCCGGATAAAAAACCTGAGAAGAACTTAAAACCACGTTTTAACACCAACTGGATTTTTGCAGTGCTTGCAGTATCGTTGTTACTATTTTCATTATTAAATAGCGGAAAGGCTGTGCAGCAAACCACTACAAGTGAAATCAAAGGAATGATAACTAATCACGATATTGAAAAAATTATTGTGGTTAACAAGGATCAGGCTGAGATATACCTTAAAAAAGAGGCAATTGAATCGGGCAGATATCCCAAGCTCCCAAAACCCGGGTCGGGATTTGGATTTTCCGTTCCAAAGCCAACCTATACATATACTATTGGCGATATAAGTAATTTTGAGCCATTCATTCTTGATGCTCAGAAAACTGCAGGTTATACCGATAAAGAACTAATATATCCCGATTACCAGACAAGGAAGAACTGGGTAGGAGATATCCTTTCATGGCTATTGTTGCCCGTTTTGCTTATAGCTTTCTGGTTATTTATGATGAAAAGGATGTCGGGCGGCGGTGCAGGTGGAGCAGGTGGTATATTCAGTGTAGGCAAGTCACGCGCACAGATCTTTGATAAGGACACCAACGTGAAGTTAACCTTCAATGATGTTGCGGGTCTTGAGGAAGCCAAGACAGAAGTTATGGAGATTGTTGATTTTCTCAAGAATCCGAAGAAATATACAAGTCTTGGAGGTAAGATTCCAAAGGGTGCACTTCTGATAGGTCCTCCCGGTACAGGAAAGACTATGCTTGCAAAAGCTGTAGCCGGTGAAGCAAACGTGCCTTTCTTTTCTATCTCCGGATCTGATTTTGTTGAAATGTTTGTAGGAGTAGGAGCATCAAGGGTAAGAGACCTGTTTAAACAGGCAAAAGAAAAAGCTCCCTGCATTGTATTCATCGATGAAATTGATGCCGTTGGAAGGGCAAGGGGCCGTAATGCAAATTTCGGTTCAAATGATGAAAGAGAGAATACACTTAATCAGCTGCTTACCGAGATGGACGGATTCGGAACCAACATGGGAGTAATCATACTGGCTGCAACCAACAGGGCTGACATTCTCGACAGGGCGCTTATGCGTGCAGGTCGTTTTGACCGCCAGATACACGTTGAGCTTCCCGATATAGTGGAAAGAGAAGCGATATTCAAAGTTCACCTTCGTCCGATCAAACTTGAAAAAAATTTCGATGTTGCCTTTATGGCAAAACAGACACCGGGCTTCTCAGGTGCTGATATCGCTAATGTGTGTAATGAGGCCGCTCTTATCGCCGCCAGAAAAAATAAAAATGTTGTGGAACGTCAGGATTTCCTGGATGCTGTCGACAGAATCGTAGGCGGGCTTGAGCGGAAAACGAAGATCATTTCACCTCAGGAGAAGAAGACTATAGCATATCATGAAGCCGGACACGCCACGGTAAGCTGGTTACTTGAACACGCCAGCCCGTTGCTGAAGGTCACAATTATCCCTCGCGGCCGGGCTCTCGGTGCCGCATGGTATCTTCCTGAAGAACGTCAGCTTACTACTCGTGAGCAGCTACTCGATGAAATGGCATACGCACTCGGAGGCAGAGCATCTGAAGAACTGATATTTGGAAGGATCTCTACAGGAGCTCTCAGTGATCTGGAAAAAATCACAAAGCAGGCGTACGCAATGGTTTCATTCTTTGGAATGAGCGATAAAGTAGGAAACATAAGCTTTTATGATTCTTCAGGCCAGTCAGACTTTGGATTTACAAAACCTTACAGTGAAAAAACTTCTGAACTGATTGATCAGGAGGTAAACCTGATTATTGCAGACTCATATTTAAGAGCTAAGGAAGTCCTGAAAAATAATATGAAAGGTCTCACAGAGCTGGCTGAGCTTCTTCTTGAAAAGGAAGTTATCTTCAGTGAAGATCTTGAAAGAATATTTGGTAAGCGGAGATATGAAATTCTCAAAGAAGAGAGAGAAGCTGAAGCAAAAGCTGCTCTTATGCAAACTAATAAAGTGGTAAACATACCGGTTGTAAAAGATAAAAAAGCCAGCAAAGGAAAAGTTTCAAAAAAGGATAATGGAGAAGATGAACCGCAGGTTACAGCAGTGAAAAAGAAAACAAAAAAAGAGAAAGAAAAGGAGAAATAGGGGGCACTCTACGAAATAATAAACAGAAGTTTTGAATACTTTTTTCAGACGTACCTTAACCGGGGCTTGGATCGTAATCTTCGTTTTGGGAGGGTTCTGGCTTCATCCGGTATCATTTTTTATAACCGGTCTTGTTTTACTTATCGGAACACAGTATGAATATTACCTGATGATCCGTAATGCCGGCGTTAAGCCACAGATGTGGCCGGGTATATTTACAGGAATCAGTTCATATGTGTTATCAACACTGATAGCTTCAGGAACCATTCCTATTAACGCATTACTCGTTCTTATACCGATGATGCTGATAATTATGGTCATAGAGCTATACAGACGTCAGGAAAGACCATTTGATTCCCTTGCACATACCTTTTTCTCGATTCTGTATACTGCAGTGCCTTTTTCAATGTTCCCATTCTCGGCCTTCGGGAGGACCGGACTCAATTCACTCAACGCTCATCCCGGCATAATATTCTCACCCGGCATAGTAATTGGATTTTTCCTTCTGATCTGGTCAAATGACACCGGCGCCTATCTCTCCGGTATGTCGATTGGCCGGCATAAGCTTTTTGAAAGGATCTCGCCAAAAAAAACATGGGAAGGATTCTTTGGAGGGATGATTATTGCTGCGCTGGTAGCATGGTTCCTTTCGGAATGGTTAGGTGTGGTAGATGGTATTCACTGGGTCATCATCTCGCTTATTATATCAGTTGCAGGCACATATGGCGACCTGGTTGAGTCGATGCTCAAAAGAAGTATGGGCGTAAAGGACTCAGGATCAATTATGCCTGGTCATGGAGGGTTTCTCGACAGGTTCGATAGTGCAATAATATCTTTCCCGCTTGTATATCTTTTCATCTCCCTGTTTGGATGATTGGCAGTACTTGATTAGTTTTGTGCAAATTTTAAAACAGATGAGAATCCATATTCACAAAGAAGGATACAAGATTTTAGGCTATGGTCTGATAACACTGCTGGTTTTGAATCTGATAGTAGATTTTACCTGGCCGCACCTTAGCCTTTTGAAATGGGGATTTCTGGTTTGCTCGTTCTTACTCTATATTTTTCTGCTATTTTTCTTCAGGTTACCTATAAGAGCTTTTGAATCTGATCCCGGACTTATATATGCCCCGGCAGATGGAAAAGTTGTTGTTATAGAAGAGACCATGGAGAATGAGTATTTTAAAGATATGAGACTACAGGTTTCAATTTTCATGTCGCCTTTTAATATGCACAGTAACCGTTATCCAGTATCAGGTGAAATAAAGTACGTCTGTCATCATTCGGGCCAGAATATGGTGGCATGGCATCCTAAATCATCGGAACTAAATGAACGAAGCACAATTGTAATAAAAACTGACGATGGTACTGAAGTTATGGTACGACAGATTGCCGGTGCTGTTGCCCGCCGTATTGTAACCTATTCAAAAGAAAATGTGAAAGTATTGCAGGGTGATGAACTTGGGTTTATAAAGTTCGGATCGAGGGTTGATATTTTTCTGCCTCTGGGCACCGAAGTAGAAATACCAATCCTTCAGCAGGTAAAAGCAAATAAGAGTATAATAGCCAAAATCTGAAAATACTCTGGAAAATGAACATCACAGCTGACGTTAAATGGATAGGCATACTCGATTATGATATAAGGACTTTTGATATCGTTATGCATACAACATACGGGACTACCTATAATTCATATTTTATAAATGCAGAAAAAAAGACACTCGTAGAAGTAGCTAAGGAAAAATTCAGTGAGACATATATCAGGAAACTAAGAGAGGTCACAAACCCTGCGGAAATCGAATATATAATTCTCGATCATACGGAACCTGATCATTCAGGTAGTCTGCAGACTATTCTCGATCTGGCTCCATCTGCAACTGTCGTAGGAAGCGGGAGCGCCATCAGATATCTCGAAGACATTGTCAATAAGCCATTCCTCTCAATGGTGGTCAAAGACGGTGATACGCTTGATCTGGGCAATAAAACACTGAAATTCATTTCAGCTCCCAACTTGCATTGGCCCGATTCTATGTTTACATATCTTGAGGAAGATAAGATATTATTTACATGTGATGTCTTTGGTGCACACTATTGTACTTCTGAGATCTACAGTGATTTCGGGCAGCAACACTCTGAGGCATATAAATACTACTTCGATGTAATCATGAAGCCATACAGCAGGTTCATGCTTAAAGCTATTGAAAAGATAAAGCCTCTTACTCTTGATTTTATCTGTCCGGGTCATGGACCAATTCATAAAGAGAATGTCAGCAAAGCTATCGGTCTCTCCGAAAAGTATGCGAGTGAATATATGGAGATCGTATCGGAAAAAAACAGGATGAATATTCTTGTTGCATATGTTTCGGCTTACGGATATACAAAAGATGCTGCTTACCTGATCGCTGAAGGAATTCTTGAAACAGAAGGAGTAACAGTGGATGTAACTGATATTGAAAATATAAGTCTTGAGGAGCTGGAAGCAAAAATAATAAATGCTGACGGTCTGCTGGTTGGGTCGCCTACAATTAATCAGAACACGTTACCCCAGGTATACCAGTTATTTGCTCTTCTAAATCCATTACGGGATAAAGGTAAATTAGCCGGTGCCTTCGGATCTTATGGGTGGAGTGGTGAATCACCGAATATTATCCTTGAAAACTTTCGGATCCTTAAATTAAAAGTGTTTGAAGAAACAGGTTCTTTCAAATTCTCACCCGAAAATGCCAAAAAGGAATATCTCAGGGAGTTCGGCAGAAAATTTGGTAAGAAATATATTGAGGAATGTGCACATATGAAAAATCCCGGTTTATGACCGGGATTTTTCTAGTGCGCCCGGCATGGGCGATGACTATAGGGTGAAAGTCCCGAACGCACCTTGACAGAGGGAAGCGTTAGCCAAAGGCAAGGGTGTCCATCGCGAGGTGGAATCTGAAGGAAGCCAG
>JBBRSO010000057.1:0-19148 GCA_038245405.1 Bacteroidales bacterium
AACCATGCTTATTGTTGAAGATGACGTGCCGTCAATCAGATACTATGAAACATTGCTTAATAATTCGGGTGCTGATGTTACAATCTTTCATACAGGGAAGGAATTTGTTGATTATATAACGCAGACCGATAAAAAAATTGATCTGGTTTTTATGGATTTTCTGGTACCTCTGATAAATGGTATTGAGTGTATAAGAATCCTCAGGAAAGACAGGAAGATCACTCCTGTTGTTATGATTACAGCTTACTCTTCCGAACAGGCTAAAACGGAAGCTTATATCGCGGGTTGTAATGAATATGTGCTGAAACCCGTTTACCCTGAGAAAATCTTTTTTCTTCTCGAGAAATATCTGAAATCGAGTATTACCATACCATACGAATATTAGGAATCGGCGATACATCTTTGTAGGGCCACGCCATGGCGTGGCCCTACTGTATTTGATTGTGTGCCAGTAGGGACATGCCATGGCATGTCCCTACTGCAACCATGGCCTACTGCAACCATGTCCCTAGGCCATCGCATGTTCGTATGCAGTTCTAATCAGAAAAATTTACCTACCGGCCGGCTGCATTATCTTTATATATTCACCGTAATAACTTTCAAGCTTTTTCGTGATCTGGTCTCCCAATTCAGTTTTACCGTTTGATGTACAGGCAGTAGCTACTCGTGAGGTGTATTGAATAGCAGTCTGGATTTCATATTCAGCCGAATTTACTATAAATGGCTTCTGCTTGAGGAAATAATCGAGTCTCTTATAGTAATAATCACAGAAAGCATTTGTCATTTCAACAGCTTTATCGGTCGCTCCTGCTGAAAAGTAGCCTTCGATAAGATCGGCTACATAAGGATCGTATGGCACTTTATCGAGTGGCAATGCAGCCATGCAATAATTCAGTACTTCGATTGCCTTTTCATTCTTGCCTTCACCGGCGAGCGCTTTTGCCAGTCTTGCATAATTAAGTCTGGCCTTTACTACCAACAAAGTTCTCTTATGATTGAAATCAATATCGACACCTTTGCTGTTAGCGCCACGCCATAAAAATTTCTTCATCATATTCTCGTACAGAATATCGGTATCTATCCTCCCGTAGTCAAGCCAGCTCTTATTAACCGACTTTATAGGAACAAGCCGGTATGCGAGGCCTTCCAGCTGAAAATATTCTTCCAGTCCGAGAGCATCATTATGATAACCTGTTATGAAATACACTGGTCTGTCCCAGTTATTGTGGGCAAGTATATCGAGCACGATGAGCTGGCTCTTGAGAATTGAATTTCCCTTTAGCTTAATATCGATGTAAGGTACAATTTTATCAGCATCAGCCTGTTTAACAGTACCCGAGGCAAGTACCTTTGCCTTGTCAACAGGGATCCTGATTGTACGGGAAGGTATAATATCGAGGATCTCTGTGGCAGAGATCTGTACTTTGGTTGCCTGATTGTCGCTGTTTACAAAATCTATTATTGTAGAAATATCGACAGGATCTTTTGTTTTTTCTATTATGAAGATCTGATTGTTTATGCCGTCATAATATTTTTTAACCGGCAAGGTTAACGGCAGCGGAGCAGAACTATAAGTTTTGCGTTTCATCTGATCAATATACCAGTCGGTATTCAGAAGCATAAGGTTACACACTCTCACATCGGTTCTCAGGCCTTCCACTTCCTGTGCATACCAGAGTGGGAAAGTATCATTATCACCATTTGAAAAAAGTATCGCATCAGGGGCACATGAATTAAGGTAGTCGCTCGCAACATCTCTTGCTAAATATCGTCCTGAACGATCATGATCATCCCAGTTCTGCGAGCCCATTATAACAGGCACGGCGAAAAAGCATAGAACACCTGCGGCCGATGCGGCAATCTTTTCATTTGCAATTTTTGAGAACAATTCGAACAGATACAACACACCAAGCCCTATCCATACTGAGAAAAAGTAAAACGATCCTGTATATGCATAATCCCTTTCTCTGGGCTGATTCGGATACTGGTTGAGATAGAAAACAATTGCAATGCCTGTCATTACAAATAGCAACAGAATAATGCCCCAGTTTTTGTTATCCCGGTTTAACTGGTAAACCATTCCGGCAAGGCCAAGAAGCAATGGTAACAAATAGTATTTATTCCTCGATGGGTCTGTTTTCATGTCACCGGGCAGATCGGATGTTCCAATGCGTGGTTCATCGAGGAATTTTATGCCCGATATCCAGTTTCCGTTCACCGTACCGCCTGTCCCCTGAGTGTCATTTTGCTTACCGGCAAAATTCCACATGAAATATCTGAAATACATGTAGCCGTACTGATATGAGATCATAAATCTAAGATTCTCTCCGAATGTAGGCTTTTTCAAAACCTTAGTCTCCCCCGACTGGTCAGTTACCTGGATAGAAGTCCCTTTGACTCCGCCCCATTCCTTGTAGATTGCCTCGTGATCGCTCTGGTCGCTCCACATCCTTGGAAACAGCGTAATAAATCGCGGGTCATAAACACGTTCCAGATTGTGGCTTGTAACGATATACTTCCCGTTTTCAAGTGCATATTTTGGCTTCCCGTTCACATAATCGGTAACAGGTGCATTATAATATTGTCCCTTCAGTAATGGTCGTTCGCCATATTGCTCCCTGTTGAGGAAATAGAGCAAATTGAAAGGATTTGAAGGATTATTTTCGTTGAGTGGAGTGTTTGCAGTAGACCTGATAACAATAATAGCGTTTGCGGAATACCCGACAAGGATTACCATTATTGCGGTGAGAAGTGTATTCAGAGCAACCCTGTTCTTACCTGCGATATACCAGATAATACCTGAAATTACTATGAGAGCAATGATATTAAGGATTGCCGAGCCTGAGATCACCCAAATGCCCGTAAAAAACAGCGCTGCAATGGCGAGAACTCCGTTTTTCAACCTGTTCTCCGACGAAAATGAGAACTTAACAGCAAAAATAAAGAGAGCAGCAATAAGCAATACATGAAAAATCATTCCGCTGTTGGCAGGCAGTCCAAGGGAGTTAACAAAGAAGTAATCAAATTTTGAAGAGATAGTCACCACCCCTGGCATTATTCCAAACATAAGAAGTGCCAGGAGCACTATAGATATGACAAAGGAGATTAAGAATCCTCTCCAGGAAAATTCGAATTTTCTGAAATAATATACCAGCACTATCGCAGGAATTGCCAGAAGATTCAGAAGATGCACGCCTATTGATAGTCCCATCAGGAAAGCTATCAGTATTATCCATCTGTCGGCTCTTCTTTCATCTGCAACATTCTCCCATTTCAGGATCGCCCAGAAAACAAGAGCAGTAAAAAGTGATGAAGTTGCATACACTTCCCCTTCAACAGCAGAAAACCAGAATGAATCCGAAAATGTAAAAGCGAGCGCTCCTACCAGACCAGAGGTCATAACGGCTATTATTCTTCCTGTGGTATTTTCATTCTCATCTCTGATCAGGATCTTTTTTGCAAGATGGGTAATTGTCCAGAAAAGAAATAAAATCGTAAAGGCGCTGGCCAGAGCAGACATTGAATTGACTGTAGCAGCAACTTTTGAAACATTCCCTCCTGCAAAGAGGGTAAAGAATCTTCCCATAACCATAAAAACAGGGTTTCCGGGTGGGTGTCCAACTTCCAGTTTAAAACATGAAGCTATGAATTCACCACAGTCCCAAAGGCTTGCTGTCGGTTCAATTGTCTTTAGAAAGGTAAATGCTGCTATGAGAAAAACTATCCATCCTGATACGTTATTGATCAGCTTGTATTTCTTCATCCTATTTTATGTTTTATATACGAATTTCCTGACATTTATTCAGATGACGAAAATACTTATTTTTTTCATAACACCGTCAGCACTTTATGGCTCACTAATTTTGCTACTTTTGAGCTATGATTCACCAAATGAAAAAAAGATTAATATTTTCATTCCTGGTTATATTCTTCACTATGCTGAAAGCTTCTGCCCAGTATTACGATACCGGCCGGGATCCGGCATCATTAAAATGGCTGCAGATAAAAACCGGCAGATTCACAATTATTTATCCTGAAAGTTACAGCGTCCTTGGTCCGGAATACGCCAAAGCGCTTGAAGATGCTTATTTGAGGCTCAACACACTTTTCCCTGAGAAGAAAATCAGGATCCCGGTAGTAATACACAACTATAGTATCAGGTCAAATGGATATGTAGCATGGGCCCCTAAGAGGATGGAGCTTTATCCTACTCCTGAGCAGAACGGGATTCCGATGGCCCCGGAAAAACAACTTGCAATTCACGAGCTCACTCATGTCTTTCAGATGGAGACGCTCAACCAGAGCTTCACACGTGGAATGTCATTTTTATTAGGCCAGCAGGCAATCGGAGTTGTTTCCGCATTGCTTCCGATGTGGCTCCTGGAAGGCGATGCAGTTTTTGCGGAAACGATGCTAACCACCTCAGGGAGAGGTCGTGCTGCCTCGTTCCAGAAACAACTTAAAGCCGTAATAACAGATGCAGATAAGAAATACAAATACGATAAAATACTAAACGGCTCCTATAAAGATTTCGTGCCTGACTATTATGCAACGGGTTACCAGATGGCTGCACGGGCGATGGTCAAAAGCGACCCTCAGATCTGGAATAAGGTATTAAAATTTACCGCACAGCAACCTTTCAGCCTTAATCCGGTAAATATCAGCCTGACTGCAAATGCAGGATTAAGAAAAAAAACTCTGTGGGATAACACCTATTTAAATCTTAAGAATGACTGGACAACAGAAATATCGGATAATCAAAGCGTTATATATGGTTACCTCAACCCTGAGAAGAGAGGGAAATACATCAATTACTACTCACCTGTTTATGCCGGGAAGGATAGTATAATTGCAATAAAAACATCATTAACTGATCCGCCTGCACTGGTTTTGATAAATCAGAAAATAAAAAAAGAAGAAAGGATTCATACTCCCGGGAGCTTATATCCATGGTTTATATCGTACGGAAGCGGAAAGGTTGTTTGGGTTGAGACGCAGGCTGATATGAGATGGGAAAACAGGGAATACTCAGTAATTAAATCGCTCGATATCCGCACCGGTGCAGTAACAAAGCTATCACACAAAACCAGATACCTTGCCGCGGCAATATCACCCGATGGCCGCAGGGTAGCTGCTATTGAGAATACAGTGCAAAACATAAATAATCTTGTAGTTATCGATGCAGCCACATCAACTGTTGCTGAGGTTATTCCCACACCAAACAACATTTTTCTTCAGCATCCGCAGTGGTCGGCCGACGGGGAAAAAATATCATTTATATTTCTGGAAGGTGACGGGGAAGGCATTATTGCATTTGATGCCGGCAAAAGGCAATGGCAGACTATTATAGATCCCGGAAGAGATGATCTCCAATCTTCGTTCTTCAGGAACGATTCTCTCTTTTATGTAAGCTCATCGTCGGGAACTGAAAACCTCTATCTACTTACTTCAGATAAAAAAATCTCTGCAATAACAAATGCAAAATTCGGAGCTACTGATATCAGCCCGGCGCCAAACGGTATCTTATTTGGTAATTACACATTGCTGGGCAATGAGATTTGTGAAACCAACCCCGCCGTGATACATTCAGAGAACAAAAGCGTTTCATCATTTATTATTAACAGTTTTGACGTAAAGAAATCGTTTCATACAGACAGCATAAACCCGGAATACAAACCAGTCCGTTATAGGAAAATTCTGCATCCCTTCAGGTTTCACAGCTGGATGCCATTTTATGCTGACATTCAGGAAATAAAATCCGATCCCACTTCAATCCGGCCAGGTGTGACACTCCTTACTCAAAATACACTCAGCACTCTTATCTCATCCGTTGGCTATGAATATTCAGCTGAAAAGCGTCATGTTTTTCATACCCGGGTTACATGGCAGGGAATATATCCTGTCTTTGAGACTCAGCTCAATTACGGAACCCTTCCTCAGATAGACAAACGCCGGCAAAATGTAAATGACCCGACGGAGATTAAACCGGGTATAGGGATGCTGAATACGCTATCACTGCCACTCCGGTTTAACAGCGGTAAGTTTACAGAATTCCTCAGACCATCCATGTCAAGTGATTACCAGAATCATTATATCTATCTGAAGGAAAACGGAACTTATGATTATGGTCAGACAATGTTTATTGCCCGTCTGTACTTTTCAAATTATCATGTATCAGCGTTCCGTGATATCTATCCAAGATGGGCACAGGTAGTAGACTTTAATTACTGTTTTGCACCATTCGACAAGGCTATTTACGGATCAACGGTATCTGTTAAAACAGCTTTTTACTTTCCGGGAATTCTACCGAACAATGGAATAAAGATCAGATTTGAAGCAGAGAAACAGAACGCAAATATTTATTTCTACAGATTTTTCTCCTCTTTCCCCAGAGGCTATAAAAACATCATCTCCAAGGAGATCCGGTTTGTTTCAGCCGATTATGTCTTTCCGGTCATGTACCCCGATATGAATATCGGCAGTCTGTTGTATCTGAAAAGAATCAGAGCTGGTCTTTTCTACGATTATGCAGAAGGCCCCGGTAACTCAATGTTTAAAAACAGCTCAGAGGGACTGGCTCCTCTTTATAATGCTCCTGCCCTGAGATCATTCACATCATACGGTATTGAGTTACTTGCTGACTTTCACATATTCAGAATTCCCTACACAATTTCTGGAGGAGTTCAGGCAGCATGGAAAAACATTAACGAAGCGCCAGTTGTTGGCTTGCTGTTTAATATTGATTTGTATGGAATGACTTTAGGGAAAAGGCAGCTATAAGGACATCCCCCTAGCCCCCTTCAAAGGGGGAATGCATTAGTTGTGTTTCCTGGTTTTGTCTAGAAGGGAATCGGCTTTTGATTTGTAACTGCAAAAGCACGTCGAAAATACTCAAATAAACCGCAAAAAATCCTATCTTTTACGAACGAGAAACTATTAATTTTAGTAATGCCATTCCCCCTTTTGAAGGGGGTTAGGGGGATGTTTAGATCAGCCTTCTTGCTGTTTCTTTAATAAGAGCCCAGGCAATCTCAACATGCTGCATTGTAACGTTGGTCTGGGCTGTTACCATTCGAAGAGTATATTTGCCATTCAGTACAGTATGACTGAGGTAGATTTTCCCTGAGTCATTCAGCATGTGAATCAATTTTTCATTCAGAATGTTTAGCTGTTCTTCGCTATAACCATCAGGGATATATCTGAAACAGACAACACAGATAGAAACAGGAGCCAGTAGCTCAAAATCTTTTTCTGTTGAAATATGTTTTGCAAGATTTTTTGCGATCTCAATGTGTTCTCTTATCTTTTCACGCAATCCATCGACCCCGTAAGTTCTTATAACGCTCCAAAGTTTCAGCGCCCTGAATCTCCTGCCCAATGGCACACCCCAATCGCGGTAATCGTTTACTTTGCCTCTGGTTCGTGTTTTAAGATACTCGGGGAGGATTTCGAAAGTCTTTATAAGGGTTCCGGCGTCTTTTACAAAATAGGCTGTGCAGTCGAAGTTTGTGAACATCCATTTATGCGGATTGAATACAAAACTGTCGATTTGTTCCCTGCCATTCAGCATCCACTGAAATTCGGGCAAAATAAGGGCTGTTCCGGCCATAGCGGCATCAACATGAAGCCATATATCAAATTCGCTGCAGATGTCTCCAATTGCCTTTAAAGGATCAATAGCGGTGGTTCCTGTTGTTCCCAGAGTAGCTACCACACAGCAGGGGATTTTCCCGTTATTTTTGTCAGTTATAATTGTTTCACGCAGACGCACAGGATCCATGGAAAAATCGTCCTTTACGGCAATTTTAACCAGATTTTTTTTGCCTATCCCGCTGATTTTAACTGCTTTTTCTACCGATGAATGAGTTTGCTCCGAACAATATACCTGGAGGACTCCCGGATTTTTAAGCCCTTCTGCATTGCCTGAAAAATTGGTAGCTCTTTCGCGTGCAGTGAGGATAGCGGTCAGGGTAGCCGTGGAGGCAGAATCCTGAATAACACCCTCAAAGTCTGATGGCAGGCCAATAAGATCACGTAACCATATCATCATTTTCTCCTCCAGCTCTGCTGCAGCAGGAGAAGTTTCCCAGATCATGCACTGTGCTCCCAATGTTGCAGTAATCATCTCAGCAAGGACTGATGCCGGACTTGTGTTTGCAGGAAAATAGGCAAAGAATTCGGGGTGTTGCCAATGTGTGATACCCGGCATGATGATCTCATTGAAATCGCTCATGAACGAATCAAATGACTCAGGAAGCTGAGGCGGTTTATCAGGAAGTTTGTTTATTATTTCACCGGGAGCTACTGATGACCTTACAGGAAGATTTTCAACATTTTCCATGTAGTCCGCCATCCATTCAACGAGCTCATGGGCATGTTTGCGAAATTCATCAGTGGTCATTATTCTGTTACTTTACTGAATCTGCAAGAAGAATTATCTTGTTTGCTTTTACTTCTATGATTCCTCCGCCTATCTCATATATTATTTCATTATTCGCCTCATCAATCATTCTTACCGGACCGCTTTCGAGAGTAGAGATAATCGGAGCATGATCTTTTAATACCTGGAAAGATCCTTTTTTCCCTGGTACTCTCACTGAATTTATTTCCCCCTCATAGATCTTTTTGTCGGGTGTGATAATCTCTATTTTCATTATAACATATTAATAAACAGAAGTTCCTTTAGCAACCCTTATTTCGACTGAGAAAGAATTTTTTCACCTTTCTCGATCGCATCCTCGATTGTTCCTACAAGCATAAATGCTGATTCAGGATACTGGTCAACCTTACCATCCATTATCATATTGAATCCTTTGATAGTATCTTCTATTGATACGAGGGCTCCTTTAATACCGGTAAAAGATTCTGCAACGGTAAATGGTTGTGAGAGGAATCTCTGAACACGACGTGCTCTGTGAACAACCATTTTATCCTCTTCAGAAAGTTCATCCATTCCAAGGATAGCGATGATATCCTGCAATTCATTATATCTCTGGAGCAACTCTTTTACGCGCTGAGCGCAGTTGTAATGAGCTTCCCCTACTATCTCTGCGGTAAGGATCCTTGATGTTGAATCGAGTGGGTCAACAGCCGGGTAAATACCAAGCTCTGAAATTTTTCTGCTTAGTACAGTTGTTGCGTCGAGATGGGCAAATGTTGTTGCCGGAGCAGGATCTGTTAGGTCATCAGCAGGCACATAAACAGCCTGAACAGAAGTAATTGATCCGTTTTTGGTCGAAGTTATACGTTCCTGCATCATTCCCATTTCTGTTGCCAGTGTCGGCTGATAACCTACAGCTGAAGGCATCCTTCCGAGAAGCGCTGATACTTCTGAACCAGCCTGTGTGAAACGGAAAATATTATCCATAAAGAAAAGGATGTCCCTTCCTCCGCTTTTTCCGTCGCCATCCCTGAAATGTTCGGCAACTGAAAGACCAGAAAGTGCAACTCTTGCTCTTGCTCCGGGAGGTTCATTCATCTGTCCGAACACGAGTGCAAGTTTTGATTCCTTAATCGCATCTTTATCTACTGTTGAGAGGTCCCATCCTCCCGATTTCATATTCTCAAGAAACTTCGGTCCATATGTTATAACCCCTGCTTCAAGCATCTCACGAAGAAGGTCGTTTCCCTCTCTGGTACGTTCGCCAACACCGGCAAATACTGAGAGACCTGAATATGCTTTTGCAATATTGTTTATGAGCTCAAGGATAACAACTGTTTTACCAACACCGGCACCTCCGAAGAGACCAATTTTCCCTCCTTTTGAGTAGGGTTCTATCAGGTCAATAACCTTTATCCCGGTAAATAATATCTCTTTTTCTGTAGAAAGATCTTCATATTTTGGAGGTTTTCTGTGGATAGGGTATCCGCCTTTTTTATCAAGAGGGCCAATTCCATCGATGGCTTCACCTGTCACATTCATCAGACGGCCTTTGATCTGTTCACCAATTGGCATCGTTATCGGCAAGCCGGTTGCAACTACTTCCATTCCACGACGCAGACCATCGGTTGAATCCATTGCGATTGTTCTAACCGTTCGCTCTCCAATATGCTGTTGGCATTCAACAACAAGAACAGAACCATCATCTCTTTTTATTTCGAGTGCATCAAATATATCAGGCATTTCAAGGCCCTGCTTTTCAAAACTTACATCAACCACTGGTCCAATGATCTGGCTGATTTTCCCGGTATTCTGTGGCATAATAATTATTTATTTATTTAATTCTCTCGAGTTGACAAATTTAAAATTTTTTGCATTTTAACCTGGATCAATTCTCCCTCCCGATTAATGAGTTGGCAATATTGATCAGCTCAGTTTTTCTTTCTTTGGTAGCTTTAAGTTTATCAAGAAGACTGAAAGCTGTATTGATATATTCGTTGGCCAGATTTTCGGATATGGATCTGATGTTCATCTGGTCGTACAGATCGACAACCTTTTTTACTTTTGTTTCAGTATCGAATTCTTTAAGGGAAAATTGTTCGTGAAGTTGTTTTGCCTGTTCTACAGAAGCCAGTTCCAACGCCTTCACCGACATAAATGTCTTCTTATTGGAGATGATATCGCCACCCGTGATTTTTCCGAAAATTTTAATATCACCGTAGATATCGAGAAGATCGTCCTGGATCTGGAAAGCAATACCAAGATTTCTTCCGAATTCGTACATCACCTCACAATCTTTATCATCTGCTCCGCCGAGGATGGCTCCGATCTTTGCTGATGCCGCAAGCAGTACAGAAGTTTTCAATTCGATCATTCTTATGTATTCCTCGTGGGAAACAATGGCTGCCTTTTCAAAGTCAATATCGAGTTGCTGACCAACACAAACCTCTATAGCGGCCTTATTGAACACTTTAAAAACTTTAAGGAGGTATCGCGATGGAGTCTGCAAAAAACATTCGTTTGCAATAAAGGCCATTACATCACCCGAGAGTACCGCCTGATTCAGGTTCCATTTAATATGAACTGTCGGAAAATTCCTTCTGACGGCTGCATGGTCCATAATATCATCATGGACAAGTGTAAAATTATGAAAGACTTCAAGACCAGTTGCAGGTATTACAGCTTCATCAATATGGTCGTTGTAAAGATTGCACGCCATCAAAGCTAATACAGGACGTAATCTTTTTCCGCCTATTGAAAGGATGTATTTAACCGGGTCGTTAAGTTTCTCCGCTTCCTCATTATAAGAAAGGTTCTGGATAGCCTTATTGACCATTTTTTTCAGCTCGGATTGGGTAAACATGTTACTACCTGATAATCAATTAATTTTATCCTCTAAGCGCTTCTGCGCCACTTACCACTTCGAGTATCTGATTGGTAATTGATGCCTGTCTTGCCTTATTATACTGAAGTGTGAAATCCCGGATCATGCTTGTGGCATTGTCAGTTGCTTTATGCATTGCCGTCATTCTGGCGCCATGCTCCGCCACAAACGAATTGAGAACGGCCTTATAAAACTGAATCTTAAGTGATTTTGGTATTAGTTCTTTAATGATCTCTTCCTGATCTGGCTCGTAGATATAATCAACCGGTGTGGTTTTTGTTTTTCCGGGAACTACTGTTTCAACCGGCAAAAACACTTCATTTATGAGGTTCTGAACTGCCGCATTTTTGAATTGATTATAAATCAGTTCAACCCTGTCAAATTCATGAAGGACAAAACTCTTCATTACATTTTCAGTCACGAGATTAACATTATCAAATGTAAGATCGTTAAAAAGATTATTCTGGTCGGGCAGCATGGCAACTTTCTGCTTTCTGAAATAATCGAAGCCTTTTTTCCCGATTGGCAGGATCTTGAGGTTTCCTTTTGCGGCCTGTTCAGGATATTTGTCCGTAATGACTCTTCTTGTTTCATTTATAACATTAGTGTTGAACGCTCCGCACAAGCCTCTGTTGGAGGTTATCACTACCAAAAGTATCTTTTCAGGAACAGAAATCCTGCCATAAACATTTTCAATTTCAGAATCAGCAAGGCTGAGTGACAGATCGATGAGCAAATCATGTAATTTGCTGGCATAAGGTCTCAATCTCACAATCTTATCCTGTGCCTTCCGTAATTTGGCAGCAGAAACCATCTTCATGGCAGAGGTTATCTGCCGTGTAGACTTAAATGAACTAATCCTTATTCGTATTGCCTTTAAATTCGCCATCTAAAATTCATTTTTCCAGCTTATCCTTAACTATTGAGGCCGGTATTTAATAACTAATTCACCTGCAACTTTATCGAGAACAGCTGTTATATCATTGTTCAGTATACCATCGCGAAGCTTATCGAGGACATCTCTGTACTTCAAATCGAGTACTTCAAGATATTCATTTTCAAAGCTTTTAACTTTGTTTGTGGGAACATCTTTCAAAAGACCCATTGTACCGCAATAGATAATTGCAACCTGTTTTTCAACCGGCATAGGTGCAAACTGACCCTGTTTAAGGATCTCCACGTTTTTAGCTCCCTTATTCAGAATAGCCAGTGTTGACGCATCGAGGTCGGAACCGAATTTTGAGAAAGCTTCCAGTTCGCGGTACTGTGCCTGGTCAACTTTTAGTGTACCTGCGATTTTCTTCATCGATTTAATCTGGGCATTACCCCCAACCCTCGATACTGAAATACCGACGTTAATTGCAGGGCGTACACCTGAGTTGAAAAGGCTCGACTCGAGGAAAATCTGACCATCTGTGATTGAGATAACGTTTGTTGGTATATATGCTGAAACGTCACCTGCCTGTGTTTCAATTATTGGAAGCGCGGTGAGTGAACCACCACCTTTTACCAGATGACGAATTGCCTCAGGAAGGTCGTTCATCTTCTGAGCAACCTCATCTGACTCAATGATTTTTGCAGCTCTTTCCAGAAGACGGGAGTGCAGGTAGAATACGTCTCCGGGATATGCTTCACGTCCTGGCGGGCGACGAAGCAATAACGAAACTTCCCTATATGAAACGGCTTGTTTTGAAAGGTCATCGTAAATGATCAGGGCATCACGACCCGTATCGCGAAAAAATTCGCCGATTGCAGCACCTGCAAACGGAGCGTAGAACTGTAATGCAGCAGGATCGGAAGCCGTTGCCAGCACTATTACTGTATACTTAAGGGCTCCATGCTCCTCGAGAGTTGCAGCTATATTGGCAACAGTAGAGCCTTTCTGACCGATTGCAACATAAATACAATAAACCGGTTTACCGCTTTCAAAATTGCTCTTCTGGTTAATTATTGTATCGATGGCAATAGCGGTTTTTCCTGTCTGACGGTCACCAATAATCAGTTCCCTTTGTCCGCGTCCGATTGGTATCATGGCATCTATAGCCTTAATACCTGTCTGCAACGGTTGTCTTACAGGTTGTCTGAAGATAACGCCCGGTGCTTTTCTCTCGAAAGGCAGGATAAAAAGTTCACCCGTTATGGGTCCTTTGCCATCGAGAGGCTGTCCGATAGGAGAGATAACCCTGCCTAATAATCCTTCACCAACGCCCAGAGAAGCTATTCTTCCCGTCCTTTTAACTATGTCACCTTCGTTTATTTCTTCTGTTGGACCGAGGAGCACTGCACCGATATTGTCTTCCTCAAGGTTGAGTACAATAGCCTCGATTCCATTTTCAAATTCAATCAATTCGTTTGACTGGGCATTTGAAAGTCCGTAAATACGTGCGATTCCGTCACCAACCTGAAGCACTGTTCCAACTTCTTCCAGTTCAACACCGGTTTGTATTCCTTCCAGTTGTTGCTTAAGAATCTTTGAAACTTCTGCTGGTTTAATATTTGCCATGTTTTTCTTCTTAAAAAATCTTTAATTGTTAAATGCGTCTATCAGGGAGTTCCAACACTATCTATAAGCTCTTTCTTTATTTTGCGAAGTTTGTTTTTAATGCTGGCGTCGATATAGCTATCGTCTATCTGCAAAATAAACCCGCCGATAATTTCAGGATCAATGTTTTCCTTCAGATCTACCTTTGTTTTGAAGACCTCTGAGATAAGTTCGGAAATCTGTTTTCTTACATTATCATCAACCTTTACTGCTGTGGTAAGGACAGATTCAGTTATGCCTTTGAATTTTTTTGTTTCATGGATAAACACCCTTGCAATTGCAGGAAGGAAGCTTTCTCTTCCGTTCTTCACAACCAGATCTATAAGCGAAAGGGTTATTGGCTCCACGTTATCTCCAAGCATCTTATGAAAAATTGCCTCCTTTTTGGAAGGCACAATAATCGGGCTCCTCAGGAATTCTCTTGTTTCAGGTGCTTTACAGATCTCTGAAATAAATAACATATCCTGATTCACCTGATCGAGGTTCTTCTTCTCAAGAGCCGTCTGGAACAAAGCCCTTGCATATCTGACAGATATTTTACTATCGTTCATACTTCAGTTCCTAATTCTTTTTGAAGTCTATTTCATCGAGATAATTATCGATGAGTTTTTCCTGTTCGCCAGTGATCTTGAGTTTTTCTCCCAGGAGTTTTGAAGCAATATCCACTGAAAGGGTAGCAACCTGAACATGTATTTCGGATATAGCCTTAAGCTTCTCACTTTCAATACCGGTTCTTGCCTTCTCAATGAGCTTCTCTGCTTCTTCTGTTGCTTTGCCTTTAGCTTCAGATATCAGCTTATCGCGTATCTCCCTGGCTTCTTTCAGAATATTTTCGCGTTCTTCCCTGGCTTTACGAAGGATTGCCTCATTATCGCTTTGAAGCTTAACCATTTCTTCTCTTGCTCTTGCTGCAGATTCAAGCGATCCTTTTATCATCTCATCTCTCGACTTTACTGCTGAAAGGATTGGTTTCCAGGCAAATTTTGAAAGTATAAGGAAGAAGAGAATAAAAATAAGTGCTGACCAGAAAAGGGTTCCTACTGCAGGTGTAGTCAGACTGTTTGCTAATAATATCATATAAAATAATTTTACGATTCAATTAAAATGAAGACCTGCAACCAACCGTTGCAGGCTTCATGTTTTTCAATTTTTTACAAAAGAGCAACAACCACTGCGAACAGTGCAACTCCCTCAATAAGAGCGGCTGAAATAATCATAGCAATCTGTATCTTGGAATAAGCCTCAGGCTGACGTGCAATTGCATCCATTGCTGATCCGCCGATTCTTCCGATACCAAGTCCTGCACCTATTACTGCGAGACCTGCTCCTACTGCTGCTAATGTTCCTGTCATAATTATTAATATTTAGTTTAACGAAAAGTTCTAATGTTGTTCCTGTACAGCCAGACTAATAAATAATGCTGACAGGAGGGTGAATATGTAAGCCTGAAGAAATGCGACCAGGAGTTCCATGAAATCCATAAATATTACGAAAAATATAGAAACCGGTGCAAGGGCAAGACTATCAAAAATGAATATCAGACATATGAGGCTCAGAATAACGATATGCCCGGCGAGCATGTTGGCAAACAATCGGATCATAAGAGCAAATGGCTTTGAGAATAACCCGATAATTTCTACCGGTATCATAATCGGCAGCAGCCATATTGGAACTCCGGGTGTAGCAAAAACATGTCTCCAGTGATTTTTATTACCACTGAACTGTGTTATAATAAAGGTACAGAATGCGAGGAAAAAAGTTATGGCAATATTACCTGTAACATTACCTCCGAAAGGCGGGGGCGCAGGTATCAATCCCATAAGGTTATTGATCAGAATAAAAAAGAATGCTGTAAGAAGATAAGGCATGTACTTTTCATACTTATGCCCAATGTTTGGAATAGCAATATCGTCGCGGATAAAAAGGATAACAGGCTCAAGAAAGCTCTGAATACCTTTCGGATGACTGATTCCTGTTTTCTTATATGTCCGTGCCAGGGAAAGGAACAGGATCAGACCAATAATTGCAGCTGAAAGCATAGCCACAACTGTTTTTGTCATTGATAGATCGAGCGGAAGATTTTTTTCATCTGCCTGCCCTGCTTCATCGATAGTTACAATTTTTCCCTTCAGATCACCCTCTTCTTCAATCTTAAATCCCTTGTATACATGACCGTGTGCTAAACGTTTTGATGAAAAGAAATTCAGACCCTTCTCTTTGCTATAAACGATTACCGGCAGAAAAATTGCCACTTCATCTCCGTTCTGTTTTGTATAAACATGCCATTCGTGTGAATCGGCTAAATGCTCGAGTATATAGGTGCTGGCTTTGAATTTTTCTTTCCCTTCTCCTTTTTCTTCAGCCTCCTGACCATTGGCTGGAACGAATGTACCGGCGAAGAGCAGAAATAAGAAGAAACCAATTAAATTTCTTGTTTTCAAATCAGTTCAGGTTTTATAATGCTTTGTTTTTCAGGGCTTTTAGTATCGCCCTTACCGAAAACAAAGAAAGTGCTAAATATAAAACAAAAAATATTAAAACAGACTCAAATGAATTTTTTTTAGCGATAAAAAACCATAAAAGGGCGAATATCATCTCCAGAAGGAATTTGAAGCTTACCGACACCAGAGAATAAAGGGTCTGTGCATCAGGTTCTTTTAACTGACCTTTAGAAAAGATGAGTATTGTGATGAAAGCAATTACTGAAAACACACCTGATAATATCACGATATCTGTGAATGGCATGTTCAGCTTTGCAAAAGCTATCAGAATATATCCTGTAAGAAGGATGAATCCATTTAGCAGAATCAGTCCTAAAATATTTTTGGAGATCACCTTAGAGAGTCTGTGTCACTTTAAAAAATCTTTGATGGCTGTATAGATCGCCGCAATTACCCCGAGCAGGGAAAGTACAATAGTAAAAACAGGGGTATGCCACCCGGTGAGCTTATCAAGCTTCATTCCTCCCCATACCGTTACAAGAATAATTCCCAACATCTGGAAAGCCAGACCCGAGTATTTTGCAAAGTCTCTTAAACCCTTATTTGACAGATTTTTCGGGTTCTTTTTCTTTGATGGATCCTGTTGCAGCATTTATTTCAGTATCACTCATTTTGCAGGTGCCCGAAAATACCGCACCCGGCTCAATTGATAGTTTTAAAGTCGCTATATCGCCATATATTTTTGAAGAAGCCTTCAGGTTAAGCAGTTGTCCGACAATTATCTTGCCTTCAATCACACCGGCAACTTCAGAGTTCTTACAGATTACTTCTCCTTTTACTTTTCCTGTAGGTCCGATCACCACTTTACCTTTTGTATTGAGATTTCCAGTGAGAGTTCCATCGATGCGAATATCGCCGCCGGATTTCACATCACCAATAATATCTGTTCCCGCACTTATGAGATTAATAGTAGCGTTGTCCGGTTCATTGAATTTTGCCATATGATTAAAAGTTAAAAGGTACAGGGTTAATAACTCACAAATATAAAAACTATTGCAGATATTAATAAAATTAGGGAACGGAATTAAAAAATCCACACCGAAGGCTCAGGAATGGTGAGGTCATTGCGAGGAGCGAAGCGACGAAGCAATCTCAAAGGTTAACAAAAGAGATGTAACGAAGATCCTATTTCGGATCGAAAGCCCATTTAACATAAATGGCGCCCCAGGTAAATCCGCCTCCAAAAGCAGCAAGTATCAGAATATCACCTTTTTTAAGTTTATTTTCATATTCCCATATACACAAGGGAATAGTGGCCGAAGTGGTGTTGCCGTAATTTTCAATATTGATCATCACCTTCTCCGGAGCGAGGCCCATTCTCCTGCCAGTTGCTTCAATAATCCGAAGATTTGCCTGATGCGGTACGAGCCATGAGATATCTTCAGACTTTAGATTGTTTCTTTCCATGATCTCCACGGCTACGTTAGCCATATTTACCACAGCGAATTTGAAAACGGTCTGTCCTTCCTGGTAGATGTAGTGTTCTTTAGCGTCTACTGTTTCATGAGAAGCAGGTCGAACAGAACCACCTGCCTTGAGATGCAGATATTTCTTTCCCGATCCGTCAGTATGGAACACATAATCCATTATTCCATAATCTTCGGTGGTGGGCTCGAGCAATACAGCTCCGGCAGCATCGCCAAAAAGCGGACAGGTTGTGCGATCGGTGTAATCAGTGATTGATGACATTTTATCTGCCCCCACCACTATTACTTTTTTATATCTGCCCGATTCCACATAAGAAGCTCCGGTCTGCAATGCAAAAAGGAATCCTGAGCATGCTGCATTAAGGTCAAAGCTAAATGCATTTTTTATACCGCATTTATCAGAGATTATATTGGCAGTAGCCGGAAACATCATATCAGGAGTAACAGTTGAACAGATTACAAGATCAACTTCTTCTGGCGATGTGGTGGTTTTTAACAATAATCCCTTTACCGCCTGTTCTCCAAGATCTGAACTTCCAAGCCCTTCTCCTTTGAGGATTCGTCTTTCTTTAATTCCGACTCGTTGCATTATCCATTCGTCGGAAGTATCAACTATTTTGGAAAGTTCCTGATTTGTGAGTCTGTATTCCGGCACCCAGGCGAATATTCCTGTAATGGCAGCCCGTATCTTTTCCATAGTTATATTGCTTCTTTAATCTTTTGCGCCAGGTTTGCATTTACTACGCCCCGGGTTTGCAGAACCATATTCATTATTGCTTTTCTTTTTGAAATTCCATGGCCGATAACAACATTGGCATTAATACCTACAATTGGGGTGCCTCCGATATTTTCCCAGTCAAGACGATCAAAATATGCATCATTTAAGTTTCTGCTTTTGTACAGATGATAGAAAGCTTCACCCATCTTTAGAATCACATTCCCCACAAAACCATCACAGACTATTACATCTGTCATAGCTTCCCTGAATAACGCATTGCCTTCAATATTTCCAACGAAGTTTAACCCGGGATAGTCTTTCATCAACTCATAGGCGGCTTTAACTGCGGGAGTTCCTTTTGATTCTTCTTCACCGATATTCAGCAGTCCCACAGTAGGGTTATTTTTACCAAGTACATATTTTGCATATATGCTTCCAAGAATACCATATTGTAAAAACACATCAGGTTTGCAGTCGGGATTCAAGCCCACGTCGAGGATTACCGATTCGCGATTGTCAACACATGGTAAAACAGCAACTAGAGCGGGACGTAATACCCCCGGGATCATATTAACTGTATAGCTTGCACCAACGAGCATTGCGCCTGTATTCCCGGCACTGCAAAAGCCATCGAGAGTGCCATCTCTGAGCATACCGAATCCTACAGCTATACTCGAATCTTTTTTTTGCGAGAAA
>JBBRSO010000058.1:0-18573 GCA_038245405.1 Bacteroidales bacterium
ATGTGTTTGCCAGGTCCTCTCAGTGATGTCACCACATCGGACACCGTACCATTACCAGTAGAGTAAACTTCCGTTCCCAGGGGTGCAGTGAAATCCATTCCGTAATGGAACTTGCTTATCTTATATATAGGATGTATCCTCCAGCCAAAGCCGGAAGCTGTTCTGGTAAGATCCTTATTTGAAACCGGAATAATCGCCGGCAATGATTTGAGCATTTCACCTTTATCCTTTGCCAGCAAAATAAGCTGATCAAACGACTTTGACTGAACATACATTTTTTTCCTGATCTTATCCAGTCTGCTGGCTGTCTCTATAACAAGATTTGAATTATTATAACCTTCAAGCGCTTCATAACGGCTAACGCCTCTTATACCGCCGTCTCTTCGTTCCACGGGGATGGGTTCTGTTTCAAAAATAGTTCTGTAGAGATTATCATCTGTTTTTTGCAGGTCCTCCAGTACATTTTCAACATTTGACATCTCCCTGTGTATAAGGTTATACTGAACTGTCATCTGTTCAACTTCGCGTTTGAGGGCTTTTTCTTTTGGAGATTCAAAAAATGATGAGAAGAGAGCCCAGTAGATAACTGCGATCATCATAGAACCTACAAAATAGGCCAAAGATCTAAGCAATAATCTTTTTATACCTATTCTGATCTTATCGAAGCTCAGTGATTCAGGATCAAATTTATATTTTGTTGGTGGCATGATCGGGCAAAGATAATCAATTCTGAAAAAATAAGAAATTCATATCCAATTTGAATATGACAAGATGGAAGAAAAGGAAGGATGTTATCTTAATTTTGTTTTTGATTCGAATGCCTGGATCATATCATTATACTCCTCGGCATTGACATCGTTATTAAAGAAATTGACAGGATTTTCATGTTTCCCGAATTGTTCCACCTGGTAATGAAGATGCGGACCCGAAGATAATCCTGAACTCCCGCTGATTCCTATACAGTCGCCTCTTTTTACAACCTGGTTTTTTGTAACTTTTATATCGCTGAGATGTCCGTAAACTGTCTGAAACCCATATCCATGATCGATGACGATACAATTACCGAATCCGCCTGAATTCCATCCCGACTCGATAACCTTTCCATCGCCTGTAGCATATACTTCTGTTCCATATGGCACCTTAAAATCCTGTCCGTTATGCATGCGTGCTGTTCCCAGTACAGGGTGAATTGCGCGCCATCTGATACCTTCGCCGAGACTGAATTTTACACTAACCGGACTTATTCCCGGGAAGTGATCAATCTCGCGTTTCCACTCCACGCTTCGCTCAGAGATAGTTTTAAATGATTCTCTCTGAACTGTAGCTCTGCTTTTTATTTCATCAATCTTTGTCTTGAATGATATCAGAAGCCCGGAATTCTGGAATCCAGCAAGATCCCTATATCTGTCAACACCACCAAAACCTGCCATCCGGTATGTTTCCGGAACACTATCCATATCAAGAATCGGCCTGTAGCGCCTATCGTCGGAAAGACGGAAGCTGTTCAGAGCTTCAAGTGAATTGTCAAGCTCCCTTCCGATAAGAGAATACTGTAACTTAAGGTTTTCGATTTGTTGTGTGAGCATTTTCTCCTTTGGTGAACCAAAGATCTTATGGATGAAAGTACTGTAGACCAGAGCAACTAAAACGGAACCAATAAAGAAAAAAAGTACATTTAAGAACTTCTTCTTCCATGGCATCCTGACTTGTTTGTACTGGAGATCAGTTAAGTCAAGAACATATTTCCGGTTTCGTAACAACAGGCAGAGGTTATAAAATAAATTTCGCTAATTGACAAATCTAAATCAAATAAATTAATTTTACAAGCTTAAATTTGAAGGACTATAATTTAATACAATTCTAAATAAGATGAAGGCACAGGATCTGCGCAAGCTGTTTTTTGAATTTTTTGAATCTAAAGGTCATTTAATCGTGCCCTCAGCTCCAATGGTAATAAAGAATGACCCTACTCTGATGTTTACAAATGCCGGTATGAATCAGTTTAAAGACATCTTCCTCGGTAACCGCCAACCGGTAACAAAACGGGTGGCAAACTCACAAAAATGCCTTAGAGTATCAGGTAAACATAATGACCTTGAGGAAGTTGGACATGATACATATCATCATACAATGTTTGAAATGCTGGGCAACTGGTCATTCGGTGATTACTTCAAAAAAGAGGCCATTGAGTGGGGTTGGGAACTGCTCGCGAAGAGACTTGGAATACCGGAGGACAGAATTTATGCAACCATTTTTGAAGGTAGCAAAGAAGACAAAGTTCTGCGTGATGACGAAGCTTACTCGTGCTGGGAAAAATGCTTTTCAAAACCTGAAGGAAGAATAATTGAAGGATCGAAAAAAGATAATTTCTGGGAAATGGGAGAAACAGGTCCGTGCGGACCCTGTTCTGAAATACATGTAGATATCCGTGATGATGCTGAGAGGAAGAAAATTGATGGGAGAGAACTGGTCAACAAGGGTCATCCTCAGGTAATTGAGATATGGAACCTGGTGTTTATTCAATATAACAGACGAAGCGATGGAGTACTGGAACAACTTCCATCAAAACATGTCGACACAGGAATGGGGTTTGAAAGATTATGTATGGTTGTTCAGGGTAAGAAATCAAATTATGAAACCGATATTTTTCAGGATATAATAAAGGAAATAACAAAAATTACAGGTAAAGCTTACGGGGTTAATGAAAAATGGGATGTAGCGCTGAGAGTCATTGCTGACCATCTTCGGGCAGTCTCATTTTCAATAGCTGATGGTCAGCTTCCCTCAAACAATAAAGCTGGCTATGTAATACGTCGTATTCTTCGCAGGGCAGTGAGATACGGTTATAATAATCTCGGCATTGAGCAACCTTTTATGCATCTTCTGGTTCCGGTGCTGGCTGCAAACATGGGCAGCCAGTATCCCGAATTACAAACGGGAAAAGAACACATTGCCAAAATTATTTTCGAAGAAGAAACAGCTTTTCTGAAGACTCTGGGCAAGGGGTTGAAAAGGATCGAACGAATGATCGTTGAGCTCAGACAGGAGAAAAAGAATATCCTCCCGGGGAAAGTGGCTTTTGAAATGTATGATACATTTGGATTTCCGGTTGACCTGACACAACTCATTCTTAAAGAGAACGATATGCATCTCGATATGAAAGGGTTTGAAGATGAGATGAAAAATCAGAAAGACAGATCGCGTGAAGATGCCTCGGTTGAAGCAGCAGACTGGGTGGTGCTTAAAGATCTGGAAGGGACAGTATTCACTGGATATAATAAAACAGTTGAAGAAGTGATCATTACCAGGTATCGCAGTGTTAAAGGCAAAGGTAAGACAACTTACCAGCTGGTATTTGATAAAACTCCATTCTATGCAGAATCAGGAGGACAGGTTGGAGATACAGGTTATATTGAGTCGACAGAGGAAAAAATTACAATAACAGATACAATCAAGGAGAACAATCTTACGATTCATACAGCCTCAAAACTGCCATCTAATACAGCTTCTGTCTTCAGGGCGGTAGTTGATCGCGAAAAACGCGTTATGACGGCAAACAATCATACTGCAACACACCTGATCCATTTTGCGCTGCGTAACATCCTTGGAAAACATGTCGAACAAAAAGGCTCATTGGTGACACCAGATCGGCTTCGTTTTGATTTCAGCCATTTTGCCAAAATGACAAAAGAGGAATTGGCAAAGGTAGAAGAGATGGTAAACAGGATGGTAAGGGATGATTACACAGGCAAAATTACCGATGGTGTTAGCATGGAAAAGGCTAAGTCAATGGGTGCCATGGCACTTTTTGGCGAAAAATATGGTGATAAAGTACGGGTTGTTGAGTTTGGAGATTCTGTGGAACTCTGCGGTGGAACGCATGTTTTGGCTACAGGAAGTATCGGAATAGTAAAAATAGTATCAGAAGGCGCCATAGCAGCAGGCATCAGGCGAATTGAAGCCGTAACTGCATTAAAAGCAGAAGAATACATAAACGAACGACTTAAAACCAATGATGAGGTTGCCACACTGCTTAAGAGTACTGGAAATATAAGCGAGAGTGTCGAGAAATTACTCACAGAAAATTCGTCGCTGAGAAAAAGCGTTGAAAAGTATCAGATTCAGGATACTTCTTCAAAATTGAAAGAATTAATAGCAAACAGCGTTGGAATAAATAATATAAAGTTTGTATCGGGAATTATTGAGATTGATTCATTGGAAGTAATAAAAAACGTTGCTTACCAGATCAGAACCTCTTCTAAAGCAACTGTTTTTGTAATCGGTTCGGAGAATGGAGGAAAAGCCAATATCCTTGTAGCTGTTAGCGACGATCTTGTAAAAACCAGGAACCTGAGCGCCGTTAGCATAATAAAAGATATTTCCGGTGAAATAAATGGTGGTGGCGGCGGACAACCATCTCTTGCCACGGCAGGTGGAAAAAATCCGGCAGGCATACCAAATGCTATTTCAAAAGCAGCTGAATTTATCAAAAGAATTTAAGCCTTCCAAAACACCTCAGCTGCCTTTCAAAAATTTGCTCTATGCAATGTGCATCTGAGCCCATTGTACATATTACATCTAAAATTCGGATAGCACCATTATTTTTGTAATTTTGAGGCTTTCAAAATCAGGAATGAAAAGATTTATCCCGGGAGCAATTTTTTTTATATCAGTTATTACTCTGTTTTTGTTTTCCTGTACAGAGGGCACATGCTTTGAAGAAACAGAATCGTATGTGAAAGCAACTTTTTATCTTAATGAGACCACCAAGGCCATTGCTCCCGATACTCTTTCACTTCATGGCCTGGGAAAGGATTCGATTCTTTATAAAAATGCTACTGGTGTAAAAATTGCTCTGTTCCCACTGAATTCCTCAGCTGAAAGCTCAAAATTCATTATCATTATAAATAATATCACCGATACAATAGAATTTCGCTATACCAGCTACCCTCATCTTATTTCAAAGGAATGTGGCTATACTTATTATCATCATCTTGAAGCTGACCCTATATACACACAACATGCTATCTATACGGTATTTGTTGCAAACGAGACTATTACTAATTTAAATGTCGAAAACATTCGCATATTCTATTAGTCTGGCATTTTTTCTGACTTTTCTCCAATGTCAGGTTAAGGCCCAGGACACAATTACATATCCGTTAAGGATAAATGTTGGGTTCGAAGCATCCGGACCAGTCATATATTATTCTAACAGGAATCTTCAGAGTCTGGAAGGATATGTTTCTCTTGATCTTGATGAGAAACGGTCCGTCAGCATGAATATAGGTTACCTGAATTATAAATATAGTCAGTATAACTATTCATATATGAATATTGGAAACTATGTACGTCTTGGCATAGATTTTAATCTCCTGAAACCCGAAAGATCAATGGGTAAATACTGGGCAGGGATAGGCTTGAAATATGGATTAACCAGATATAATTCTGTAACACCGGAGTTATCAAAAGAAAATTACTGGGGATTAACTTCCTCATCAATTCCAGGCCGGAAAAACTGGGGACATTTTGTTGAGATAGACCCTGGAGTAAGGGCTGAGATGTTCAAGTACTTCAGCATGGGATGGACAATAAATCTGAGGATGTTGGTTCATGCAGGTGGCAGTAAGGATCTCAGGCCAATATATCTCCCCGGTTTTGGAAATGCTACAAAGACGATTTCTGCAGGCCTCAGCTATTTTCTTATATGGAACATCCCATATAAAAAGATTAGGGTAATCCCAAAAAAGGAAGTAACCGAAGAACCAGATGAAGAAGACAATACGAACAAGACTAATAACGGGACAAATATGAATTCGGGCTCTTATGGTAGCCCCGGAATGCGTCAGTAGGAACCTGCAACCGAAAATATTTTGTTATCTAAACCGATTCCTGATATTTTTTACTGAATATCAGAAGCCCGACGAAAGTCAGCAACCCATTCAGAAGAAGCAATTCAAATCCGAATTTGTAACCATTAAACAACTCAACCGAATATTTACTCAGAAAAAAACATATTACCGGAGAGAATAATGCAATAGCAGGGGTAATCTTATCATTAACAATCCTTTTAGTAAATAATCCAAAACTATAAAGACCGAGAAGCGGACCGTAAGTATAACCGGCTATTGTGAAAAGCTTATCTATTATGGCTCTGTCGTTAAGCTTACTGAACATCATTACACTCACAAAGAATACCGCCGCTATTGTAAGATGAACAATATATCTGATTTTTGTTTTTGCCTTATCAGTAATTCCTTCACGTTGCTCTAGCCCCAGAAAATCAATACTCACAGATGTTGTGAGTGATGTCAGTGCACCATCGGCACTCGGGAAGGCCGCTGAGATAAGACCAATAAGGAAGACAACCCCGGCAACCGGCCCCAGGTATTTTATAGCTATGGTTGGAAAAATATCATCACTCGAAGCGACAGTAATACCCTTGCTTTGCATAAAGATCAACAGGATGGCTCCCAGAAACAGGAATAATAAATTTACAAATACCAGTATCGCGCTGAATGTAAACATGTTCTTCTGAGCTTCCCTGATGTTCCTGCAGCTGAGGTTTTTCTGCATCATCTCCTGATCAAGACCAGTCATAACAATTGTAATAAACATCCCGCTAAAGAATTGTTTCAGGAAGAATCGTGGATGATGCCAGTCTGTGATAAACATTTTGGCTGCATGACTTTCTTTCACAACTGAAGCAAGCTTAATCAGAGAAATATCCAGATTTTTTCCGATATAAACTACAGAAAGTACAACAGCAAGCAGCATAAATGTAGTCTGAAGCGTATCAGTCCAGATAATGGTCCGGATCCCTCCTTTCAATGTATAAAGTATAATTAGAAGTATGAATACGAAGACATTTACCCAAAACGGAACATTCCATGCATTGAAAACAAAAATTTGCAATACGTTAATAACCAAAAACATACGCAATGAAGCACCGAGTGTTCTTGACAAAATAAAAAATCCTGCTCCTGTTTTATATGACCAGTATCCGAACCTTTGTCCCAGATATGAATATATTGAAGTCAGCTTCAACCTATAATATAATGGAAGTAAGACAAGGGCGATAACGAAATATCCTACCAGATAGCCCAGAACTACAACCATATAACTGAACTGGGTATCTCTCACCCATCCTGGTACAGACATAAAAGTAACACCCGAAAGCGAAGCACCGATCATTCCATAGGCCACCACAAACCATGGCGAAACTTTGTTTCCGATGAAAAATGACTGATTATCTGCTTTACGGGCAGTGAACCAGGTTACAGAAAACAGGATGAGTGTATAGATCAGAAAAATACCAAGTATCAGTAGTGGTGACATTGTCATATCATTTATCTTACAAGAATAAGAAAAAGAAAGCAGGACAAAAAACCAACAGGTTTTAAATAACACTGAAAAATTGAACTAATTTTGCAAAAAAATATTCATTATGAGTTTTAATGAATTTCCATCGAGGCTGCTTGAGAATGCAGTAAACGAATTCGCGTCACTTCCAGGAATAGGCAGGAAAACCGCTTTCAGGCTTGTAATGAACCTGTTGAGAAGAGATGCAGGAGAAGTCAGAAAATTTGGAGAGAGCATAATAAAGCTTCATGAAGACATTCATTATTGCAAGATCTGCAATAATATTTCAGATAGTGAAATATGTAATATTTGTAATGATGAAAAAAGAGAAAGATCGCTGATTTGTGTGGTAGAAAATATTCAGGATGTAATGGCCATTGAAAACACGAGGCAGTTCAGGGGATTGTATCATGTACTCGGAGGCATTATCTCCCCTATCGATGGAATTGGCCCTGCAGATCTTAAAATAGACAATATGGAGGAAAAAGTAAAAAATGGAGGTATCTCTGAAATAATTCTTGCATTGAGCACCACAATGGAAGGAGATACTACAAATTATTATCTTTATAAGAGACTAAGCAAATACGATATCAGGATTACCACACTGGCCCGGGGTGTTGCTATAGGTGATGAACTTGAATATACCGATGAGATAACATTAGGGCGGGCTATAAACAACAGAAATCCATATCAGCAATGATAAAATCACCATATCATTTTTCCCCTGAAACAGCATACTGCATTCATCCAAATAAATGAGGATGGAACTTTCTGTTATTATTGTCAGCTATAACGTCAGAGATTATTTAAAACAGTGCCTGCATTCAGTACAGACCGCAGCAGATAATATTGAATCTGAGGTTTTTGTGGTAGATAATAATTCAAAAGACGGTTCAATTGAACTTGTTAAGAATGAATTCCCTTCCGTAAATCTGATATGCAATGATTCTAACCCCGGTTTTTCCGTTGCAAATAATCAGGCACTCAGAATTGCCAGAGGACGGCTGTTACTGCTGCTGAATCCCGACACGATCGTTGAAAGTGATACATTTTCAAAATGCATTGATTTTATGAAAAGCCACCCTGATGCCGGCTCCATAGGTGTAAAGATGGTTGACGGAGAAGGTTTGTATCTCCCGGAATCAAAAAGAGCTTTCCCCGATCCGCGTACTGCATTCTTTAAATCATTTGGAATCTCATATCTGTTTCCAAAATCACCATATTTCAGCAGATACTATCTACCTCAGATTGACAACAATGAAATTTCTCTCACGGAGGTAATATCAGGGGCTTTTATGATGATGCGACGTGAAGCTCTTGATAAATCAGGTCTGCTGGATGAAGACTTTTTCATGTATGGCGAAGATATAGAATTAAGTTACAGGCTTTTACAAACTGGGTTCAGAAATTACTATTTCCCAGGTACTCAGATAATTCATTTTAAAGGCAAGAGCACTAAAAGAAATTCCTGTACCGATATATTGCATTTCTACAGCGCAATGCGCATCTATGTAAGAAAACGCTATGTGAACTGGAAAGTCAGACCAATCAGGATATTACTTTTAATTGCAATCTACGTGAGAGAAGTTTTCGCCCTCGGTAACCGTGTCGTGACAAGGATCCTCTCTCGTTAAATAGACTGACAGTGTTTAATTCATTCAAAGAATTGTTTCAGGAATCTGAAACATTTCCCGTGGACGGTTGTTTATTATGTAACTATTTAACCCTTTTAATCCCGCTTAAACAGACGGTTAGTCTTTGCAATAAAGCCGTCAGGAGATAGCTGGCAATAATTAATGTAGAGAAGTAGAACAAAAACTGTCAAATTCAAAATTTATGGCAAGAATGAATATCGCTCTTCCTGCAATGGGAGAAGGAGTAATTGAAGCAACAATAAACAAATGGCTTGTAGCCGAAGGTGACCGTGTGAAAGAAGATGATCCGCTTGTGGAGGTAGCTACTGATAAGGTGGACTCAGAAGTGCCTGCACCGGTAGCCGGAACAGTAGTTTCGATAAATGTAAAAGAAGGTTCAATTGCGAAGGTAGGAGAAATCCTGGCTGTAATTGAAAACGATGCAGCTCCCACAAAGGAAGAACAAAAGAAAGTTGAGAAAGAGGTTAAACGGGTAAGAGAGACCATAGAAGCGGAAAAACAAAAGCCGGCAGAAAAGAGTGAATCCTCACCTGAGATGATGAGCAAAACTACGACTGGAAAATTTCTTTCTCCTCTTGTAAGAAATATAGCTTCGCATGAAGGAATTACAAGTGAAGATCTTGATAAGATTAAAGGTAGCGGAGCCGAAGGGAGGATCACAAAGGATGATATCCTTAAAGTTGTGGCGGAAAGGAAGTCTGGTAAGGTGTCACAGGAAGCAAAACAGGAAAAGACCTCTGAACCACAGGAAAAAGAATCAGAAAAGACCAGGGAACCTGAAGCAATGCCCGGGTTCGAAAATGCTGTTAAGAAAGATCCTGCTTCAGTCGCAGCAGGTGATGAAGTAATACCTATGAACAGGGTAAGAAGGATAATAGCCGACCACATGGTAATGTCAAAAAGGACATCAGCACATGTAACCTCCTTTATCGACGCAGATGTTACAAGACTGGTGAACTGGAGAAATGCCAACAAGGACAGGTTTCTTGCTGCTGAAGGACAGAAACTCACTCTGACGCCAATTTTTATAGACGCAACTGCAAAGGCATTACATGAGCTTCCAATGGTAAATGTTTCGGTAGACGGTTCCAATATTATCAAAAGAAAAAACATAAATATCGGAATGGCTACTGCCCTGCCTGATGGTAATCTGATAGTACCGGTAATAAAGAATGCCAATGAGAAAAGTCTCACCGGACTGGCCAAGACAGTAAATGATCTTGCTGAAAGAGCCAGGGCCAATAAGTTGAAACCGGATGAGATTACAGGAGGCACATTTACAATAACTAATTTCGGAAGCTATCATAATCTGGCAGGTACACCGATAATTAATCAGCCGCAGGCAGCAATACTGGGCACAGGGGTGGTAAGAAAGACACCGGTTGTAATCGAAACTGCGGAAGGTGACGTGATAGCAATAAGACAGATCATGATACTATCTTTAAGTTACGATCACAGGGTTATAGACGGTGCTCTTGCCGGAAAATTCCTCCATAAAGTAAAGGAGATACTCGAAAATTATTCACCTGATTCTATTTAACCAGGTGCAACGGCGTAACGGCATAACGGCGTAAGGGCGTAACGGCACAAAGGCGTAAAGGGTGTTGCACACAGAAGGTTTGGGATAAAATAATTGTTACTATTTTGAAATTGAGCAAAAAAGGACTACTCCAAATAGTTCTTTTTTGCTATTTTTATCCTATATTAGTACCCTTGAGTAGAGAAAAAATACGTTGACTTTTCCAATCTATAAGTTGAAATAAGGAACATTTAATTTTGAGTATGAATTAAGTGACTGGTTTCTTCTGCATTTTAATGTACTATGAAAAGATCCATTTTGTTAATCTGGCTGCTGGCTGCATTTATTAATTCTGACCTTCTCTCACAATCGAAGGAAGATAACAAAAACATTTTTATTGATGCTGAAAGCTGGATTATATATGAGGCATACAATGATGCCCTCCCAATATATCTGCAACTTCTGAAAGCCTATCCCGATAATGCAAATTACAAATACAGGATAGGTCAGTGTTATATAAATACACCGGGAGAAAAGACCAAAGCTATAAGCTATCTGGAAGAAGCTGTCAAAAATATAAATTCAAATTATAAGGAGGGAAAATTCACAGAAACTGGAGCCCCATACGATGCCCTTTCCTATCTGGCCAATGCATATCGTATTAATAATGAGCTCGACAAAGCTCTGAAAACATACCAGCAGTTCAAACAAAATCTTAACCCTGCAGTATATGATTCGGCAATTGTCAACTTTCAGATACAGTCGTGCTACAATGCAAAAGAATTAATGAGGATGCCGGTATCTGTCAGGCTCAAAAATCTCGGCAATACAGTTAACAGTGATGCAAATGACTTTAATCCTGTCATCTCCGATAAAGAAGATCTTCTTGTCTTTTCAAGGTCGATGGCGTTTTACGATGCCATTCTCTACTCAACAAAGACAAATGGAAAATGGTCAGAACCTAAAAATCTTAATGAAGTAGTGAAGATCGACCGTGACCTCTTTCCCACTTCCATTTCAAAAGATGGAAAAACGCTCTATCTCTATAGCTCAGCTGATTATGACGGGATCATATACTCTATCCGATTTGAGAATGGAACATGGTCGTCAATTATAAAACTAAATGAAAATATAAACACCAAATACTGGGAATCTCATGCCACAATATCCCATGACAATAAAAAATTATATTTCACCAGTAACAGGAAAGGTACATCAGGCGGCCTGGATATATATGTTTCAAAACGCGACAGTTCAGGTGACTGGGGTCCTTCCGAAAACCTTGGTTCAAAAATCAATACTCCGTATAACGAGGAATCTCCTTTCCTGGCGGAAGATGATAAGACACTATTTTTTAGTTCGAGAGGCCATTTTAATATGGGTGGCTATGATATTTTTTATTCTAAGCTGCTAGACAATGGCGAGTGGTCAACACCACTCAATGTTGGATACCCGCTCAATTCAACCGACGATGATGTATTTTATAAACCTATTCACATGGGTTACGAAGGTTATACTTCAAAGGATATTCCAGGTGGAATGGGACATCAGGATATATACCATTTAGAGATTTTTTCAGACAATCACCCAAGGGAATTCCAGCTTCCGCAGGGTGACTATCAGATTACCTATGAGGTTGCCGGTGGCACAACAATTACCAGTAAACTGGAGCTTCCACTGCTAAACCCATCCGACAGCATTGTGGTTCCCGAAACAATCTTAGCAAAATCAGGTCTCGCCGCAGATCTGAACGTACCAACCGAGAAAAATTTAACGGTTTTAGAAGGTGATACTACAACAAAGAATGTTATTATCTCAAAAATTCAATCTGATGCAGATAATGTAAATACACAATTCGAGGAGGTTGACCGCAACCAGGTTGATTCCCCTAAAGACAGCTCAATTGCGATTTCTTCATCTGATATTGCTGCCATCGACAATAAAACTGTGACAAAAACTCACAATAATTTGATTCTGATTTGTGCGTTTTCTGCTTTAGGTATACTCTTCCTGTTGTTCTTTTTGCGGCGAAGAAAACGGAAAAATAAAGAGTAATTCATGGGTATACCCTCAACAAAACCCTTGTGTTCCTCAGGCAAAGATGCCCTCTTTCATAAAAATATGAGATAAGTAGTAAGTCCTTTACTTTTTTTATTAAATTTGTTTACCAAAATCTGTGTCTATGAGCAAAAGAGTGGTATGTCTGTTTCTTTCATTTGTCCTGATCGTTCCGGTCTTTTCACAGGATAATAAAGAGCTCCAGGATTCATTTCTTGAAGCAGAATATTTCCTTATGAATGAAGAATATCCGGATGCTTTACCATATTATCTGTCATTATATGAAAAGCTGCCTGACAATTCAAACCTGGCTTATTGCATAGGGGTTTGCTATCTGAATATCCCGTCAAAAAAGAATCTATCGGTAGATTACCTGATAAATGCTTCAAAAAATATGTCGCCCAGGCATAGGGAAGGAAATATTACCCAGTATACTGCGCCATACGAAGCATTATACGACCTTGGAAAGGCTTACCGTATTAACTTTAAATTCGATAAAGCAATTGACGCATTTTCCAGATATCTTGAAACATTGCTTCCCGATGATGAGGAAAATATAGATTTTGTCAAACACGAAATTGAAGCCTGCAACAGGGCTAAAGATCTCACGGCAAAGCCCATAATTTACACTGAGGAGAATGTGGGTGAACTTTTCAACGACGAAAAAGACAATTTTAATCCACTGATTTCAGCAGATGGAAAATCTTTTGCCTACGAAGTTTCGCTGAAATTTTATGATGCTGTTATGTTCTCAAAAATGGTGAACGGGAAATGGTCGGCACCATTAAATATTACTCCTGAACTTCAGTCAGATGGTGATTTTTATATTTCATGCCTTTCTGCTGATGGTAAGATACTTTTACTTTCAAAGGATGATAATGTCAACAGCGATATTTATGAGAGCTCATATGATGGACATAACTGGAGCAAAACGATTAAATTAAACAAGAATATAAACACAAAATACTGGGAATCACACGGATTTATCTCCGAAGATGGGAAAGTGCTGATTTTTGCTTCCGACAGACCAGGCGGTTTCGGAGGCCTCGATCTTTATATTTCCCATAAAGTGAATGGCGATTGGAGCACTGCGGTAAATCTTGGTCCGGAAATTAATACTCAATTTAACGACGACAGGCCCTTCCTGATAAATAATAGTAAAACTATCTTTTTTAGTTCTCAGGGACACGACAACATTGGCGGTTACGATCTTTTCAGATCTGATCTGCAGAGTAACGGACTCTGGAGCAACCCTAAAAATCTTGGTTACCCCTTAAATACGCCTGATGACGATATTTTCTTTATGCCTGTCGGCGAAGGAAAATCAGGCTATTATTCCAGGTTTAAGGTAACTGGTGGATTCGGCAAAGAAGACATCTATAAAATAACCTTTAAATAAATTTGATTGCTTGTAAGCTAAATCATTTAGAAAAGTTGCTATATTTGTTTTGATGGTACAATTCAGAGTAAAGATCTTCTTTAGTGGACTATTGCAGCTGCTAAGCCTGATAATATTCCCGGTTACTGTTTCAGCGCAATCTTCAGGCGAGATGAAAAGTATTTTTGAGAAAGCGGAATCATACTATCTCTACGAAGAGTATGATTTGGCAAATCAATTATATCTTCTTCTTGATACCGGTAATTACAACATAAAGTATAAAATAGGAAATTGTTATTTGAATATCCCCGGCGAAAAGGAAAAATCAATTCCTTTTCTTGAAAGCGCATTGAGATCAGCCAGCTATGATTCTAAACCTGAATCATTCAAAGAAAAAAGAGCGCCTCTTGATACATACTTCTCACTTTCCAAAGCATATCTTATAAATAATCAGTTAGATAAAGCACTTGCCACACTTCAGACATTCGATAAACTTGCAAGAGAAACAACTTCAAAAGGCGGTATGAAGAATCTGGAGTATATTGAACAGCAGATTCAGGCATGCAAAAATGCTATAGGATATATAAATAATCCTGTAGTGTTTTCAAAAAGAGCTATGGGAAGCGATTTCAGTCAGGGCTCAATCAACGATAATCCAGCCGTTAGCGCCGACGGAAATTCGATAGTCTATACCGAACGCCGCGGTGATGTAAACGCACTGTTTTATTCAAAGAAGGAAAGAGGTTTATGGCAGGCTCCAATTGAAATAACCGCTCCATTATCTGCAGGAGAAGATTGCTCATCTTCATGCCTTAATTACGATGGTACTGAGTTATTTCTTTATAAAACCGACAATTATGACGGTGCCATCTACTCATCAAAGTTTAATAACGGTGCCTGGCAGCCAATAAAAAAATTAAATAAAAACATCAATACAAAATTCTACGAATCTCACGCTTCCATATCCTCGGATAGCAAAAGACTTTACTTCACCAGCAATCGTGATGGAGGACAGGGGAATCTTGATATATATGTTTCAGAAAAAGATGTAAACGGCGACTGGGGCCCTGCTATAAACCTGGGTGCCTCTGTAAACACCCCGTTTAACGAGGATACCCCATTTATAACACGGAATGACTCAACACTCTATTTTTCATCTGAAGGGCATAGTTCGATGGGTGGTTTTGATAATTTCAAAAGTCAAAAAATCGGAACTGTGTGGAAAACACCCGTCAACCTGGGCTACCCTATCAATACTACCGACGATGATAAATTTTTCCAACCTTCTAATAACGGGAAAAACGCTTTCTATTCAATGCCAACCGATTATAAAAAGAAAGAAATATTTTATCTTGGTTTTGCCGGATCGGATGTCAATCAGGTATTTGAAATTAAAGGGATTTTCAGCCTTCGGGATACTGTCGTTACTTTTGACAAGAATTACTCAATACAATTAATAAACAAAACATCAGGTGATACTATTGATGTGGGGTTCCCAAATAAGTATACCGGACTTTATGATTTCTCAGTGACTCCGGGAGTTTTCAGACTATTTTATAAAGGCTACGGTTATCTGACACAGGTTATTGATACAACTATTTTACCGGACTATCCAAGCCTCACGCTAAATTTAGATGTCAGACTCGAAAGAAATAAAAACATCAATTTGTCTAAAACCACTCAGGTATATGATAAAATAAATCTGGCACTTATCCCAACAGTTGCATCCGCCGATACCAGCACTCTTATCAGAAATTTAAGAGTATCAGACGTAGGTGATGTTGACATTAAAGATTCAGATGTGCTCTATTATACTGTTCAGGTTATGGCTCTCCATAATCCGATTGACGTAGCATTCTTTAAGTATATTACCGACATTAAGGTGTTATACAATGATTCAGACAAGTTTTACCGTTACACATCAGGTAAGTTTCCAACAAGGGAAGAAGCGTATATATTGAGATTGGAGTTGATAAGGAAAGGTTACCCTGAAGAAATCTTTATCAAAAAAGTATCTAAATAATGAAAAATGCACTGAAAAAGACAACTGTCTTTTCGTTATTAATTTTTTGCTTCCTAACATCATTTTCACAAGTGCAAAATAAAAAAGCACTTATTAAAGCTGTACAGGAAGCTGACGTCTATTATTATTACGACCAGAACTATGAAAAAGCTGCGGAACTTTATGAGCCTCTCGTAAATAAGTATCCTGAGAATTCAAACCTGAAGGCTAAGCTTGGAATTTGTTATCTTAACATAGATGGCAAAAATGCTGAAGCCTTGAAATTGCTATCTTCTGCTCAGGGAAACGTTGTAACCAACGACAAGGAGTATCTCGAATTTGGTGAAAAGGCTCCTCTTGATACCTATCTCTATCTGGCAGTAGCTTATCATCATAATGACAGTCTCAAAAAAGCCATTACTCTTTATTACGATGCGAAGAAGAAGCTAAGCGCCAGCAAACTCTTTAAGGAAGAATATATCGACAACCAGATAAGGGACTGCCGGTATGCTCTTGAAATGAAGAAAAAAGCACTCATAATCGACTCCGAACTGTTTACCAGCTGGCTGAATGATTATCCTGGCGCAAGTAACCCTGCTCTTGCTAAAAATGATTCCGTATTTGTCTTTACTCAAAAGGTAGACGGAAAAACTCGTATTTTATGCTCCTATAAGTCTGGTGTATGGAAAAAGCCATCTGATATTACTAAACAACTTGGAGGTTATGACAGATTTTATTCCAATTCAATAACAGGAAATGGGAAAATGCTAATTATTTATATGGATGACGGCGGCGATGGAAACCTGTATTACTCTGAGAGAACTGATTCAACATGGTCTAAAATAAAAAGTGTTGGAAAACCTATAAACACTATATACTGGCAGTCACATGGATTCATAAGCCCCGACGGCAAGTCAATGTACTTTTCAAGTAACAAACCAGGTGGTGAGGGAGAACTTGATATATGGTATTCTGAAAAAGACAGAAACGGCAAATGGATGGAACCGGTAAACTGCGGTAATATTATCAACACTCCGTATAATGAGGATACCCCCTTCTTTGATCCCGGAACCAATGCTTTGCTCTTCAGCTCGGTAGGACACATTAGCATGGGAGGATATGACGTTTTCAGATCAATTAAAAGGAATGGTAGCTGGACTAATCCGGTTGGGATGCCATATGCTTTCAACAATGCTGAACAAAATATGTTTTTCATCCTGAATAATAATAAGCCCGGATTTATAACAAGCTTGTATTCCGAAGTAAAGAATTCAAGAAACATATATGCAATTGTTGCCGAAGACCCTGCAGAAAAAATTACACAGGCTAAAGGAAGAGTCAAGCTTCAGGACAATGTGACTATCGACCCGAAACAGGTGAATATATCACTTGTCGATGTTAAGCAGAAAGATACTCCGAAACAGATCAATATGATTGACAGCTCAACATTCAACTTTAATGTAAAACCAGGTGATTATCAATTATATGTCGGCTATAACGGTTATAAGACAGATACAGTAAATCTGAGCATCCCGTTATATTTTGATGGAAATTATATCGATGTTAATGCTTCACTTACACCTGATAAAGTATTTAATGGAAAGTTTCTTTCAATAAACAATGTTTATTTCGGTTTCGACAGTGCTGTGATCACCAAACAGGCAAAAGCCGGTCTCGACATGCTCAGATCTATACTGATAAGCTATCCTGAATTAAAAGTTGAAGTAGCAGCCTACACCGATGCACGTGGAAGCAAGGAATATAACAGGATCCTGGCTGATAAACGTGCTCAGGCTGTAATTAAGTATCTTTCAACCACAGGAACAACCACTGGCAGGTTCGTTAAGAAAGCGTATGGTAAATCCAATTTTGTAGCGTTAAACAACAACCGCGACGGTTCTGATAATCCGGAAGGAAGAAAATATAACAGAAGAGTAACCTTCGGAATTGTTGATCCCAAGACAGGTATAACTATCCGTCAGGAATCCTACACACCTGAACATCTAAGACAGCCTTTCTCATTCAGATACAGTATTGTATTACTTAAATCAACAAAAAAACTATCGCCAAATTATTTTTCAACTCTTACAAAAGACGATTTGTTGTTTGTCCGGTCTATGGAATCAGACTCTTTATCAATGTATGCTCTTGGTGTATTCTATAACAAGATAGATGCGCTGAAATATCTTGACTATGCAAGAGGTGCAGGATTTCCAAAAGCCTATGTGCTAGATCAATACCAGCTTGAAAATGAGTCAAAACACCTGGGCATTAAAGACGAAAAAAAAAAGCCACTAGCAGGCCATGCCATCTTCACAATACAATTAAAAGCAACCAGAAATCCAATTAATATAGGTCTTGTATTCAGTAAGCTGGAAGGTGTAAATGAAATAAAATCCAGCGATGGATTATTCAAATACTATTATGGTAAATATGAGTCTATTGCAAAAGCAAATGAGGCGCTTGTAGGAATTAAAAAAATATATGGAGATTCCTTTGTAAAAAATCTTTACTTACTTCGTACGCAATAGATCTCATTCTAAGGTTAATGCATTATAAAAAAATCAGACTCAGAGCCCTGGAGCCCGAAGATCTCGAA
>JBBRSO010000059.1:0-17993 GCA_038245405.1 Bacteroidales bacterium
AGCATCTGTCCGGGTATAGGAATAAAATCATTTTTTAGTTCATTATATTTTGACAATTCCCATTTCAGAAGATTAAATTCATCCTCAATTTTTTCTTTGGTCTCACCGTCTTTCACAATAATAAACTGGACCCTGTTATTTTCTGAAATCCTGGGTATCCGTGCCATTACCGGCTTAATACTATAAGCCGATGACTGAATGACTTTTTTTGCACTGCCCCCCGACGGTATTAAAGTGGGATCCTTGATGCTCTCAATGACTTTTGGATTATTATCCTGAGTTTTGGCAATGGGTTGATTAACTGGAAACTTATAATCCTGATCATACACATAGAGCCCATTTTGTTCTATCGTTCTGATGATCATATTGGCGTAGTCAGGATTTGTGGCGTATCCGGCTTTTTTTAAACCTTGAGCCCAGCTTTTGTAATCATTTGAATTAATATTGAATAAAGAACTATATCGTGATGTTGACCTAAGAAAATCGGAATGATCGAAAAATGAATCTTCTGCTCTCGGATATTTTCTGAAACACTCATTTCTGCTGTTATCGGTGTGTTTGATTGACGGTCCTGTCCATCCATTATGACATTTGATACCAAAATGGTTGTTCGCCTCTTTAGCCAGTCTGCTTCTACCGCAATCGGATTCTATTATAGCCTGAGCCAAGGTGATGCTCGCAGGAATGCCCGTTCTTTTCATCTCCCCTACAGCAATACCTCTATACAAATTTATATAATCGCTCACAGATTGCACTGGTACATTTGAGTATGCCAGCGGACGGGTGGTTTTGCATGAATACAGGCAACTTAACAATGACAAAAAAAGAGCTGGAAAGAGTCTGTTACGCATCGCATATTTTATTTCAGCAAAAATAGAAAAAAACAGCATATAAAAGTCATGTGTCTACCGCGTGTCGCTTAGCACTCAGAATATTTGATCACTCCAAGCTTTTTTTATTACCTTTATGAACAATAGAGATTTAGAACGTTATGATTAAAACGAATAATATTTCATTTTCATATACAGAGTATGAAAAAAGGGAGGAATTGCCGGTTTCTGACAAAGAATTGGTTGATGCAGCAAGAGAAATCGCAATCACAGCTTATGCCCCATATTCTAAATTCAGGGTTGGAGCGGCAGTAAGACTTGAGAGCGGGAAGATAATATCGGGTGCTAATATTGAGAATGCCGCTTTCCCCTCAGGAATCTGCGCTGAAAGAAGTGCACTTTCAAACTCTATCTCAAATTATCCTGATGATAAACCGGTTGCTATGGCGATAGCAGCAATGAATGAGCAAGGCCTTACAGAGGATTCACCCTCACCATGCGGCAGCTGCAGACAGGTTATTGCTGAAGAAGAGTCAAGAACAGGTAACAAAATAAGAATTATTTTATCGGGGAAGAACAAAACACTACTCATTGATGGAATAAGCTGCCTGCTCCCTTTGCAATTCAACAGGGAGAATCTTAAGGTCAGCCTTCCCTGACGATTAGCTGGAAGCCTGCACCATGGATATTTTTAATATTCAGATCGGGATCTTCGGAAAGGAACTTCCTTAGTTTTGTTATGTATACATCCATGCTTCGCGCGGTAAAATAGTCGTCTGAACCCCAGATTTTTTTCAGTGCCATCTCACGGCTGATCAATGCATTAGGATTTATGGCCAGTAACTCAAGAAGCTGAGCTTCCTTTGGTGATAATTTTTTCTCATCGTTACCTATTGTGAGTGTCCTGAGCTTTGAGTTGAATACAAACTTACCCAGCTCATAAAAATCTTTCGTCCCGGTCTGGAAATCACGCCTTGCGATAATTGCTTTTATCTTCGCAAGTAATATCTCGGTATCAAAAGGTTTCGTAACATAGTCGTCACCACCAACACCATAGCCCCTTAGTACATCTTCCTTAAGTTTTTTTGCAGTGAGAAAAATTATAGGTACTTCATTATTTATTTGTCTTATCTCATTGGCAATTGTAAATCCATCGACATGCGGAAGCATTATATCGAGTATGCAAATATTAAATGCTCCTTTTCTGAAATGATCGATAGCGTATTTTCCATCATCGACCCACTCAACTGAGTAGTCATTAATTTCAAGGTATGATTTCAGAACTGATCCGAAACTCAGATCATCCTCAACCAAAAAAATCTTAACAGTCTTGTTGCTCATTTTTTAATTCTCCGGGTTAAATGGTAAAAATATATCGAACCTGCTTCCTTTTCCAGGTTCGCTTAAAACTGTAATAGTGCCCTTATGGGCTTCAATAATAGATCTGGCATAATTTAAGCCAAGGCCGAAACCTTTTACATCATGCACATTGCCAGAGCTTTGGCGGTAGAATCTTTCAAATATTTTGCTTTGTACTGCTTTGGTCATGCCAATACCATTATCCTCAACGGACATTATTAATCCATCTTCACAATTTTTTGTGCCGATAGTAATAAAAGGACTTTCAGGTGAATATTTGATCGCATTGTCGAGCAGGTTATTTACGAGGTTGGAAAGATGTTCACTATCACCCAAAATATGCGGATCTTCAGCACTTAGGTTGAGTAATATCTTTCCATTGCGCTGATGTACCTGGATTTCAATCGTATCAACAGCCCTTTCAATAATTGTGTGTATTGAGACATTTTCGAACCTGAATTCTATTTCCTTTTTGTCAAGAGATGCAATCTGAAGGATGGTTTCTACTTTTTTATTCATCCTGTTATTTTCTTTCTTTATCATACCGATAAAATGCCTGATGCTCGTTTCGTCGTTTATAACCCGTGAGTTAACAATTGTGTCGGCAGCAAGGTTTATTGTTGCAATTGGGGTTTTGAATTCATGAGTCATATTGTTTATGAAATCTGATTTCATTTCAGAAATTTTCTTCTGCCTTATTAAAAAATACAGGCTCAAAGCAAATGTAGCTAATATAAACAGTGAAAATAGCAGGGAGCCGCCCAGAATTCCCACCATCGATCCTAACACATAATTTGTCCTCTCAGGAAAAACAACAGACAGGAGGAGATTTTCTCTTATCAGATTGTCGGGGAACAATTCGATCTGATATTTACTTTTCAAAAAATCGTTTTTATGAGATTTATTGAATGTCCCTTCCTGAACGACCCCGTTTTTTATCACTGCAAATTCGTATGGAGTATGAATCTTGGTATATGCCAGATTTTGTCGTAGTGTATAATCTACTTCCCCTGGGTCAATTTCAAGTGTTTTTTCCCACTGGTAAATCTCACTTATCATCCTTGCACTCATGTACTGGAATTCATTTGATCGCTTCTTCAGCCAGTCCATGAACTCATTTTGTTTCACATACAGAGCGCTGGAATTAGGGTTAATCCCATCTCCGTTTCTTAGCATATTAATTTTGCCTGTTTTGTCGGGAGACGAAATATAAGTTACAGAATCAGAAATTAAATTATTGTCTTTGGTGATTATGTACGACTTATTAGTTGTGGTAACTTTACTGGAATCAGAGTTTCCAATTACAGACTCTTTGGTTATACTTATACTGAATTTATTTCCCGGAGAACCAATACCCTGAAGTCCTGAAATATCCTGAGAATCAATTCCTGAAAATGGATCTGATGGCATAAAATTATTGAAAAAATTCATCTGTCTGGATGTCTCAATAGAATTTGCAGCATGAATCAGGCTCTGGCTTACCCGATTATTAAAAACATCATTCTGTACCTCAACAGCGTTAGTTATCCATACAATCTGAACCCATATGATTCCTACTATTGAAAGAAGCATCATGATGATAAGACCGGTGAATTTTCTTCTGTTCATACTACAAAATTAAAGTATAAAGTCATAAAAAATAAGGATTTAACTTTTCGTTAACGCTTATTAACCGAACATTAACTGTAGAATCAGCATGTTTGAGTAATTTTATCCGTATAAATCAATTCAAAACCGTTTGATAAAGCAGGATCTGAAAAAGTAGATGAGAATACATTCAAACGGATCGAATATTAATATCTATAGGTTTGATTTTTAAAAAGATAGGGGCTGAAAATTTTCAGCCCCTATCTTTTTTTATGATATTGAATCAATAAACAGCGACCAGATATCCCCATCAGGGAAATGTCCAATTATCTTAATCGGTTCCTTTTTCACCGGATGAATAAACTCCAGGCTCCTGGCAAACAAGCTTATACCGCCATCTTCATTCGAACGTGCATAACCATATTTAAGGTCACCTTTGATAGGGCAACCTATTTTTGCCAGCTGAGCACGGATCTGGTGATGTCGTCCCGAGTGAAGTTCGATTTCAAGAAGATAGTATTTTTCCGATCGACCCCTGAGACGATATGTCAGACTAGCCAGCTTTGATCCTTTTACTTCAGTATCGAAAACATAGCTTTTATTCTGCACTTCATTTTTCTTAAGGTAGTGACTAATTGTAGACTCATCTTCGGGTGGACGCTCCTTTACAAGAGCAAGGTATGTCTTCTTAACTTCTCTTGTCTTAAATAACTCATTCAAACGCGACAGAGCTTTTGAAGTACGTGCAAAAAGCATTACTCCGCTAACCGGCCTGTCAAGCCGGTGAACCACTCCAAGAAATACTTCCCCAGGCTTTTTGTATTTTTCAGCAAGGTATTTTTTTATTTCAATATCCAGGGGCGGGTCACCTGTCTTATCACCCTGTGCAAGGTCGGAGGTTCGTTTATAAACTGCTATTATATGATTGTCTTCGTAGAGTATTTCTGCCATTACAAATTTATTAATACTGCTCCTTTTCATTAGGAAAGTCCTGTGATCTTACGTCGGTTATGTAAGCCTGCACAGCACCTTTTATTTCAGCATACAGATTATGATATCTTCTAAGAAACCTTGGCGAGAATTCCTGTGTTATACCGAGCATATCATGGATCACCAGAACCTGTCCGTCAGTTTTTCCGCCTGCGCCTATCCCGATCAAAGGAATTTTCAAACTATTTGTAACTTCTTCTGCCAGCTTCGCAGGTATTTTTTCGAGAACTATGGCGAAACATCCTGTTTGCTCCAGTAGCCGGGCATCTTCCATAAGCCTGCGGGCTTCTTCTTCTTCTTTTGCCCTAACTACATAGGTCCCGAACTTGTGTATTGCCTGAGGTGTAAGTCCAAGATGACCCATCACCGGAATCCCGGCTGAAAGTATCCTCTCGATTGATTCAACTACCTGCAGTCCTCCTTCGAGCTTAACTGCATGAGCTCCGGTTTCTTTCATGATACGTATCGATGAAACGAGAGCCTCTTTTGAATTACCCTGGTAAGTGCCGAATGGCAGATCAACTACCACGAGTGCTCTTTTTACAGCCCTTACAACAGAAGCTGCATGGTAAATCATATTGTCGAGCGTAATTGGCAGAGTAGTGTCGAAACCAGCCATCACATTTGATGCTGAATCTCCAACAAGAATAACATCTATCTCTGCTTCATCAAGGATTTTTGCCATGGAATAGTCATATGCCGTGAGCATGGCAATTTTTTCGCCCTTTAGCTTCATCTCGTTCAAAACGTGCGTCGTAACATGCCTGACAGATTTATGTATCGACATAATAATAAATGTGTTAAATTATGAATGCAAAGTTACAGATTTGAATTGGATGAAACATGCCATTATTACCATCTTTTTATTTGTCAGTATCAACACGTTTTCTGTCGTTTTGTCATTCCTCGCTGCTGGAATAATTCTTCTGGTGCCATTTTTACCTGTAATCGAACAAATTTTTTAATGGCATAATCATTGCTTATAACAGAGAAATACGATTAATTTTTAAACTATTATAAAATGGGAAAAATCATTGGAATTGATCTGGGAACAACAAACTCTTGTGTTGCAGTAATGGAAGGTAATGAGCCTGTTGTTATTCCTAACAGCGAAGGTAAAAGAACAACTCCTTCAATAGTTGCATTTGTGGAGAATGGTGAACGCAAAGTTGGAGATCCTGCAAAACGTCAGGCTATAACCAATTCAAAAAAGACCATATTCTCCATAAAGAGATTCATGGGTGAAACCTATGATAAAGTAACAAAGGAGATAAAAAGGGTATCTTATACGGTTGTTAAAGGTGACAATAATACTCCAAGGGTAAAGATTGACGATCGTCAGTATTCACCTCAGGAAATTTCTGCAATGATCCTTCAGAAAATGAAGAAGACAGCCGAGGATTATCTTGGCCAGGAAGTTACAGACGCAGTGATTACAGTGCCTGCTTACTTCAGTGATTCGCAGCGTCAGGCTACGAAAGAAGCTGGTGAGATTGCCGGTTTAAATGTAAAAAGGATTATTAATGAGCCTACAGCTGCTTCCCTGGCTTACGGACTTGATAAAAAATCACAGGATCTGAAGATTGCAGTTTTCGACCTTGGCGGTGGAACCTTTGATATATCAATTCTTGAACTGGGAGATGGGGTTTTTGAAGTTAAGTCTACAAATGGAGATACACATCTTGGCGGTGATGATTTCGATCATCTCATCATTGATTGGATGGCAGACGATTTTTTAAAAGAAGAAGGTATTGATCTCAGAAAAGATCCTATGGCACTACAGCGTCTTAAAGAGGCAGCTGAAAAAGCAAAGATTGAACTTTCAAGCGCCACTACAACTGAGATTAATCTCCCGTATATTATGCCAGTAGACGGAATTCCAAAGCATCTTGTAAAAACCCTTACACGGGCGAATTTCGAAAAGATTTGTGATAAACTTATCCAGGCATGTATTGAGCCATGTAAGATAGCTCTTAAAGATTCAGGTCTCAACGTTTCAGAGATTAACGAAGTATTGCTCGTTGGCGGTTCAACACGTATGCCTGCTATTCAGCAACTTGTGGAAAAATTCTTTGGCCGTGTACCTTCAAAAGGCGTCAACCCTGACGAAGTTGTTGCAGTTGGTGCAGCAATTCAGGGAGGTGTCCTTACAGGAGAAGTAAAAGACGTTCTTTTGCTCGACGTAACACCTCTGTCACTCGGAATTGAGACAATGGGTGGGGTAATGACCAAGCTGATTGAATCAAATACTACTATTCCGACTAAGAAAACAGAGGTATTCACAACAGCTGCTGACAGTCAGCCTTCTGTTGAGATACATGTTCTCCAGGGAGAAAGACCTATGGCAGTCGGAAATAAGACTATCGGCCGCTTCCATCTCGATGGCTTGCCACCTGCACCACGAGGTATTCCTCAGATTGAAGTTAGTTTCGACATTGATGCAAATGGGATATTACATGTTGCTGCTAAGGATAGAGGCACAGGTAAAGAACAGAGAATCAGAATTGAAGCTTCGTCCGGTCTTAATGACGAAGAGATCAAAAGGATGAGAGAAGAAGCAAAAGTCAATGCAGAAGCTGATAATAAAGCGAAAGAAAAGATAGATAAAATAAACACTGCTGACAGTATGATATTTACTACTGAAAAACAGCTGAAGGAATTTGGAGATAAGCTCCCCGCAGACAAAAAACCTGCAATTGAGAGTGCGCTTGCCAAACTTAAGGAAGCTCATAAATCACAGGATGTTGATGCAATTGATAAAGCCCTTGCTGAATTAAACGCTGTCTGGCAGGTAGCATCAGAGGAAATGTATAAATCTGCTCAGAACACCGATCAGACAAAAACACAGCCCGAAGCTGAACAACCATCGGACAACAATAACAAATCAGGAAATGAAGAAGTAACTGATGTTGACTTTGAAGAAGTAAAGTAAATCCTTTAATCAAGGATTGACAAGAATACCTGACCGCTGTAAATCATACATTTACAGCGGTTTTTTAATTATCTTTGTCAGGAAATAATATAATATATGGCGAAATTACCCCTGTTTGGATACGGAAATAAGCGAATGTATTCTGGCAGACTCAAATGGTAGATTCTTACCATGAATGATTTTTTGTACTTTTATCGCAAATTCCGCTTTTCCCGATTATGAGCTTAAAATTATTTATATCAGTTTATCTTCTGTCAATTTCAATCTGTTGCTTTAGCCAGAATGATACAAACATTAATGTGACTGATAAACAAGGACGGAAACAGGGACATTGGGTTAAGAAATACCCAAATGATGCAGTGATGTATGAGGGAAGTTTCAAAGATGATCATCCTGTTGGTGAGATGAAACGTTATTATGAAACCAAAGCTGTAAAATCCATTCTGAACTACAGTGATGACGGCAAAAAAGCAGTTGCTGCAATGTACCATCCAAATGGAAACATTTCCGCCAGAGGTACATACATTGATCAGAAGAAAGAAGGCAAGTGGCAGTTCTTTTCTGAATATATCAATGGGTACCTTATTTCAGAAGAGAATTATACAAAAAATCTTAAAAATGGCCCTTCACTGAAATTCTACCCCGATAGTACCATCGCAGAGAAACTATCATATCTGAATGGTATAAAGAATGGAGAATGGACTGAATACTTTCCTTCTGGCGCACTAAAACTCAAAACATTATACTGCAAAGGAAAGATTAATGGAAAGTTTGAAGTATGGTTCGAGAATGGAGCTATAGAATTTTCAGGACAGTACAAAGACGATTCAAGAGATGGCGAATGGGTTATTTTTAAAAAAGACGGATCTATAAAATACAAACTGACTTATGTTTTGGGAATCACACAAGACAGGCAGATAGATATCGATGAGTCGGATTTCCTCGACTCACTTGAAAACAACAAAGGGAAAGTTGCGGATCCTGAAAAAACAGGAATAAACAGTCAATGACAGAGCATCGATCAATAATAAATATTAAGACTTTAATATCTGTTATTTTAATATTATTTGCAGGTATTGATCTGTCAGGACAAGCTGCAGTTTACACTTATTTTTACCGGGTATATTTTCGCGATAAAGGAAACACATCAGGATATTCTGCTTCCGATCTTCTGTCATCCAGGGCAATAAACCGAAGATTAAACGCAGGAATTTCTGCACCTGATTATAAAGACTTTCCCGTTGAGAACAGTTATATAACTAAAATTTCGTTAAAAGGATTGACCCTGCATTCAACTTCAAAATGGATGAATACCGCACTTTATAAATCTCAATCACCAATAGATCTGAACACCATACTAATCCTCCCATTTGTAAGCGATGTGAAGATTGTCAAAAATCCCGGGAAAAAGAGTCTTCACCTCAACAAACTGGATTTTGAGATTGAACAATCTGATCCACTTGCGTTTGACAGACCAATGACAATGATTAATGGCAAAGCATTGCATAATTCCGGATTTGATGGAACTGGAAGGTTAATCGCAGTACTTGATGGAGGTTTTTCAGAGACAGATAAAATCAGTTCTTTAAACGGGCTGAGATCAAGAAAAGGAATCAAGGCTACCTACGACTTTGTGAATAATAATCAATTTGTTTATAATTCAAGTAACCATGGAACAGCAGTTCTATCAGTATTAGCCGGAAACCTGGCTGGATTTCTTGAAGGGTCAGCACCAGGAGCTGATTACATTCTTTTAAAAACCGAAGATGTTGGATCAGAATTCCCATGTGAAGAAGATTTTTGGGCTGCTGGCGCTGAATATGCAGATAGTGCCGGTGCAGATATTATAACCTCATCTCTTGGCTACTTTACGTTTGACGATTCTTCTATGAATTATAAAGTATCAGAACTTGACGGGAACACTGCATTCGTAACAAGAGCCGCAGACATTGCTGCTTCAAAGGGTATCCTGGTTGTAAACAGCGCAGGTAATGAAAGGAATGATTCGTGGAAATACATTATCTTTCCATCAGACGGAGACAGTGTGCTGGCAGTTGGTGCAGTAACCGGTACCAACCTGATTGCAGATTTTTCCTCAGCAGGTCCATCATATGATAAACGGATAAAACCCGATAATGCAGCAATGGGTGTCAGTATTCCAGTTCAGATTTCTCAAAATGGAGTTAACCGCTCAAGTGGCACATCGTTTTCGTGCCCTGTTTTGAGCGGCATGGCTGCATGTCTGATGCAGGCTGTCCCCAGGGCGCGAAATATTGACATTATCAATGCTATTCATCTATCTGCTGACAGGCATAATAAGCCTGATTCACTTTACGGATACGGGATTCCTGATATGGTACAAGCTCTTAACCACACTCAGGATATTTATGTAAAAGTTCCCGACATAGGTCCGGTCATAAGTCCAAACCCAACAACAGGTAGTCTGGAAATCGTCTTTCCCTCGCCTCCTCAAAATATCAAAATTGAAATTTTTTCTGCCTTGGGGAAAATAATATATCAAAAGGATTATGCAGTTTATGCAGGCCGAACGATATTAGTCACAGAACTGAAACAAGCTGAACAGGGAATTTACCTGATAAGAATTACAACTCCATTTGGCTCAAGGGTAAGTAAAGTGATAAAACTATAAAACTGACCATGACTGATAAATTTACCCTCTTGGAACTTCAACTGATAATAAGGGATTCATTATATCTCTCGTTACCGGAGGCGTATTGGGTAATGGCTGAGATTTCAGAAATTAAGGAAAACAGTACTGGTCACTGTTACCTTGAATTAATTGAAAAAAACCCTGACGAAAAAAATGTCAGAGCTCGCGTGAAAGCAATAATCTGGAATAACCGATTCAGATTCCTGAAAGCTTTTTTTGAAAATATAACAGGTGAAAATCTCAGGGAGGGCATCAGGATACTTGTAAAAATCAAGGTTGAATATCATGAACTTTATGGACTAAGCCTTATAATTAATGATATCGATCCTGCCTTTACTCTTGGTGAAATGGCAATTAAACGCCAGCTTATAATTAAAAAGCTTGAACAGGAAGGGATTTTTTCAATGAACAAGGAACTTATGTTCCCACCTGTGCCCCAGAGGATTGCCATCATTTCATCAAAAAGCTCAGCAGGTTATTCAGATTTCATAAATCATCTGAATAAAAATAGTTTTGGTTACGTTTTTACTACTACATTGTTTGAAGCTTCACTCCAGGGGGCTGAAACAGAAGAAAGTGTAATCAAAGCTCTTGACAGGGTAGCCTTTCATGTCCATTTGTTTGACATAGTAGCAATTATCAGGGGCGGAGGCTCACAATCCGATCTCAGTTGGTTCGATAACTATAATATAGCATATTATGTAACTCAGTTTCCCATTCCGGTGATAACCGGTATTGGCCACGATAAGGATATTTCAATAACAGATATGGTGGCTAACAGAGCTTTAAAAACGCCTACTGCAGTTGCAGATCTTTTGATTGAATCTCTCGCAGAAGCTGAAAATCATATTGTTGGAATAAGTACTGAGATCATAACAGCTTCCCGATCGATTATTGAAAAAAACAGAGCCAGAATTGAATCTGCCGGCATTAAACTATTTCCACTTGTTAAAATAATGATGTCCCAATTAAGAGATAAATTGTCAGCTCAAATAATAGATATTATAAATATTGGTAAAGAACAGGTGATAAGAGCTGGTCTGGTACCAGCAAATCTTGAATCAAGACTTGCTTCATCTTTTCGAATGGTTATCTCGGATAGTACGATGGAAATCAGAAGAAATATCCAGCGACTTATTACCGCTTCTTCCGCGTCTGTTAAACTGAATAATGCAAGATTGAAGGGGCTCGATGATGCACTGGGCCATCTCAATCCGCAGAACATTCTCCAAAGGGGATATTCAATAACAACCCTTCATGGTAAAATATTGAAGTTTACTGGTCAGGTGAACCTAAGCGATATAATTGAAACACACGTTTCTGATGGGATTTTAAGAAGTGAGGTATTAGAACAAAAACAGAACATGGATGTAGATTTTTCAAAACCAAAGGGAAGCCAACCGATAAAATAAGGAATAACCAAAACCAAAAATAGTTCTTTGTGTAAGTCAATTGACTTATTTTTGAATTATCACAGAGAAAATTGAGTTTATATTTAAAAAATAAAGATTATGGCTAAAAATGAATTTTCCTTTAACACTGCTGTGACTGAGATCGAGAATATCCTGCACAATATTGAAAACGGAAATCTTGATATTGATAAGCTCTCAGTTGAGGTGAGACGTGCTTCTGAACTTATTAAAGAATGTCAAAAGAAACTGAGAACAACAGAAGAGGAAATAAATAGTATATTCAAGGATATGGTATAATAATAAATCAGGACCGAAGTCCTGATCTACTAATTTACTACCCTAAACCTAAATCCATGAAAAAAACCTTCTAACCTAAATTACCAGCTTCTGAATGTTAAACGTTAATCAGACATAAATGTTTCTTCTTTCTTTCGCTATTTAGTAAATGATCTGTATATTTTGACGAACTGGCTATTTTTCTACACCAAGCACATCCTTGAACGCCTTAACAAAAGTTTCTTTTGGCAAGGCACCCATAGCCATCTGAGGTTGACCTTCAGCAGGAATAAACAGAAACGAAGGGATACTTTTTATTCCAAAAACTGAAGCCAGTTCCTGTTCTTCTTCTGTATCTACTTTAAAAACATTTAATTTGCCGTCAAAATCCTTCGCCAATTCTTCCAGAACAGGAGAGACAATTTTACACGGTCCGCACCAATCGGCATAAAAGTCGATAATACAAGGTTTCTCACCCTCGTATTTCCAATCTTTATTTTTTTCATAGTTGAATACCTTATTCAAGAATGTTTCTTTTGTCAAGTGCTCTATCATAAAATTTTTTATTAGTTAACATAAAAATCAGGTGATTGTTTAATAAACAGCAATTTTTATGCCTGTTGCTGCAATTGTAAGAATCTACTGATAATTGGTTAATAATTGTAACTTTGTCATAATAATTTTACAAATTGTCATATCTATATATGAATATATGTCTTAATGACAAAATTTTCGAAACACTTTCAGCTATAGTTACATCAGAGAATGTTGAGGCATACGTAATCGGCGGCTGGGTAAGAGATTGTATTCTGAAAAGAGAACATCCTGATAAAGATATCGATATTGTTGTCATAGGAAGTGGGATTGAAATTGCCCGGAAAGTGGCAAAAAAGATTAACCCCCGCTTAAAAGTAAGTGTTTTTAAAACCTTTGGAACAGCCATGTTCCGAAGCCACGAATATGAATTAGAATTTGTCGGAGCAAGAAAAGAATCGTACGATAAAAAATCAAGAAATCCGGTAGTAGAAAACGGCACACTTGAAGATGATCAGAAGAGACGCGATTTCACAATAAACGCTCTTGCGATAAGTCTTAACGAAGAGACATTCGGTAATTTTATTGACCCGTTCGGAGGGTTAGAGGATATTAAGAAAAAAATAATCAGAACACCTCTTGAGCCTGACAAGACTTTTTCAGACGATCCATTAAGAATGATGAGGGCTATAAGGTTTGCCACCCAGCTGAATTTTACTATTGAAGACAAGACCTTTGCTTCAATTACCGGAAACGCAGAAAGAATTAAAATCGTTTCATCTGAAAGAATTGTAACAGAATTGAATAAGATAATAATGTGTTCGCATCCATCAAGAGGATTTATTCTTCTTGAAAAATCAGGCTTGCTCAGGTTGATTTTCCCGGAACTCGACAATCTAAAGGGCGTGGAAACAAAGGATGGGAAAGCTCATAAAGATAATTTTCATCATTCGATTAAGGTTCTGGACAATATCAGCAAGCACACCGACAATCTCTGGCTCAGATGGGCTGCCCTGCTTCACGATATTGCCAAACCAGCAACAAAAAAGTACATACCGGAAACTGGCTGGTCATTTCATGGTCATGAATTTCTTGGCTCTAAAATGGTCCCCGACATTTTCAGAAAACTAAAGCTTCCTCTAAATGAAAAAATGAAGTATGTTCAGAGAATTATTGATCTTCACTTAAGGCCAATTGCATTATCGCAGGATTTAGTTACCGATTCCGCTATCAGGAGATTATTATATGAAGCTGGAGATGACATAGATGATCTGATGATCCTTTGCGAAGCTGATATCACATCGAAAAACGAGGCAAAAAAGACAAAGCATCTTGAGAACTTCAAATTAGTTAGGAATAAACTCAGGGAGATTGAAGAAAAGGATGCAGTTAGAAATTTTCAGCCTCCGATCGACGGTAGCGAAATAATTTTAACATTCGGAATAAATCCGGGTAAAGAGGTAGGTATCATTAAGAATGCAATAAGAGATGCAATTCTTGACGGTATTATACCGAATGAACATATTGCTGCCAGGAAATTAATGATTGAAAAGGGTGTTGAACTTGGACTTACTCCATTGGAAAATCTCACCTGAACTTTAGTTCAAGTAGTATAGGCAAATGATCACTGAACCCTCCCACATATTTATAACCACGATATGTGGGATAAGGACTTAATCCGGGATATTTTGAATCTTTCTGTAAAAGGAATTCAGCTCTGAATACTTTGAGTAAATTGGTTCTGGTGAAAAGTCCATCATTAGAGTTCAAAAGACTCCTGGTTACCATCACCTGATCGATCATCTCCCACAATCCGGCATATCGGTATGTGCCATTGCCACTTGAATTCAAGCTATCTGCCAGGTTAACCAACGAATTCTCTGAATCCGATGATTTCATAAAAGCCTGCAGGACTTTATCATCGGGACTACAATTTAAGTCACCGAGAATGATAATTTTTGAATTAGGCCTCGAACCAATTAATGAATCAACTTTAGTTCTTACCATCGATGCAATATTCTGGCGGATTCCTTCACCTGCTAAAACGCCTCCTCGTCTTGATGGCCAATGATTTACGAATAGATGAATGGAGTCTTTACCTATTATAAACTTCGCATAAAGGACACTTCTTGAAGTAAATAATTGATCTGTTTTGGGTATCAGATATTCATAGTAAATCAGCTTAACAACGTCTTTTCTGAATATCAGACAAACATCAATACCACGCCAGTCAGGCGATTCTTCGTGGATAATGTCATAACCGGATCTAACTAAATAAGTATTATAGCATAGGTCTTCAAGAACATGACGGTTCTCTATTTCACAGAATGCTATTATAGCAGGCATACTCCAATCTCCTGCTGCTACAATTGTTTTATATAGGGAGTTTCGTTTTTTAATGTATCTTTTGATATTCCATCTCATCACTCCATCGGGAAGAAATTCATTATCATCTTTGAGAGAGTCATCAGAAATATCAAAGAAGTTTTCAACGTTATAAAACATTATCCTTAGCGGTTGAGATTCAATTTGAGAAAAACCTTTGCAAGAAAGGATAAGAATAAATATGAATGAAAACAGAATCTTCATGTAGGTGTCCGTTTACTATCTGCAAAGTAGAAATCTCTGGGGCCAAATGAATAAAAAAAGGGCTGATTGTGAATGTGAATCAGCCCTTTTTCAGTCTATTTGCTTAGTATGCATTTATCCATCGGTATCTTCTCGCACTTTCACCAAATTTTACCGCCAGAGAAAGTTCGTGGGATCCGTAACTTTGCTTTCTTATATCCGTTAATGTAAAATCGAATGCATAAGCAAAATAGAACCTGCTAAATTTCATACCCATTAAGGCTATAATAGCATCATTGGTTCTGTATGAAATACCAGCCCAGTAATCCTCCTGGTAATACAATCTGGCTGTCAAATCAACCTGAATTGAGGTAAGCAACATATCCGAAGCCTTTATGAATGCGGAAGGTTCCAGTATCCAATCTGAAGAGAGCGGAATTTTATATCCGCCCGTCAGGAAGAAGTTACCAAGCTCATTTCTTTTTGTTGCGGAGGTATCAGCAAACAGTAATGAACCACGGAACAGATTTGTCATTGCGAATCCAAGATAATATTTTGAAGTTGTGAAACTTGCTCCAAAATTAAAGTCTGGTATGAAGACCGATCTGTCGTACGAATTCAGTAATGGATCATCCGGGTTAAAAATCAGACCATCGGTGTTAATTGAGAATTGATAAGCTGTAAGAGCAAGTCCAAAAGAAAGGTCGTTAGGAATACCTCCGGTTCGTCCCATTGCTATATGATATGAATAAGCGAACTGAACGCCCGAACGTTTCATGATTCCGTTTTTGTCATTAAAAACATAGCCTCCCAAACCTACTTTACCTCCCTTGGTTGGCTTAATAATCTTCTTTCGAACAGATGTAGACTTAGAAATAAAACTGTTTTTCAGAATACGTGTCTGGAAACTTGCAGCATATGTACTTGGTGCTCCCGCCATTCCAACCCACTGTTCTCTCACCGTCAGGTTAACTGTAGTATAGCCATCCCTTCCTACAAAGGATGGGTTTATCAGAAATCCATTCATGATATACTGACTATACATCGGAACCTGCTGTGCAAAGCCTGCCTCAAAAATGAAGATTAGAACTATTGCTGGCAAAATTTTTCTTATGTACCTCATATCTTTAAAACTCTAAATATGCTAAAATTATCTGATTATGCTTATCACACCAGATCTTGGTTTTGATCCATTATTAAGATGTAAAATGTAATGGTATGAATCCGTAGGTAAGATCCTGCCTTTGTATGTGCCATTCCATGGGTTGGCAGAAAGATTTTTAGTATTAAATATCAGTTTCCCCCATCTTGTAAACACAAAGACTTCAGCATCCGGGAACATATCGATGTTTTTAATGATCCATGTATCATTAAAACCGTCGTTATTCGGAGTAATGATATCCGGAATCTCAATACACTGATCCGTCCCATTGTAATTAATTTCAATATCAAGTGAAGAAGCACAACCATTTTTATCAGAAACCACAACACTGTATGTTCCAGCTCCTATATTCCCGCGGTTTTGAGTTGTCACTCCATCAGACCATATAATAATGTATGGCTGCGACCCACCGGTAACGGTAAGTGAAACTGAACCATCAGCAACTCCAGGACAAGTTGCATCAATTTTTACTCCTTCTATTGAAAGAATGTCAGGTTCAGAAACCGTTACCTGTGCGCTTGCAGTACAAACAGAAGCATCCATAACGGATATAGTAAATGTTCCGGCAGCAAGACTGCTAAATGTTCCTGATGCCTGATAGGCCCCACCATTGATACTAAACATATAAGGCGAAGTTCCTCCTGATGCTGAAACAGTAATTGAACCATTTGCAGACCCTGAGCAGGTAGTATTTGCAGGTGTTATCCCGCTTAATTGAAGTGCTGCCAACGGTTGTGTTATAAATCCTGTAACATCAAATGTGCATAGATTAGCATCTCTGACAGTTATTGTTAATGCTCCTGGTTTTTGATTATCGAATGTACCGGATGTCTGGAATGAACCTGATCCCGATTTATAAACATATGGAGCAGTCCCTCCTGATCCTGCTACTGTTACACTACCAGTATTACTTCCATAACATACTACATTGGTCTGAGAAATTATCGAACCTCCGACTGACGAAACTGGTTGTGTAATTGTAACATTTACAACAAATGTATTCAAAGATGCATCTCGTACGGTCACTGAATAATTACCTGAAGCTAATGCTCCAAATGTTCCTGACGTCTGGTATGTGATTCCATCGATACTATATTCATAAGGGTGCACACCTCCGCTCCCTGCTACAGTAACGCTACCTGTTGAAGTTCCGAAACATGAAACATTCGTCTGTGAGGTTATAATACCTGAAACCAATGCTATTGGCTGAGTAATTGTTACCGGTACCTCGAATGTACAGAGTTTGATGTCCTGTATTGTAATTGTGTATGAACCCGCATTAAGGGTACCAAAAGTACCAGAAGCCTGATATGCTCCTGATCCTATCTTATAAAGATAAGGACCTGTACCACCTGTACCGCTTACTGTTACACTACCATCATTTCCTCCAAATACTGAAACGTCCGATTGCGATGCAATATTTCCTGATAATGCTGAAGAAGGCCCGGCAATCATAATTGGCAAGGATACTGAAGAACAAATATTGACGTCTGAGGCAACAACAGAATACAGACCTGCTACCAGGTTACTCTGATCTTCTGAAGATGTTGTTGCGCCTGCCCCTGTCCATATGAATGTATAAGGACCTGTTCCTCCTGCTATTGTAATATCAATAGCACCTGTTGAAGTTCCGAAACATGTTACATCATTATGAACTTCAGTAACCGTCGGA
>JBBRSO010000060.1:0-17958 GCA_038245405.1 Bacteroidales bacterium
ATGCAGGAGATTGACCAGGTAACCCGAAACTCGAAGGAGGTATTTGATGTACGAAAGATCAGGACTGGTAGCAGCTATATCCTCTTCTGCAACAGGGATTCTGTAGCAAAAGCCAGCTACTTTGTTTATGAGCATGATCCTACCACATGTTATGTTTTCAGCTTCAAAGATTCGCTGAATATTACGGCTTACAGGAAGACTATAAAAAGTGAAATAAAATATGCATCGGGCACAATTGAGACATCTCTCTGGGATGCCATGATCAATGGTGGCTTGCACCCCACTCTGGCGGTATCGTTATCTGAAGTCTTTGCCTGGACAGTCGATTTCTTTGGTTTACAGAAAGGTGATAATTTCAAGATAATTTATGAAGAGCTCTCTATTGATGGCAAAGCCCTGGGATCGGCAAGGATATATGCTGCTCAGTTTAACAGGTCGGGAACTTCTATAACGGCGGTTCCTTTTATTCAGGGTGAGACAGAGTCTTTTTTTGATGTCGACGGGAATAGTCTGAGGAAGGCATTTTTAAAAGCACCTTTAAAGTTCTCGAGGATCAGCTCACATTTTTCATCAGGCAGGATGCATCCGATACTCCGAATTGTTCGTCCTCATTTTGGTGTTGATTATGCTGCTCCTATCGGAACACCCGTCCATGCGATTGGTGATGGCCGTATACTATCTGCCACCAAACAGGGCGGAGCAGGCAGAATGGTAAAAATTCAGCATAACAGTGTCTATGCAACTGCTTACATGCATCTTAGCCGGTTTGGCGATGGTATTTCAGCAGGGAGATTTGTTAAACAGGGCGATATAATAGGCTATGTCGGTTCCAGTGGTTTGTCTACGGGCCCTCATCTCGATTTCAGGTTTTATAAAAATGGTTCACCGGTAGATCCCCTGAAGGTCGATGCGCCACCTGTTGAACCGATATCGGCAGAGAATAAACCTAAATTTGACGAGGTAAAAACTGTTATTCTAAGTCTCCTCGGCACTTTTAATTAGGAGATCGGGGAGTTTCACCACAAGATCTTCTATCACCTTTGGATAATGGAGATACTCTAAAGCATGTACCTTTTCGGCAAGTGTTGACGGTGAGTCGGATGGGTCTATATCTACCTTCGACTGGAAAATAACCTCACCTTTATCATAAAGTTTATTTACATAATGAACAGTGATGCCTGACTGGGTTTCATGATTTCCGATAACAGCCTTATGTACAGCTTCACCGTACATACCTTTTCCACCATAAGACGGCAGGAGGGCAGGGTGAATATTTACAATTCTACCGGAATACTGTTCGATGATATTCTCAGGAACAAGCCATAAAAAACCTGCCAGAACTATAAAGTCAATTTTATATAATAACAGGTATCTGAGAACTTTCCCGGTGACATAAAATTCCTTGTGTTCGAAAAAAACAGTCCGTATTCCATTCGCTTCAGCCCTTTTCAAAACCTGAGCCTGACGCTTATTTGATAAAACCAGACATACTTTCGCCGTATTTCTGTTCGAAAAGTATTTAATTATGTTTTCTGCATTGGTTCCATTTCCCGAGGCAAAAATAGCTATGTTCCTCATATTTTGATAATTAGCATATTGATCAACAAATTAATATAATCCTTCAAAGTAAGATTATTTTTCTAATTATCAACACATTAAACTGTAGCATGAATAAAAAAACATCAAATCTCTTGAAAAATATGGTACAAATATATTTCTTTGCATGTTCAAAAATTAATATTAATTAAAATTTATTATTATGTCGGACATTGCCACAAGAGTAAAGGAAATCATAGTTGACAAACTAGGAGTAGACGAATCAGAGGTAACTCCTGAAGCCAGTTTCACCAATGATTTAGGAGCAGACTCTCTTGATACAGTAGAACTTATCATGGAGTTTGAAAAGGAATTCAATATCGGAATCCCTGACGATCAGGCAGAAACCATAGGCACAGTTGGTGATGCTATCAAGTACATTGAGGAAAATGCAAAATAATTTGCATTTTTAAAATTCCATTTATGAGAAGAGTTGTAGTAACAGGGCTAGGAGCCTTAACTCCTTTGGGTAATAATTTGCATCAATATTGGGAAGGATTAGTCAATGGTGTCAGCGGATCAGTATTGATCACTCGTTTTGATACGGAGAAGTTCAAAACAAAATTTGCATGTGAATTAAGGAACTATGACTCCGCGAATTATTTCGACAGAAAAGAAGCGAATAAACTGGATTTGTATTCACAGTTTGCACTAATTGCTGTTGATGAAGCGTTGATTGATTCAGGATTAAATCTTGAAACAGTTAATAAAGACAGAGTTGGCGTAATCTGGGCTTCTGGTATCGGAGGTATTGAAACTTTCTTTCAGGCTATCAAGAGTTATGTTCTCGGTGATGGTACACCGCGGTTCAGTCCGTTTTTCATACCAAAAATGATTGGAGATATTGCTGCCGGCTCTATCTCGATTAAATATGGTTTCAGGGGACCTAACTTTGCCACAGTCTCAGCTTGTGCTTCTTCAACAAATTCAATAATTGATGCAATCAATTACATTCGTTGGGGAAAAGCTGATATATTCGTTACCGGAGGCTCAGAAGCAAGCATCAATGAACCTGGAATTGGCGGGTTCAATGCCTTACAGGCTCTCTCCACAAATAATGCTGAATTTCTTTCTGCATCGAGGCCATTTGACAAGACCCGCGACGGATTCGTTCTCGGAGAAGGTGCGGGCGCGCTCATTGTGGAGGAATATGAACATGCAAAAGCAAGAGGTGCTAAAATCTATGCTGAGTTGGTCGGTACCGGTCTTACTGCTGATGCTTATCATCTTACAGCTCCTCATCCTGAAGGTCTCGGAGCAAAAAATGTGATGAAGCTTGCGGTTGAAGATGCTGGTCTGAAGGTTGAAGATGTCGATTACATTAATGTACATGGCACAGCTACTCCACTCGGTGACATTTCTGAAACCAAAGCTATTGTTAGCGTTTTTGGGGAACACGCTTACAAAATGAATATCAGTTCAACAAAATCCATGACCGGTCATCTTCTCGGTGCTGCAGGGGCCATCGAAGCAATAGCCGCTATCATGTCGGTTGTACACGATATCGTTCCTCCAACAATAAACTTCACTACTCCTGATCCGGGTATTGATCAGAAACTGAACTTAACACTCAACAAAGCCCAGCACAGGAAAGTAAATATCGCCCTCAGTAATACCTTTGGATTTGGTGGTCATAATGCTTCCGTTGTTATAAAAAAAGCTGAAGTTTAGTGTCTCTGTTCCGAAAAAGAATAAACGGTACATATCTGCCAGACAAACGGGAATTCCGTTCCCGGTTAAAAAAGATATTAGGATTTAAGCCAGGCAATCTCGAACTATACGAGATTGCCTTTATTCATCGCTCAGCAACATTCGTTCTTGCAGACGGCAAGAAGGTTAACAATGAAAGACTTGAATACCTTGGCGATGCCGTTCTCGGTGCAATCCTCTCTGATTATCTTTTCGAGAGATTTCCGGAAGCCAACGAAGGATTTCTGACAAAGATCCGATCACGAATTGTTAACCGCGACGTACTTAATCAGCTTGCTCTGTCGATGGGTTTTAATAATATCCTTATCAGCAGGATAAGCTCATCACACCTCACAAAGAACCTTTATGGTGATGCATTCGAAGCACTCATCGGCTCGGTCTTTTTAGACAAGGGATTTAAAAAGACAAAAAATATATTTATAAAAAATGTGCTCAACAAGTATCTCGATCTCGACCTTATTGTTAAAACAGATACCGATTACAAAAGCCTGGTTTTTGAATGGGTACAAAAAAATAAGTCAACCCTTATCTTTACTTACAGTGAAGAATATGATTTCAATATGAAGAAATCAGTTTTCTCTACAATTCTTTCCATCGATAAAGAGGAATTCGGAGAGGGCCACGGCTCTTCCAAAAAGGAAGCAGAACAGGAAGCAGCCAGTCAGGCCTGGAAGAGATTAAAAGATAATTACAACGGTTAACAAACCTGCCTCTCTATTTTATGTACCTTTAACCAATCTAAGCCATGCAGTATGAAGAGTGCGCAAAAGGTCACAAGAGTTAAACTTAATATTGAACAGAATAGTGACTACATCCTGCTTGGAATTGTTACTGCCGAACCAGACTATAAACTTTCCCTTTCATTAAATAGAAAATTCGGTATATCTCTCAAAAACATATTACCTCTTAAATTCGCAGAAGAGGATTTAGCCTTTAGCAGATTTTCAAATTCCAGTGAGCATGAAAATGTAAACTTTAATCTGATTTCAAACCGATCAGGTAAAATTTTTCTTTTAAATAAACTTAAAAATATTGATTACCTCCTCCAGATTACGGACCCTGAGAACGAAGTCGATTTAAACAAAATCACCTCACTATTAAGGGAAGTGGAGACAATCAATGCGGTCTTTAACATCGATATTAATACATTGAAGGATAAAAATTTACATTACCTGTCCCAATAGTAATGGAAAATTTGTAATATTCTCTGTTTCTTCCGGGTGTGATATAAAAAAGAAGTGGGCCGCGAATGCGACCCACAGTTTTGATAACCCTAAAACTAACCTAACCTATGAAAAAAACCTCTATATCGTAATATTCAAATATCGTGCCAAATCCTTTACAAATATAAGACGTATTCCTATAATAAAAAAATATTTTAATCTGAATAGCTGAATATTAACAATTATTTAAAGAAATGTTAAAATTGGAAAATATGCCTAAAGTGACTAAAGTGCCAAGAGTGTCTAAAGCTCAGCTCACTTTTCGTATTCAACCTTTGTTAATGAAAAGCAATGAACTACTCTTATTGACACTTTCTATATCAGCACAGAACTTGAAAGGGGGCACCATCAACCCATTTCTTAGCAACCCCCCAACCCCCCATTTGGGGGGCTTTTCCCAACCTGGCTGATTTTCAAGTCCCCCATTTGGGGGATTTAGGGGGTTGCCAGGAAGAGAAGAACTAAAGGCCGATGGTGTTATTCTGTTAAAGTAAGTTAATATTCACCATTATAGGATTTATACGAGTATTTTTGCACAGTATGAAGCGGATAACCATAGTACTACTGGCCATCTTCTTTTTTTTGGCTATTACAGGACTCATTCTTATTCAGTTGGTATGGATCAGGAATGCCATTGCTATTACTGATCAGCAGTTCCGTTATCTGGCGAATAAAGCTCTCGAATCGGTAGTACTTAACCTTGAAGAAAAGGAATTATTAAACAATATAGCAGAAGACATAGATCCATCATCAGCCGATTCTGTCACAGCTATTGTACCTGCAAACTCACCGCTCGCAAAAAAGCTTCATGGCTATCAACCTAACTCTGCACTCCTTGAAATGTACGGAATAAACAATCCGGGTGAACCAATAGCAATCACCAGCTCGGGACATAAAATATTTTTATCATCAGAGAATACACCAACAATTACAAATGAGCTGACCACCGAACCATCGCCTGAAATAACAAATTCGGAAATTAAAGGAAGGGTAACCAATAAGATCGTTTTTCTTGAAAGCATAATGGAGAAAATACTCCGTAATACCCCGGATATAAGAGAAAGAATAAATGCTGAAAAACTTACAGCTGAAATAAGAGCTGCTTTAAATAATGTGGGTATTACTCTCGATTTTGAATATTCCATTAGATCAGGAAGATATGGAACAATCTGGAAAACAACAGGATATACTGATAAACCAGGGACAAACAAGTTTATAATCCAGCTTTTCCCAAACGATCCTGTTCCTAGCCAGAATCAGATAGTATTGTATTGTCTCCAGGAACAGCAATACAAATTTGAAAAGATCGGGAATCTTGGTTTTATGTCACTTCTGTTTGCAATTCTCCTTATGGGTCTGACAACAGGAACATTTATCGTGATCTTCAAACAAAAAAAGATCTCAGAAATACGAAGCGATTTCATTAATAACATGACACATGAACTGAAGACCCCTATTTCAACTATTTCACTTGCTTCACAGATGATAGCCGACAGAACGATATCAGATAAAGATAAAAATATCGATAACCTTGCAAAAGTGATCCATGATGAAAGCATGAGACTGAAATTCCAGGTTGAAAAAGTGCTGCAGATGGCCATCTTTGAAAGGATGAAGATGAAACTCACACTTGTAGGGATTGATGTTCATGGGATTATTGAGAAAGTGGTAGTGAATTATTCACTGCAGATCAGAAGCCGGAAAGGAATTATTCACCCCGAACTGAGAGCTGAACGGCCGATTGTATTCGTGGATGAGATTCATTTCACGAATACAATCTCCAATCTGATTGATAATGCTATAAAATATTCCAGGGACTATCCCGATATTACAATATCAACGCACAATAATAAAAAAGGTATTTTGATTACTGTTGAAGATAAAGGCATAGGCATTAATAAGGAAGATCTGAAAAAGATCTTTGACAAGTTTTTTCGGGTTCACTCAGGTAATCTACATAATGTAAAAGGCTTTGGACTCGGATTAAGCTATGTCAGGAAGATTATAGAAGAACATGGTGGCTCGATCAGGGTTGAGAGTCAGATTAACAAATGGACAAAGTTTACCCTCTATCTTCCGCAAAACAAAAGATCGTGATGAAAACTGATATCACATTGAAGTTTCATAACTTTCAAAAAATGGACTAATGAATAACATCAGAATACTTCTTGCTGAAGATGACGAGAATCTGGGCATTCTGCTTAGAAATTATCTCACGGCCAAAAGCTATGAAACGGTGCTGTTTACCGACGGGAAAAAGGCACTCGGTGCATTCCCAGCAGGTGCATTTGGCTTGTGTCTTCTCGATATTATGATGCCAGAAATGGATGGATTGACTCTTGCCAGGGAAATCCGGATCATTAGCCCTGATATTCCCATAATTTTCGTGACTGCAAAGAGCCAGAAAGACGATGTGATAGAGGGATTCAAATCAGGTGCTGACGATTATATAACCAAGCCTTTCTCAATGGAGGAACTTCTATACAGGATTGAGGCAATACTCAGAAGAACAAATGCTCCGGGAGTAAAAAAGAAGGAGGAACATTATAAAATAGGAGGTTATTCATTTGACCCTCTCATGCAAATTCTGCTTTTCGATGAGAAATCAATCAAGCTTACAACAAAAGAATCTGAGCTTCTTGAAATGCTATGCACCCATGGGAATGAGGTACTCGAAAGAAATTTCGCATTAAAAACCATCTGGATTGATGACAACTATTTCAATGCAAGAAGTATGGATGTCTACATAACCCGATTAAGAAAATACCTCAAAAAAGATCCTTCAGTGAAGATCCTCAATATACATGGAAGAGGATATAAGCTGATAAGCTAAATCGAAAAATAAAACGTCTGCTAATACCTCATTCCTAGTCGTATACCCCCTGCCCCCTAAAGGGGGTTTAATATCTACATAAGAGATTTAGCAGATTATCCACAAATTTTAAAATAGGCAAAGTTTTTCAAGCCCCCTTTAGGGGGTTGGGGGTAGTCAGGGGAGTGGAGATTTTGTCGCTTAAAAGTGTCAGACTTTTTAATCCAACTTCAATACAGCAAGGAATGCCTGTTGCGGAACTTCCACATTCCCTACCTGACGCATACGTTTTTTACCTTTTTTCTGCTTTTCAAGAAGTTTTCTCTTCCTGGTAATGTCGCCACCGTAACATTTGGCTGTAACGTCTTTCCTTACAGCTTTAACTGTTTCTCTTGAAATGATTTTTGCTCCAATAGCCGCCTGTATAGCTATATCGAACTGCTGACGAGGGATTAGCTCTTTCAGCTTTACACACATCTTCCTTCCAAACTCGTAAGCATGACCACGGAATATAAGTGTGGAGAGAGCATCAACCATCTCTCCGTTCAATAGAATATCGAGTCGTACCAGATCTGCTTTCTGATAGTTCGTATAATAATAATCAAATGAAGCATAACCCTTTGATATACTCTTCAGCTTGTCGTAGAAATCAAAAACAATTTCGGCTAAGGGCATTTCAAAAGTAAGCTCTACCCTGTCGCGGGTGAGGTATACCTGGTTTTTCAATACCCCTCGTTTGTCAATACACAGGTTCATTATCGACCCTACGTATTCCGAAAGAGTAATTACCTGCGCGATTATGTAAGGTTCTTCAATACGTTCCAGATTAGTCACAGGAGGCAAACCGGAAGGGTTATGCACATCTATTTCCTCACCTTTTGTAGTATATGCTTTAAATGAAACGTTTGGAACAGTTGTGATGACATCCATGTTGAATTCTCTGTCGAGACGTTCCTGGATTATCTCCATGTGAAGCAAGCCAAGAAATCCGCATCTAAACCCAAATCCGAGGGCAGCCGACGACTCAGGTATAAACGAAAGTGAAGCATCATTAAGCTGGAGCTTCTCTATTGAAAGCCTGAGATCTTCGTAATCATCTGCATCCACAGGATAGATCCCTGCAAAAACCATTGGCTTTACATCCTCGAATCCTGAGATTGCCTTTTCGCATGGATTCTTTGCATGGGTTATGGTATCACCAACTTTTACTTCGGCTGATATTTTTACGCCCGTTATAATATAACCAACATCACCAACCCCCATTTTCTCGCGAGGATCCTGCTTAAGCTTGAGGACTCCTATTTCTTCAGCGTTATATTCGTGGTCGGTGTTGATAAATTTGACCTTTTCACCTTTCCTTATTGTACCGTTTACAATCTTAATATATGCAATAATACCCCTGAAGGAATTAAAAATAGAATCGAATATAAGAGCCTGTAATGGCGCTTCGGGGTCACCGGCCGGGTGTGGTACCTTTAAAACTATCTCGCGAAGGATTTTCTCCACTCCCATTCCCGTCTTGGCGCTTGCTTCAATAATATCCTCCCTTTTGCAGCCTACCAGATCAACAATCTGATCCTTAACTTCTTCAGGCATTGCACTCGCCATATCCATTTTGTTGAGAACCGGAATAATCTCCAGATTATGGTCAATTGCCATATAAAGATTTGAGATTGTCTGAGCCTGTATACCCTGGGTAGCATCAATTACAAGCAAAGCGCCTTCACACGCTGCTATCGAACGTGATACCTCATATGAAAAATCAACATGCCCCGGGGTATCAATAAGATTAAGAATATACTTTTGTCCATCATGGAAATATTCCATCTGGATAGCATGGCTTTTTATTGTGATACCTCTCTCCCTCTCCAGATCCATATTGTCGAGTATCTGAGCCTGGTAATCCCTTTCGGTTATGGTATTTGTCTTCTCAAGTAAACGGTCAGCCAGGGTACTCTTCCCGTGATCAATATGTGCTATAATGCAGAAATTCCGGATATTATTCATTAAACGAGTGTACTTTAAATCAGGTGCAAATATAAAAAAATTCTCCCCATAATTTTACAATTCTTCTCCTCCCTAAGCAACCCCCCCGACCCCCATATGGGGGGGCTAAAACCGTTTATGAAGCAAATTTGAAACACAAACGAATCTAAAGTCCCCCAAATGGGGGATTTAGGGGGTTGCCATGGTGAGTGGAACTTGTTATAAAAAAAGCAGAGACAAGTCGAAACCTGTCTCTGCCATATAAATACAAGAATTATTTGAAACTCCTGATATTAATTTTTACTTCTGCGTCCACCGAAGCTTTAGCAGTCCGATTACATCATACCCGGCATTCCGCCACCCATACCCTGTGGAGGACCTGCTGGTGAGTCTTCTTTAATCTCTACAATCACTGCTTCAGTAGTAAGGAACATGCCGGCAACTGATGCAGCATTCTCAAGCGCTACACGGGCTACTTTAGCAGGGTCAATTACGCCACTTGCATAAAGTTTTTCATATTTGTCAGTCTGGGCATTGTAACCATAGTCACCTTTGCCTGCCTTTACATTCTGAACTACTACAGCGCCTTCTTTTCCGGCGTTTATAGAAATCTGACGTAATGGCTCTTCAATGGCACGTTTAATGATTTCTATACCAGTTGTCTGATCATCATTATCACCTTTCAGGTTCTCGAGAGATGCCTGGGCACGGATGTAAGCAACGCCTCCTCCGGGAACAATACCTTCTTCGATAGCTGCGCGTGTTGCGTGGAGCGAATCATCAACTCTGTCTTTTTTCTCTTTCATCTCAACTTCAGATGCAGCTCCTATATAAAGAACAGCTACTCCTCCTGCAAGTTTTGCAAGACGTTCCTGAAGTTTTTCTTTATCGTAATCAGAAGTTGTGGTTGTCATTTGCTGTCTGATCTGGGCAACGCGTGCTTTGATCAATTCTTTATCACCTGCTCCGTTTACGATAGTTGTATTTTCTTTATTGACGGTAACTTTTTCAGCTGTACCCAGCATATCGAGTGTTGTGTGCTCGAGCTTCAGTCCTTTTTCTTCTGAGATAACTGTTCCTCCTGTAAGGATAGCTATATCTTCAAGCATCTCTTTTCTTCTGTCGCCGAATCCGGGAGCTTTCACTGCACATACTCTGAGTGAACCGCGAAGACGGTTTACAACAAGTGTTGCAAGTGCTTCACCTTCAACATCCTCGGAAATAATTAACAAAGGACGTCCGGTCTGAGCAGTAGCTTCAAGAACCGGGAGCATATCCTTCATTGTAGAAACTTTTTTGTCGTAAATCAGGATGTATGGATTTTCAAGATCAGCTTCCATTTTTTCAGCATTTGTTACAAAATATGCTGAGATATATCCGCGATCGAACTGCATACCTTCAACTACTTCAACAGAAGTTGTAGTTCCCTTTGATTCTTCAACTGTAATGACTCCTTCTTTATGAACTTTACCCATAGCTTCTGCTATAAGTCTTCCTATTTCCTGATCATCATTCGCAGAAATCCTGGCAACCTGTTCAATCTTCTTAAGATCATCACCGATAACCTGAGCCTGTTTTGCAAGGCTTTTAACTACAGCTTCAACAGCTTTGTCAATACCTCTTTTTATATCCATTGGATTTGCACCCGCTGTGATATTTTTTAGACCTACATTTATAATAGATTGTGCAAGTACTGTGGCTGTTGTTGTACCATCACCGGCGATGTCACCTGTTTTTGATGCAACTTCTTTAACCATCTGGGCACCCATATTTCTGTAAGGGTCGGAAAGGTCTATGTCTTTTGCAACGGTTACACCGTCTTTGGTGATCTGAGGTGCTCCATATTTTTTCTCAAGTACTACGTGGCGTCCTTTTGGTCCGAGGGTTACTTTTACTGCATCAGCCAGCTGATCAACTCCTTCTTTAAGAAGAGCACGTGCATCAATATTAAATTTAATCTCTTTTGCCATATCATTAGGATTTTTAAAATTTGCTAAAATTAAGCTATAAAAAGGATATCTGTTTGTGAAACAAGTAGGTAATCTTCACCATCGATGGTCAACTCCTGTCCTGCATATTTACCGTAAAGAACAGTATCACCTTTCTTTACTTCCATTTCTTCATCTTTCTTAGCAACTCCAACAAGAATTACTTTACCCTGACGGGGCTTTTCTTTTGCGGAATCAGGAATAATTATTCCACTCGCAGTCTTTTCTTCAGCTTCATTAGGTTTTACAAGAACCTTACCCGCTAAAATTTTTCCTTTTAATTGTGCCATTTTTATTTAGTTTTAAAGTTAAACATCATTTTCCGACTTGCTACACAAGCGAAATCCATGCCAGATTCAAAATAATGCCATATTGTGTGATAGGGAGAAAAAAAAGTGTCAGTATGTGACAAACTGACACTCATAAGAGTTATTTATGATTCAACCTACTTTGTAGGTTCAGGAGATGTAGGAGGAACAGCTGTAGGAAGAGTTGGAATTGCGTTAGGATCAACAGTGTTCTTAATCTGGTTTTCAATTCTTGAACGTCCTTCAACAGTGCCACGAGGAATAGATGCTGTCGCAACTACACAAAGGATCAGGATGGCTCCCGCAAGAGTCCATGTTGACTTTTCAAGAAAATCAGCAGTCTTACGAACACCCATAGACTGACCGGTTGATGTAAAGTTGGCAGCCAGACCACCACCTTTGGAATTCTGCACTAAAACTATCAGTACCTGCAGAACACAAGCTATAATAACTAATACTGAAACAAAAATATAAATTCCCATTTGTTCACTTTTTTATGTATTCTTTAACTTTTTCAATTTGAGACGCAAAGTAACTGCTTTTTTCCGGAAACTTCAAACTTAATTTCCCAAAAATATCAATTGCCTTGGAGTAATATCCCTGACCTATATAAATTTTTGCCAGTGTTTCCGTTACTAAACCTTCACCATCCTCTGTGAATGGTTTTGAAATATCGACGTTCGACATGAAGGCTTTGTCTTTATGAGGTTCGATCCGGGGATTGGTTATTATGAATTTATCTATTAGCTCAGACTGCAGCTGTTTAGTGATTTTTTTCTCAACCGGCAAAGGTTCCGGTTCTCTATCAGTGCCAAATGGTGAATCATCTGCTTCAAGATCAAGCTCCAGCAGGTCAGAGTCTTCATCAACTGAAAAGCCCGGGTCCATAAAGAAAACTTTATCTGAGGTATTGTCTTCCTCAGGAATAATTAGAACTCCTGCCGGCTCTGTGATCTCTGGTTCCACAGCTAAAAGTATTGAATGTCCGGTATGGTGTTCTCCTTCATCATGTTTTTGATCCATTCCGGTACCAACTGAATCGTTTTCAATATTACTTATCATTAAATCGCTGTTCTTCGCTGATTCTATGACAGTTTGCTGATGATCATATTCATTTTCAGTCGTTACCTCTTCCTTAATTACTTCAGGGTTCTCAACTGCGAGAGCATTTTGCGTGTAAGTCTCAGCCTTTTTGTTTAAAAGCCAATAAAGTACTTCGCGGTCACCAATATGAATTGCAGAATTTTTAAGTTGATTTTCAAACTTGACATCAGAACTGGAATACAGACTCTTCAGGAGAAGCAGATGTGCGCTCTGAAAGTATGGAAAAATATCGATCAGCTCATACACCTCTCCCATCATCTGCCGGTTTACCGGACCAGGATCGCTGATCATATTTAAGAAGTCATTCCTATTCATCTGTTTACCAGTTTACAAAGGCCTGATTAAAAATATCCTCTACGAGCATTTCAACAATATCGTCGGAATATTCTTTTTCTACAGCGCTAAGATCGAGATTGCTGTTATAATCTTTATACCTCGAGAATGTCTGATCAAAACTAAGATCAGGATTAACGGCATTTGTGAATTTTACTTTCACTGAGATTGTAAATCTGTTTGTTGCTGCCTGAGCGTCAGCTGCCACCGTTAGCGGGTGTGTGGAATAATCGGATATTTCACCCGAAAATTCGGCTTCCCCTGTTGTAGTTGAGTATTTCAAACTGGTCTGTTCTTTACACTTATCAATAAGGGCGTCTGTAAGGATCTGGCTCAGACTTGGTTGAACAACCGGAGCTCTGTTTTGAAAATATACCACGCTGAATGTTTTGAGACCAGCGGTGCTTGCTCCTGTAAATGAATAAGATACCTTACATCCATAAAAAAATACTGTTACGGCGATAAGTAGAATTACAGAAAGTCTGACGATCAGACGTTCTCCTCCAGATTTATGATTCGATTCCATACTCTTTTATCTTTCTGTAAAGTGTCCGTTCCGATATTCCAAGTTCGCCGGCAGCCATTTTTCTTTTTCCATTATACTTTCCCAGAGCCTTTTTTATCATCTCCACTTCTTTGTCTGCAAGTGAAAGCGATTCTTCGAATATTTCCTCAGTATCCTGTATATTATTCATGGTTTTATGAGCAATATATTCTCCGTTCTGTGATTCATCAGAATTGTGATTATCTGACTCCTCCTTTGCTTCTCTGAATAAATTCTTAATAGCTCTTGAATTTGTTTCATGGAAGTTAACATCCGTCTCGCCTCTTCTGATGAGATCAAAAACCAGCTTTTTCAGATCGTTCATGTCACCTTTCATGTCGAAGAGAACCTTATACAGTATCTCCCTTTCAGATGAAAAAGATTTATCCTCTTCTTTCTTTATAACAGCAGGAAGCTTTACTCCTCCAAAGTCGGGGAGATAGTTATGCAGATTAGGTGCTGCTATTTCCCTTTCACTTTCGATGATCGAGATCTGCTCGGTAATATTCTTAAGTTGTCTTACATTTCCCGGCCATGCATAGTTAAGGAGTAAGCTTTTAGCGTCGGAATCAAGCCTTATCGCCGGCATCCTGTATTTTTCCGCAAAGTCGACCGCAAATTTCCGGAAAAGAAGAAAGATATCCTCACCTCTTTCCCTCAGAGCGGGAACTTTTATAGGAACAGTGTTAAGACGATAAAACAGGTCCTCCCTGAATTTACCGGCATCAATTGCCCTTGGAACTTCAACATTACTTGCTGCAATAACCCTAACGTTCGTTTTCTGGACCTTTGACGACCCTACACGAATAAATTCACCTGTTTCAAGTACTCTGAGAAGTCGCACCTGGGTGGATAAAGGCAATTCAGCAACCTCATCGAGAAAAATAGTGCCACCGTCAGCAACTTCAAAATAGCCTTTCCTGCTGTCGGAAGCGCCTGTAAATGAACCCTTCTCATGACCGAACAGCTCGGAGTCTATCGTTCCTTCGGGTATGGCACCACAGTTGACAGCAATATACTGACCATGTTTGCGTGTACTATAACTATGAATAACCTGAGGAAAAATCTCTTTCCCTGTACCGCTTTCGCCGGTTATAAGTACAGAAAGATCTGTTGGGGCAACCTGAACAGCAATATCAATAGCCCGGTTCAATCCCTCATCGTTTCCAATTATTCCAAATCTTTGTTTAATATTTTGCAGATCTTTCATATCCATTTTAACAATCCTGCGAATTTAAGGTTTTTTTAAAACATTGGGAAATGCAATTTTAGTAAATTCGCAATATGAAAAAATCGGCATCTCATCAATTTGCTGGTATCATACCGGCAAGATATGCATCATCAAGGTTTCCGGGAAAACCACTGGCATTAATCGGTAACAAACCCATGATACAACGGGTTTATGAGCAGGCAAGTAAAATCCTCGCTCTGATTTATGTTGCCACTGACGATAAAAGGATTTATGATTCTGTCCATTCATTTGGCGGCAAAGCTATCATGACTTCCGGGCAGCACCAGAGCGGAACCGACAGATGTGCTGAAGCGGTTATAAAGATAAATGAAGAAACCGGTGTGAATGTTGATATCGTCGTTAACATACAGGGAGATGAACCATTTATCAAACCCGAACAGATTTCAGCACTCATTAACTGTTTTGAAGATGATTCTGTTGAATTGGCAACTCTGATAAGAAAAGTGGAACCTGACGATGATATTTTCAATCCCAATCAACCAAAAGTTATTTTAAATACTAAAGGTGACGCAATTTATTTCAGCCGTGCAGCTATACCATACATAAGGGATTTTGACAAAACAGAGTGGACTGAGAACCACGTTTATTACAAACATATAGGATTATATGCCTACAGGACTGATACTTTGAAAAAAATAACAATCCTGCCCCGCAGTCCGCTTGAAATTTCAGAGTCACTCGAACAGAACAGATGGATTGAAAATGGATACTCCATAAGAACTGCAATAACAAAATGGGAAAATATGGGAATTGATACACCTGACGATCTTGTGAAAGCAAATTTACTTTTAGAGCACTTTCTTTAAAAAATTATTAACTTTAGCACAATATTTGATAAGGAATAACAAACCTGAGTCTATGAAGATAAGTCTACCCATTGTATTATTCTTATTGATTTTTACGTTATCCCTTCAGGGTCAGAAGGATAGCATTAATATTAAAAAGTATGCGGGTCAGAAAGAATCTTCAAAAGAAACTAATAATATAAACGTAAGAATATATCCTGTACCTGTAAGATACAACAGCTTTACCATCAAAACGGAAAAGTACATGTCTTATATAAAAATCACAAACATTATTGGTCAGGATGTCTTCAGGATACAATATAATGAACCACAACAACTTATTAAAATATCGCTCGACAACCCCAAGAGGGGAATGTATCTCGTCACAATAATCTTTAGTGACGGCGTAAAAGTTGTAAAAAAAATCATGGTGGAACAATCCTAAAATAACAGAATTAATTTCACGCCTTGTTGTGCGTTTATAGGGAACCCTTCAGCAAATTAAATTACAAGCTACTTCTTATTTAAGTTTGACTAAACAATCTACTATAATGATTGTTTATTCACATATAATATTGATCAGTTGTCGAAATATTATCTATTGATCTATGGAAGACGGGGTAAATGTATTTTCAATAAAGGATCTTGAAAATTTTTCGGGCATTAAGGCTCATACAATAAGGATTTGGGAGAAGAGATACAAAATACTTGAGCCCGACAGAACAGATTCAAATATAAGAACCTACAGCGAATCAGAGCTAAAAAAAATCCTTAATGTTGCATATCTCAACCGGAATGGTCTGAAAATATCAAAGATTGCCAGGCTTGATGAGGATGAACTAACCCAGCAGGTAATGAACGTCAGCAGTAAGCATGACGACATGGATCAGGATTTCCAACCCGGTAAGATCCTGATGTCGGCAATACGTTTCAATGAGACGCTTTTCAAGGATGCACTTGCTCCGTTCATAAAGCATCAGGGTATTGAAGATGCCTACTCAAAGTATCTGTATCCTCTTCTTGAAAAGGCCAGAATCCTTTGGCAGACGGGTAGTTTATCAAGAGCTCAGGAACAATTTGTAAGGAACACTATAAAACAGATAATTATAATTGAGGATAATCAGATCAAACCTGCTGGCAAATCAAAGCCTTCGGTAGCTATGATCAACACCTCTGATAATCTTACAGATAATAATTTCCTGTTCTATAAATACTCGCTGAAGAAACGAGGGTTTGATGTCATATTTACCGGTGGTATCCTTCCCGCATCGGAAGTGATTGAGATGCACAAAATAAAGCCATTTGATTACCTGGTGGTCAACTCAAGCGCTTTTGATTTCGCTGAAAAGAAAATCGGGTATTTCAGCAATATCGGGAAATCTCTCATGATAAAGAAAATCATTCTTACCGACTCTCCTGAAGAATTTGCAACAAAGAAATCGTACGATAAATTACTGATGACCAGAAACCCTGCAGAATTTATCAAGGCAATCGAGGCAATTAGTTAGAATAGAGTTTAGTCAGTTCCCTTTAGAACTCTACAATTATTCCAATAGTTGGCAATACAGTACCCGACTGACCATTAATATATTTCAGACTATATTTTAATGGGTTTTCGGGATCCGTAACTGGTAATTTATTAGCATCTGATACCCTGATCAGCAAAGGAGGCTGATCTGCCTTAAAGCTATAAACATTCTGAATGTCAGCATATAACATAAGCGACCAACCTGAAAAGAAATACTCCTTGTCAACACGAAGATCAAGCTGATGAAATGACCTGAGCCGTAAGGTATTGAACTTTGAATAATCCAGATAGCCTTGTCCCTTAAGATCCCATGCAGTTTTTAATGAAGATTTCCCAAGGTCAAATGGAGTATAAGGTGCTCCACCCACAAACCTCCATTTTATGCCAATATCCCAGTTATGGGAGAGCTTCTTTGTACCTGACAGACTGAAAAGATGCTTGTTATCCCATGATGATGGGATCCATTGTGAATCCAATCCCCGGAACTCACTCCTTACGTAAGTGTAAGAAAATACAAGGTTGATTTTTTTGAATTCTTTGAGTCTTCCCAGGATTTCGAAACCATAAGCCCTGCCTCTTGAGGATGAAACCAGCTCTTCATCTCCAAAAATGCCATAATCAGCACTTTTACTTGAAAGAGGAACTGAATCTTTAACTGAAAATGGGTAATGTGAATATTTTTTATAGAATCCCTCAATACTAAATTGCATGGTTTCAGACGGGATCAGCTCAATACCTGCAACTAAATGATCTGCTCTAATATACCTGAGGTTGTTCTGTTTGTTAATA
>JBBRSO010000061.1:0-17920 GCA_038245405.1 Bacteroidales bacterium
CCGTTTTCGCGTTTTCCGTGTTTCACACACTGGCTATGGATATTACTCATTATCTCATGTAAACGTCCATCAACTTCCTGGCTGTTCCAGCGAAGCTTCATTGAATTCTGTGTCATTTCAAGACCGGATGTAGACACACCTCCTGCATTTGAAGCTTTTCCGGGAGAAAAGAGAAGTCCGTTTTTCTGGATGATCTCAACTGCTTCAGGTGTACAAGGCATATTAGCGCCTTCACAGATACATATACAGCCATTTTTAATAAGTGTCTGAGCATCTTCTGCATTAAGTTCGTTCTGTGTTGCGCAGGGAAGAGCAATATCTACTTTTACTTCCCATGGATGTTTCCCTTCATGGAATTCAACACCTTCAAATGCTTTGGAATATGGTTTTACGATGTCTTCATTGGAAGCACGCAGCTCAAGCATGTATTCGATCTTTTTGCCAGAGATCCCATTAGGATCATAAACATAACCGTCGGGACCAGATATAGTAACTACTTTACCACCCAGTTCAGTCGCCTTAAGAGCAGCGCCCCATGCAACATTACCAAATCCGCTGATAGCAACTCTCTTACCCTGAAATGATTCGCCTCTTGTTGCAAGCATCTCTTTTGCAAAGTATACACAGCCAAATCCTGTTGCTTCAGGACGAACCAATGAACCGCCCCAATTGCTTCCTTTTCCTGTGAGGACACCGGTATGATCACCTGCTAGTCTTTTGTACATGCCATAGAGGAAACCGATTTCGCGTCCGCCTACACCTATGTCACCAGCAGGAACGTCAGTCTCGGGACCAATGTACTTCCAGAGTTCCAGCATAAATGCCTGGCAGAAACGCATTACTTCAGCGTTTGATTTCCCTTTTGGATCAAAATCCGAACCACCTTTACCGCCACCCATAGGAAGCGTTGTTAATGCATTCTTGAAGATCTGTTCAAAACCAAGGAATTTTAAAATTGAAAGGTTTACGCTCGGGTGGAAACGAAGACCACCTTTATATGGACCAATTGCATTATTGAACTGAATCCTGTACCCAAGGTTTACTCTAACATTTCCTTCGTCATCTACCCATGGAACTTTAAATGTAATTATACGGTCAGGTTCAATAAGCCGCTCTATGATGTTAGCTGATTCGAACTGAGGGTTTTCATTGTAAACCTCTTCGATTGATTCGAGAACTTCTTTTACTGCCTGTAAATACTCAATTTCACCAGGATGTTTCTTTTCGAGGTTGTTCATGATTTTATCTACATTCATTATCTTAATTATTAGTTATTTTATATTGTCAGATTGAAGTTCAAATTTGAGATTGTTTAAAGTGATTAAAAATGATAAATCTCATGTTATCAGATGATAACTCATGTCTGTGGAGAGTATGAGTTTAATGATTTTATGATCTTCGCTTTCTCTTCCCCTGTGAGCGCGCTGATGTGAATAGGAGGGTATTTTGCTATTCCCTTCTGAAATCGCTGAAGCAGGATAATGCTTTGAATAAGACCAAAAAACCTGGTTTCAATTTTATAACCTGAAAATGTTGTTTTGTTTATCTCAACGGAATTTTTCTTTCCGCCGGTAATCCCAGCTGTGAAGTATCTGAAGACGATAAACTCACCTTCATCAGAAAAGCTTATGAACTGATAATTGAGTATCATAGGAAGAATTGCCAGAATCACCCAAATGCCAACCAGGAGTACAGTCCAGAACGTTTCATTCATCCCAAGAAGCGGGAATTTTATCATTTTAATTACATAAGCCATAGCTATGTATGCCAGCAGTACAATTGTTGCTGCGAAAAGCTTTATTCTAAGACTAATAATTGTCTTGCTGTTATCGAAGGTCATAGGTCAAATTTTGTTTAAAATTAGAAAAAGAAATCCATTAACCGCAGAGGGCGCAGAGATTTTTCGCAGAGATCGCATAGAACTGAAATTTAATACTTTAACTGTTATCTTTTACCTTTGAAAAACCGGACTAGCAGTTCCTTACATTCCTCCTCCAATACACCTGATTCAACGTTGGTTTTCGGATGCAGCAGTAACCCTTTTATAGTAGTGTATCCCCTTTGTTCATCACGTGCACCAAAAACAACCGCTGTCACCTGGCTCCATCCCAGGGCGGCAGCACACATTGCACACGGTTCAAGCGTAACATAAATAGTGCAATCAGTAAGATATTTGCCACCCAGCCAGTTAGTTGCCGATGTTATTGCCTGCATCTCAGCATGTGCTGTCGGATCTTTCAGCGTCTCGGTAAGATTATGTGCTCTGGCAATGATTATATCTTTACAAACCACAACTGCCCCTACAGGAATTTCCTGCTTATCGAATGCTTTTTTAGATTCGGCGAGGGCCGCTCTCATGAAGTATTCATTCTTATCGGGCATCATCCTGTTTGTTTTGAACTATAAAAGTATAAAGATTATTGGGAATTGACTTTCTCTTTTCAATATGATAATTTTCTTACTTTTGCTGAAACATAATAATGATACAATGTACAGAACAAACACGTGCGGCGAGCTCAATATGAATAATAATGGTGAGGATATTATCTTAAGCGGCTGGGTTCAGAAATCACGCGATCTGGGAGGCATGACATTTGTCGATCTCCGCGACAGATATGGCATCACTCAGCTGGTTTTTAATATGGAAACTAACAAAGAGCTCTGTGAACAAGCCCGAAAGCTTGGACGTGAATTTGTAGTACAGGCAAAAGGCAGGGTTAGAGAGAGAAGCAACAAAAACCTGAAGATCGACACTGGTGAAATCGAGATTGATGTTACTGAACTTAATATTCTTAACAGGAGTGAAATTCCTCCATTTACCATAGAGGATGATACTGACGGTGGTGAAGAGCTGAGAATGAAATACCGCTATCTCGACCTGAGAAGGAACACCGTAAAAAAGAATATTATACTACGTCACGAGGTGACACAGGATACACGTAAGTATATGGACTCTATCGGATTTATCGAGGTTGAAACTCCGGTACTTATCAGATCAACTCCGGAAGGGGCCCGTGACTTTGTTGTACCTTCAAGAATGCAGCCGGGGACTTTCTATGCGCTGCCTCAATCTCCTCAAACACTTAAGCAATTACTTATGGTTGCCGGGTTTGATAAATATTTTCAGATTGTAAAATGCTTCAGGGATGAGGATCTCAGGGCTGACCGTCAACCTGAGTTTTCCCAGATCGATTGCGAGATGTCATTTGTAGAAAGGAATGATATACTTGATACTTTTGAGGGTCTGGCTAAATACCTGTTCAGACAGAGAATAGGTATTGAGTTCAAAGAGCCTTTTCTGAGGCTTCCCTATAGTGAAGCGATGGAATATTATGGCACAGACAAACCCGATCTGCGTTTTGGCATGAAATTTAAGGATCTCTCTGAAATTGTAAAAGGGCATGGTTTTGCGGCTTTCGACAGCGCGGAATATATTGGAAGTATATGTATCCCGAAATGCTCGGAATACACGAGGAAACAGCTTGATGAACTGACTGAATTTGTAAAGAGGCCCCAGATTGGAGCGAAAGGGCTGATTTATTTGCGCTATAATACCGATGGTACGTTAAAATCATCAGTGGATAAGTTTTATGCACCGGAGGATCTTAAACCATGGACTGTAAAAATGGATGCAAATCCGGGCGACCTTATATTTATTTTAGCTGGCGAAAAGAAAAAAACACTTGTCGCACTTTCCGAACTAAGGCTTGAGATGGGAAACCGATTGGGACTAAGACCAAAAGATACATTCTTTCCCTTGTGGGTTGTAGATTTCCCGCTTCTTGAATGGGATGAGGAGGAGAAGCGGTTCTATGCTATGCATCATCCGTTCACCTCACCGGTACCTGAAGATCTTTCATTGCTGGAAACTGATCCGGGTAAGGTAAGAGCGAATGCTTACGACCTTGTTATAAACGGAGTTGAAATTGGAGGTGGCTCTATAAGGATTCATGATGCCACAATTCAGAAGTTAATGTTTAAAGTATTGGGATTTTCTGATAATGAGGCGAATGAACAATTCGGATTTCTTCTCAATGCATTCAAATTCGGCGCGCCGCCTCATGGAGGTGTTGCGTTTGGACTCGACAGATGGGTAGCTATGCTGGGTGGTCAGGATTCAATAAGGGATTTTATAGCTTTTCCAAAGAATAACTCAGGCCGGGATGTTATGCTTGATTCCCCGGCCCAGATATCCTCCAAACAATTGGAAGAACTTCAACTGATATTAGATAAGACAAAACAGCAGAAATAAGATCTAGTTGTTCTGAATCTTCGTTTTGATTACGATTACCCCGCCAAATGAACGGTAACCATAAATTGATCCTGCTGTTGATTTGAGAACTTCAATTGACCTTACAGTTACAGGGGGTATATCAGGAAGCTCATCAAGATATACTCCGTCGAGAACAATAAGGGGATACACATCGCCATAAATATTCTGTGAGCCTTGTATCAGGACCTGCTTATCGCGAACAAGAACACCGGAAACTTCTCTCTGAATCATTTCAGATAAAGAGGAATATGATGCATATTTGTCGTTCATCCCATCAATTCTGGAAACATCAGTAACAAGATTTTTCTTCTTCACAAGTCCATACCCTGTGTTTATCCCCTGCTCACTGTCGCAAAAGTACAGAGGCGTCGTTATCGCAGGTTTACTAAAATTGAAATCGATCTTTGTTCTTCCGTCGATCGGAGCTTCAAAAATTCCGTTACACCATCTACCATGAGTATTGCATTAGCGATAGGGCTGTTATAAACATCCTGAACCTTACCCGTAATTTCTATTCTCCCGGTATGACGTTTTTGGGCGCTGAGGCTGTTTACTGCTAAAAAACAAATGAATAATAAAAGAATATTTCTCCACATGGTTTTGAATTTATTGGTTAATAAAATCAAATTAGTGAACTGGGGTGAAAGAATTCAACAAATTTAGCTCACTCTAAACTTACTAATATCCCCTATTAGAAAATAACAAACAGGAACTGTTAAAGTTCAGGTACAGTAACTAAACTAAAGTGTAGTATTCAACTTTAGTCACTTTAGCTCACTTTAGTCACTTTAGCTCACTTTTATATTTATTCAAGCTTTGTTTTTGTTTTGATAATGATTGCGCCTCCGTAGCCACGGCTGCCATATATAGCGGCAGAGGTTCCTTTGAGCACTTCGATGGATAATACAGAGATTGGAGGGATGTCAGGAAGACTGTTCATAGGAACACCATCAACAACAATCAGTGCCGGGATAGACCCACCTATATCAGATGAGCCCTGTATTACAAATTCCCCATTCAGGAGTCTTACACCTGATACTTCTCTTTGAATCATTTCTCTGATAGTAGAATAATTTCTGTATTTTTTATTTGAGCCATCAATTTTAGATACATCGGTGGTCAGATTCTTCTTTTTTACCAGTCCGTATCCTGTATTAACTCCCTCTTGACCAGGAGTAATATTCTCTTCAGTATCCTTCTGAGCTCTGGTGATTCCAAAGTTGAAGTCAATCCTGGTCCTGCCTTTTATGGAATCTTCAAATGTTCCGTGACCAAAAGTGAAAATGGCGATCTTTACAGCTGTAGGTTTCACTTTCACCTTATAATTTCCTTCAGCATCGGTCAATGAATTGGTTTTCTGATCATCGATCAGAATTATTGCATTTGAGATTGGTTCTTTTGATGCATTCAGAACCGTGCCTTCAATAGTTATGTTTTTGACCTTTTGTGCATTTAATCTGCTGGTAACAAATAACATAGACAGAAACAATAAAACTGCTACTTTGATTTTCATATTTTTTTTATTTAATGAGATTAAGATCCCTTGTGCAAGTTACTTTATTATGAGAAGAAATCAAGCTATCAGGTTTTAAATTGCTCTTCCAATAAGTGTTGCAGAGGTACATTTTTCAATAAGAACCTTCACATACTCACCTTTTTTAAGATCAATCCCTGGAAATACAACAACCTTATTCTGTGAGGTACGACCAGATTGAAATTCTTTCGATCTCTTTGAAAATCCTTCAATCAATACCTCAAAAATCATACCAATATCCCCTTTTTTAGCTCTTAAAGAATTACGGTTCTGAAGTGCAATCATTTGACTAAGCCTCTCAGATTTTAGAGATTCGGGAACGTCATCCTTCAGCTTTCTGGCGGCTTTAGTGCCTGGCCGTTCACTATATTTAAACATGTAGGCAAAATCATAGCCTACCCATTCCATGAGCGATAGCGATTCTTTATGATCTTCATCTGTTTCCGTACAAAAACCCGTAATCATATCTGTTGAAAGAGAACAATCGGGGATTATTTCATGAATCGCGTTTATCCTGTCCATATACCATTCACGATCATATTCCCGGTTCATTAATTTGAGTATCCTGGAACTCCCGCTCTGGGCCGGCAAATGTATGTGCCGGCAGATATTCCGATTGTTTGCAATAGTATGTAACAGTTCGTTGGAAATGTCTTTTGGATGCGAAGTGGAAAATCTTACCCGCAAAGAAGGATCTATTGAGGCCACTTTTTCAAGGAGTTCCGGAAATCCAACTGTTTCACGGGTATTGTTCCAGTTATATGAATCGACGTTTTGCCCCAGAAGGGTAACCTCCCTGTAACCCATTCTGAATAATTCTTCAGCCTCCCTGATAACCGACACGGTACTTCTGCTTCTTTCAGCTCCGCGGACATATGGCACAACGCAATATGCACACATGTTGTTACAACCCCTCATTATTGATACAAATGAACTGACACCGTTTTTATCCATCCTTACAGGGGATATGTCGGCGTAAGTCTCTTCTCTCGACAAAAGAACATTAACTGCTTTATGCCCGGCTTCTGCCTCGGCTACAAGATTAGGCAAATCTCTGTATCCATCCGGACCAACTACAATATCGACAAGCTTTTCCGTTTCAATAAGTTTTTCCTTAAGCCTTTCAGCCATACAGCCGATGATTCCCACCCTCAGGTCTTTTCTTTGCTTCTTCAGATGTGAGATTGCCTTCAGACGTCCCCATATTCTCTGCTCAGCATTATCCCTGATTGAACAGGTATTGATCAATATTAATCCTGCTTCAGTAATATCCTCAGTCGATACATATCCTGCATCAGAGAGTATTGACACAACAACTTCACTGTCAGCAACATTCATCTGACAGCCGTATGTCTCGATATATACTTTTTTACTCATATTAATTTGTAAACTGTAATTAAAGGGCTCAACGGCACAACGGCTCGTACGCCTTTGTACCTTTACGCCTTTGTGCCTTTACCCCTTTGCGCCATATTTCATCGCACAAATCTATAAACTATGATCGAGGATTGAAAGAATTATTTAATTTTGCATTCTGTTAAACAAATAACTGAAGTATGTCCGGACATAGTAAATGGTCGACCATTAAGCGCAAAAAGGGAGCAATAGACGCAAAAAGAGGAAAGAAATTTACCAAAATTATTAAGGAGATCATTATTGCTGCTAAAGAAGGAGGTGGTGACGGTGAATCTAATGCACGACTCAGGCTTGCTATCCAGAATGCGAAGGGCGCCAATATGCCTAAAGATAATATCGACAGGGCAATTAAAAAAGCTACCGGTGCTGATGCTGAGAGTTTCATCGAAACGTCTTTTGAAGGTTACGGCCCTTGTGGTGTAGCAGTATTTGTTGAATGTCTGACGGATAATAACAACAGAACAGTAGCCTCAGTAAGATCGGCTTTTAATAAGCATGGAGGCAATCTTGGTACTAATGGCTCACTTACCTTTCTTTTTGAAAGAAAAGGGATATTCATAATCAAGAATGAAGGACTGAAAATCGAAGACATCGAGCTTGAGATGATCGATGCAGGCGCTGAAGAATTTGAAGTCGATGGTGACATGATTACCGTAACATGTGCGAAAGAAGATTTTGGGAGCGTAAACAAGAAGCTTTATGAACTGGAAATTGAACCTGAAGAAGCCGGACTGAAAAGAATCCCTCACGACACTAAAAAGCTTGATGTTGAATCTGCAAAAAAAGTTCTCAGGCTGGTTGATGTACTGGAAGATGATGATGATATTCAGTTTGTATATCATAACCTTGAAATGACTGATGAACTTGCTGCAGAGTTGGGATAAATATTTTTGCTACCTTTGCGACATGCTTAGAAAACTCTTATTTATATTACTGATTTCGGGAGTTTCTACCGTATTTGTAAGGTCACAATCTTTTATCAAAACAGGAGACCTTTTTAAAAAAACAGATGCCAATCCTCAATCGGGACAGTTGAAAATTTATCAGGATCCGGCTTTGGATACACTTATAAGCCGTTATATTGACAGCTATAAAAGTCTTGAAGAAAAATATGGCTATGCAGGGATGGAAGGCTGGAGAATTCAGATTTTCAATAGTTCCAGCAGAAATGCTAAAGTTGAAGCCGGAAATATTTTACAGGAATTTTTAAATAAGTTCCCGGAAATCAAATATCCGGAACTAAAATCATACACACAATTTGCTCTGCCGAATTACTATAAAGTAAGAGTGGGTAATTTCAGAACAAAAACAGAAGCAACAAAACTTTATCTTCTGATCAGCAAGGCATTTCCCAACGCATACATAGTGCCTGACATTATTAATTTCCCGGATACAAAATAATTATGAGCGATAATATCAAACATGAATGCGGCATTGCAATGTTAAGATTGCGTAAGCCGATGGAATACTATATTAAAAAATATGGTACCTGGAACTATGGCCTGCAAAAGATTTATCTGATGATGGAGAAGCAGCATAACAGAGGACAGGATGGAGCAGGGCTGGCTGGTATAAAGCTTGATGTACCGCCAGGAAACAGATATATTTTCAGGCAACGATCAAATAAAACCAATCCGATAAAAGAAATTTTCAACCTGATATATTCCGATATTGATGCCTTATCGGTTGCCAACCCTGAAGGGTTTAAAGATCCTGCCTTTGTAAAAGAAAATGTTCCTTTTGCATGTGATATTTATCTCGGGCACCTCCGGTATGGAACCTATGGAAATTATAATATTGATTATGTTCACCCGGTAAGCCGCGAGAACAACTGGAGGTCAAAGAACCTTGTGATGGCAGGTAATTTCAACCTTACAAATGTAGGTGAAGTATTCAGCAGCCTTGTTGAGCTTGGTCAAAACCCTGTAGATTTCTCGGATACTGTTACAATCCTGGAGAACATCGGGCACCGTCTCGATGAGGAAAATGAAAGATTATTTCGTAAATATAAAGAGGAAGGCTTTTCAAAAAAGGAAATTTCACCGATGATCGAAAAAGATCTCGATGTCACTTCAATTCTGAAGAAAGCAAGCAGGAACTGGGATGGGGGTTATGCAATGGCAGGCATGTTAGGTCATGGTGACGCTTTTGTGATGAGAGACCCTGCCGGCATCCGACCAGCATATTACTATATTGATGATGAGGTGGTTGTAGTTGCTTCGGAACGTCCTGTCATACAAACTATCTTTAATGTCAGAACAGATGATGTAAATGAACTTCCACCGGCTAGCGCAATTATCATAAAGGCTTCAGGAGTGACCACTATTGAAAAACTGAGAGACGAAACCGAACCGAGGAAATGCTCTTTCGAAAGAATTTATTTTTCGAGAGGAACCGACAAAGCTATATACAGGGAAAGAAAAAAACTGGGAGAAATACTTGCCGACCGGGTGTTAAAAGCTGTAGATTACGATCTCGACAATACCGTCTTTTCATATATCCCTAATACGGCTGAGAGTGCATTTTATGGTCTTATTAAAGGAGTCGAAAACTATCTGAATCAGGTAAAAATTGACCATATACTTAGCCGTGGAAAATACTTGTCAAGAGATGAACTTGAAAAGATTATAAACCAGCGACCAAGGGTTGAGAAAATTGCGGTGAAGGATGCAAAGCTCCGTACATTTATAACTGAAGATAGCAGCCGTGATGATCTCGTCGGACATATTTACGATGTTACATACGGAGTCATCAGACGTGGTATTGATAATCTCGTGGTAATCGACGACTCTATAGTAAGAGGTACTACACTTAAAAAAAGTATTATCAGGATTCTTGATAAGCTGGATCCGAAAAAAATAGTTGTTGTGTCTTCATCACCGCAACTAAGATATCCCGATTGCTATGGAATAGATATGGCCAAGCTTGGAGATTTTATTGCTTTCAAAGCTGCCATTGAACTATTAAAAGACACAGACAAAGAGTCAATAATAACTGAGGTCTATAATGCTGCAAAAGAAGAGCTTAAGAAGCCCGTGGAGGAAATGAAGAACCTGGTTCGTGAAATCTACAAACCATTCTCCACTGAGGAGATCTCTTCCAAAATTGCATCAATGCTTAAATCGGCCGACATAAAAACAGATGTAAAACTTGTATTTCAATCAATTGAAGGTCTTCATGAAGCTTGTCCCGGTCATCTGGGCGACTGGTATTTCACAGGGAATTATCCCACACCTGGTGGTAACAAAGTGGTAAACCAGTCGTTTATTAATTATATGGAGGGAAGGAACGTGAGGGCTTATTGATTCTCGTGCGAAAACCAGGTGATCTCAAAGTCTTTTTTATAAGAAGCGAGATGCCTGTTTATCTTTTCAACATATATATCACGCAGTGTTATCATGATTCCTGTCTCTTCGACGTCACCAAACTTATGATTTATGAATGTCCCGAAGGTTCTCATTGTGGGTGATAAATTCATGTATGCATTAATGAGAGGGGGGATGTTTTCATTGAGGTTTCTCACCTCTCTCGACAGGATCTTATAGTCTTCTTTATATCTTCGCCATCCCCAGGCCCTGAAGATCTTTTTCATCTCTTCGGTATTCAGATCTATATTGGCCGGATCGTTAGGAATAACAAGACCATCAGGATCGTTGAAATGCTCCTTCAGAAAATACAGAATCATATTTCTTGCTTTCGGATTGAAATGAGGATACATGGTCACCTTGCCGAACAGATATTTAAGATGGTGATTATCAATTATTATCGCACCGAGCCCGTCCCATAGATTATCAAGGGCATATATGCTTTTCCTGCCCATTGAACGCGACTGATAATCGGGAGATACGAATGATCTTCCAAGCTCCATCAGATGAGGATAGTATTTAGAAAGGAATTTATCAGAAAACCTGAAATATGCTGAGGAAGCAAGTTTGGTAATATCACACTCCCTGCATCCTTTTTCAGGGAAATAATAGCGATAACCTCCGATTATCTCTTTCTTTTCAGGGTCCCATACTATCAGCTGTTTCTGAGGATCAACTTTTGCAATGTCAAACTCATCGATGTCTATCTCCTTTCCTGTTCCGCCCCCGGCATGCCGGAATGTAATTTCTCTAACCCTGCCGACTTCCTGCATTAATGAAGGAGAGTTGTTATTATCAAAAATATATACCTCGTTGTTGCCATTGTTTGTAGTTCGCAGGAGCTTATCGCTCGTTAGCTCGGCAATAATCTGATCCTTCGGTAACTGGTTAACAATAGGTTTCATGAAATAATAAGAAATTGGGTAGCGAATTGTGACGCAATTTAATCTTTTTTTTTATTTAATGATTAAACAGAAATAAATGATTCCAAGGCATATGATTTGTCTTTGACCCATTCAGCCCATTCGAGCGCCGTTTTTGATTTGTCGAATGCCTCCCACGAAATAGGTTTTCCAAAAACGAGATGAATCTCTTTATCTTTTTGTCTGAACATCTCATCGGCAAGATATAGCATCTCAATATTTGCCTTAAGACCAATCGTTTTCCTCAGGTTTGCAAGGTTATAAAAAAATTCGGAATTCCTTCCCGAAAAAAAGGCCGGAACTACGTCTCTCTTGTGTTGTATAGCCTTGGTAATGAAACTCTTTTGCCATTGAAGATCTCTGACTATTCCATTCTTTTTCCTCGAACATAACCCGGCCGGAAAATACAGAATCTGACAGTCGGAAGAATAGGCCTCCTCGATCTTCCTTGCGACATCTCTTGCCTGAGCCCCATGTTTGTTTACCGGAAGAAAAATTCCTGAAAGATTTTTTATGTTTGTGAGAATATCGTTTACCGGGAATTTAATATCATCGTAATGCTTTGAAAGTTCGTAGATAAAAACCAGACCATCAAGACCGCCAAGAGGATGGTTTGAAACAAATATATGCCTGCCTGATCCGGGAATATTTTCAATTCCATTTACCTTATACTTAATTTCAAAATGACTGAGCCCGGCTGCAATCAGATCAGCATCTTTCAGATGACCCCACTTGGCGAGGAAAATATTCAGCTCATCCTGATGAACAATCCTTTTCAGATAATTGATTACAAATCCCGGAATGACCTTTGCAAGAGCAGGATTTTTTGATTGCAGAATATTCTCTACATCAATCTTTTGATTTTGATCATTGGCGGGATTGTTGACCATTCTCCTGAAATCTTAAAAAATTAAGAGCATAAAAATACCAAAAAATCCAATGTATTCAAGTAATACATTTTCCGCCCTAATCTAACCTAAGAACTTGCACAGAGAGCCAAAGAGAACCACAGAGGGCCACAGAGAAATCTTCTTTTTTTCAATCTCTGTGTGACTCTGTGCACCTCTGTGCAACTCTGTGTAAGTTCTTGGTTTTTAATTCTTGTATTAAAATTGAACATTTTTCACACTTCAAAAGTTATCAACATTAAATAAAAATATGTGGGGGTAAGTGGAGGGAAGTGGATAAATATTTCTTATTTTAGCCGTTTAATTGAAAAAAACCAGGTGGCCACATTCATAGGTGATTATACATGCAAAGTAGATACTAAAGGAAGGATCATCCTTCCGATGGCATTTAAAAAGCAGATGCCTGCTGATGCACAGGATCATTTTGTGGTGAAAAAAGATATCCATACAAAATGCCTCATACTATACGCAAAGGACGACTGGGAACGCCATCTGGAGAAAATAAGGAAGCTAAACAGGTTTAATCGTGAGCATAGTAAATTCCTGAGGAACTATTACATGGGAACAGCTGAACTCACACTTGATAACAGTAACCGTATACTGGTACCTAAAAGACTGATGGATCTGATTGATGCTGACAGGGATGTTGTACTTGCCGGTCAGGATGGAGTGATAGAGATCTGGGCAGCTGATTTATACAATACAATAGCTATGTCGCCCGAAGAACTTAGCGAACTGTCGGAGAAACTGTTGGGAAATATTAATGAGCCTTAACCATGGTTTACCATATCCCCGCACTGCTCAAAGAGAGTATTGACGGGCTGAATATACAGCCCGACGGGATATATGTTGATGTAACGTTTGGCGGAGGTGGCCATTCGCTGGAGATACTTAAACATCTGAATAAAGGCAGGCTGATTGCATTTGATCAGGATGACGACGCACTCCAGAATATTCCTGCTGATGACAGGTTGCTCTTTCTTAACCAGAATTTCAGATTTCTCAGAAATAATCTTGTGTTTAATAAAATAGACTCCATCGATGGGCTGATTGCTGATCTTGGTGTATCCTTTCACCAGTTTGATGAACCTGAACGTGGCTTTACCTTCAGACAGGATGCACAGCTTGATATGAGGATGAACAAGAGTGGCTCAGTAACAGCAGCTGATCTTCTCATGAACATGGATGAAGGTCCGCTTGCAGATATTTTTTTCAAATACGGAGAACTGACTAACTCACGACGGATAGCTCGGGAAATTGTGGCATCGCGACAAACACGACAAATCTTAACGGTAAATGATATTATTGAAATTGCCCGCAAATTCGCACCATTCAGGCAGGAACATAAATTCTATGCCAGGCTCTTTCAGTCGTTGAGAATAGCGGTCAATCATGAAATTGATTATCTGCAGGAGATGCTTGAACAGGCTCTTTCATTATTAAGCCCGCGAGGAAGACTTGTGGTTATCAGTTATCATTCACTGGAAGACAGAGTGGTTAAAAATTTTATGAAGACCGGCAACTTCGAGGGCGAGGAGAAAAAAGATTTTTACGGCAACATTGAAACTCCTTTCAGAATAATAAACAAGAAAGGTACCACGCCCGATGATGAAGAGCTCTCAATAAACAACAGAGCAAGAAGCGCCAGATTACGAATAGCAGAAAAGATCTGATAGATGGAAGAGATAAAGGACCCCGTTAAGACAGATGTTAAGGAAGAACCTAAGGTGAAGAAGAATCATATAAAGCCGGGAAGCTTTATTAAAGAGCTCCTTAGCGGAAGCATGGTTTCTGAAAAGCTGATACTTAATAACCTGGGATATATAATACTGATAACATTTCTGACAGCTATATATATAGGTAACAGGTTTCATGCTGAAAAAATTACCAGGGAAACATCGAGGCTTCAGAAAGAAGTTAAAGATCTGAAAGCTGAATCGCTCTCAACATCAGCTGATCTGATGTATATAAGCAAACAGTCGGAGGTCTATAGTATGATAAGAGAAAAAGGGTTAAACCTGGAGGAATTGAAATCTCCTCCTTATAAATTATTGGTCGACAGGAAGTAAGAGAAAATGACAGCAAGGGATGAAATAGTGTGGAGAGGTGGCCTGGTTTATATCGGAATAGGACTTCTTGCTATTGGTTTAATTATACGTATTCTCATCCTCCAGTATGTTCAGCGTGGCAAATGGGCCGACATGAGCGAAAAATATGTATTTAAAACCGGAGAGATGCAGGCGAACCGCGGCGACATACTCACCAGCGATGGCCGTTTGCTGGCCAGCTCTGTCCCCTATTATACAATTTATATGGATACCCGCAGCAGCGGAATGGCTTCCTCAACATGGGTCAATGGAATAGGAGGGCTATCGGCAGGCTTGTCTAAATATTTGGGTGTAAGATCCGCTGCAGGCTGGAGATCTGCAATTACTGAGGCAAGACGAAAAGGCGACAGATATTTCATGATCCAAAAAAAGGTGAATTATGAAACTCTGAAAAAGCTTAAAGAATTACCAATCTTCAGGGAAGGTCAGTTTAAAGGTGGAATGGTTGCCCAGGCAGATAACAGAAGAGTTTTACCGAACAGCGATCTCGCATCACGTACAATAGGCTATCTCAACCTTGGTGAAGGAAATGAGGTAGGAGTGGAAGGGGCTTTCGATGTTGATCTTGCAGGCAAAAACGGAATTGCAATGAAACAGCGTCTTGCAGGAGGGGATTGGATAAATGTAGAAGGTCCCAATACCGTTGATTCACGCGATGGCAATGATGTTGTAACAACACTGGACCTGGATCTGCAGGATGTTGCTTCAACAGCACTTCTTAATCAGCTTAGGAGAAACGGGGCTGACCATGGCTGCGCAGTTCTGATGGAGGTATCTACAGGTTATGTAAAAGCAATAGCAAACCTTAGCCTCCAGGGCGATGGTGATTATCGTGAGACATACAACTATGCTATTGGCGAAAGTACTGAGCCCGGTTCAACATTTAAACTCGCATCGATCATGGCTGCTCTCGAGGATGGTGTTGTTGATACCGGCGATATCGTGGATACAGGCGATGGGACCATAAAATACTACAATCACATCACAAAAGATACAAAAGAACATGGACGTTTAACCGTAAAACAGGTGTTTGAAGAATCCTCCAATGTCGGTACTTCAAAGATTATCTATGAGCATTATAAAAACAACCCAAAAGACTTTGTAAACCGTCTTTATGCAATGAGACTCAATAAGCCTCTCGATATTCAGCTGAAAGGAGAAGGCGATCCCATCATCAGATATCCGGGCGACAAACTCTGGTCGGGTCTCACTCTTCCCATGATGTCTTACGGCTATGAGGTACAACTTACTCCTCTTCAGATACTTACTTTCTATAATGCCGTGGCTAATGATGGCAAAATGATGCGTCCTATTTTTGTTTCCGCAGTTATGAGAAACGGAAGAGTTCTGAAGAGTTATGATCCCGAAGTAATCATTAACTCAATAGCATCCCGCTCTACAATAAGAAAGGCAAAAAAAATGATGGAAGGGGTAGTGGAAAATGGCACTGCCATTAATCTTAAAAACCCGAATTATAAAATTGCAGGAAAGACTGGAACAGCACAGATAGCTAAAGATAAAGGCGGTTACAAAACAGGACCGCGAATGACTTACTCAGCATCATTTGTGGGGTATTTTCCAGCTGAAAACCCTATCTACTCATGTATTGTTGTAGTTAATTCACCTTCTAATGGAGTTTATTACGGCAATATTGTTGCAGGAACAGTATTCAAGGAAATTTCCGATAAGGTATATGCAACAAGGTTTTTCAGAGATTTTAATCCGGAAGACGACAAAGTAAAACCTTCTGCTCCGGATGCAGGTAACGGGTACAGGGAAGATATTAATGCAGTTCTTAAAAACCTCGATTTACATTATCGCAGAACAGCCAATGACGATTGGGTAGCCACACACGAGAGCGGTGATACAGTCAGTTTGGCAGGGTTGAAATTGCAAAAGGGACTTGTGCCTGACGTAAGAGGGATGAGTTTGCGCGATGCACTGTTCCTTCTTGAGAATTCAGGCATAAGGGTCAGGTACAACGGCAGGGGAAAAGTGTTGCGTCAATCTCCCGAACATGGAGCAAAATACTTTAATGGTACAGTTGTTTCTCTTGAAATGAACATGTGATATTATGAAGATAGCAGAAATATTAGATGGAATTCAGACTATTTCGGTAACAGATCCCGGGATAGACGACATAAGCGCTATCGTTTTTGACTCACGAAAAGTAACCTCAGCCACTCTTTTTGTAGCTGTGAAAGGATATAAGACTGACGGTCACGATTATATCTTATCAGCCATAGCTGCCGGAGCCACTGCCGTTATGTGCGAGACACTGCCCGACGAACGTGATAAAAATATCTGCTGGATAAAAACTTCGGATTCAGCAAAAGCACTCGGAATGGCCGCATCTAATTTTTATGGGAATCCTTCGTCATATCTGAAGCTTGTTGGAGTTACCGGCACGAACGGCAAGACTACAATTGCCACACTTCTCTATAGAATGTTTCTGCAGCTTGGATATAAATGTGGTTTATTCTCAACTGTTTGCAACTATATAAATGAAAAGGAGTTTGAAGCAACACATACTACCCCGGATCCTCTTCAGCTTAATCAGCTCTTATCAAAAATGGTTGAGGCAGGTTGCGACTATGCATTTATGGAAGTAAGCTCACATTCAGCAGATCAGAAACGAATAGCAGGTTTAAAATTTGCAGGAGGGATCTTCACAAACCTTACACACGACCACCTCGATTATCATAAGACTTTCGACAATTACCTGGCAGCTAAGAAAAGCTTTTTCGATTCCCTGCCACCTGAGGCTTTTGCCCTTTCAAATGTTGACGACAGAAATGGAAATGTAATGCTTCAGAATTGCAAAGCCCGGAAGTATACTTTTTCGGTACGATCGATGGCCGACTACCGGTGCAACATTATCGAGCAAGGCTTCGGGGGAATGGCATTGAAAATGCAGGGTGAAGAAGTCTGGACCAGGTTTATCGGAGATTTTAATGCATCCAATCTTCTGGCTGTTTATGCAGCTTCTGAACTTCTTGGTGCGGCAAAGAAAGAAATCCTGACGATACTCAGCGATCTCTATCCGGTTGCAGGAAGACTGGAAGTAATAAAATCACCAGGCGGTATATCAGGAATAGTCGATTATGCGCACACTCCGGATGCTCTGTTAAATGTGATTGATACTATTAATAAGATCCGTGAAGGAAGTGTTCAACTTATAACTGTAGTTGGAGCGGGTGGTGACCGCGACAGGACAAAGAGGCCGGAAATGGCAGCGATATCCGCAGAAGGAAGCACGAGAGTAATACTAACCTCTGACAACCCCAGGACAGAAGATCCTGAAAAAATACTTGATGAAATGGAGGCTGGGATAAGTCCTGATCTCAGAAAGAAAACTCTCAGGATATCAGACAGACATGAGGCTATAAGAGC
>JBBRSO010000062.1:0-17847 GCA_038245405.1 Bacteroidales bacterium
CTGTATCTAAGCCAAAGTTAAGCCGTAGTATAAAGTTTTATTTGTAAGACTTTACTCCATTTAGTGTAGTAATCTTAGTGATTTTTTTCTTTCAACTGAATCGTTTTCAATTGAAAAAGAAAATTTTGTATCTTGCAGGTACTAGCGTTCTTTGAAAAACAACCTGGTACCTGGTCATTGAAAAACCGGAGCACCGGTGTAAATAGTGGCTTTACTGGTATAGTTATTGCCTCAATAATCCATTAAAATACACGGACCAAAGTGGGGACTTTTTTGTTATCCCAAGTATGAGTTGGAGTCCGGGTGGGGGTCTCGATGTTAGTCTTACAGTAGGGTTGGGTGTCCCTGGGATTGCAAGTATTCAATCAACAGTAGGCTATTCTAATAGTAATTTTTATGGCACTGTTGGTGGTTCGGTAGGAGGTATTAATGGATATGTTGGTTATGGAACCAAATCTGGGTTAATGGCAGGAGCTAGTTATGGAGTTTCATTTAGTGGTGGGTTTTCATCGAATATGACAAGTGTAGGGATTAGTTATTGTCAAAAGAGTGGTTTTTCAGGTAATTATCTTGATATGCAATTTGATAATCGTGGTAACATTACTTTCGATCCAAGTTTGGGACTTAGCCATAAATTTAGTAATGAAAAGTATTTCTTAGATGTTCAAGATGGCCTAAATCTAAAGGGCGCTGAAATGAGTGAGAATCAGGTTGAAGAGGAATTTATGTCCCTGACTGGCGTTGGCGAGGGTGAATATAAAATTGGAGATATTACAACTTCTCCGGGAAAAGGTTATAGTCTAACAAGTGATCATCTTTTTGCCAAAACTGCAACTGAATTAGAATATGGATATGTTGCAAGAAGATTATGGTCATTTAGAGAAATTTATGATGTGCATCTTTCTCCCTATACTACCAGAGACATATATTTTTTAAGAGGAGTTATTACTCATGAATTTCGACATGTTGTTCAACATAATAATGGATGGTATAGTCATCTTACCGATGCTCAGGCAGAACTAGACGCTTGTACAAGTGAGATCCACTATTATACAAGTTTGCCGGTATCTGTTTTAAGTCAACATAACATCTCAGGGATGATTCAATCTGCCATGCGATACGTAAGAAAATATTACAAATGAAAAAAATAATTATACTTTTGGCAATAATCCTCCTGATAGGATTGTCATTTTCTTTAGGTTTCTTTTCTCCTTATAATTATTTTACCGCAAAACATGAATTAAAAACTAATCATTTTATGAAAATTTGTATAAATGATAAGGGAATGCGGTATATGATTGAAAAAGAAATTGGAGATAAGTATGGAATTGATGTTATTGATATTTCAAATCCATATAGAGCAAAACCAATTAATTATTTTGGAATTAAGATATACAATTCGATTATGATGGATGGTTATATTAAAACTAATGGAGAGAAAATATATAAACAATACAAGAATGAACTGGATTCACTTCATCGCCAGTTTATTCTTAGATAGAGTTTGAATCGGGCAGGGTTTACTTGTATACTTACTGCTTAAATAATCCATTAAAATATTCTGATCCAGCAGGGGATTTTCTTACATGGAGTTTCCACAAAGGTGGATTTAGCATTGGATTTAATTTGACTCCAATTGGAATCCCATTGCGAGCTGGTTTGAATTTCAGCTGGAATCATGGATTCTCAATCGGAGCATATGAGGAATTAGGTTATCGCATAGGTGGTACTGGATTTGGTTCAGGAATAACAGTAAGCCAAGGATTTGATTATAATTTTAAAACGCATGCTTCAAGTGTAACTACTAGTGAAGGAGCATACGCCTCTATCGGCCCATTTAATGCAGGAATTAATTTGTCCCAAGCATATGATCCATCTCATGATTCGTGGCACAATAGTTGGAACATAGATATTGGATTTGGAATTGGATTTAGTGCAGGTGGAGGTAGAGGAGGAATGGGTATAAGTCTTGGATTCGGCTCAGATGGTTTTAATTTTGGTTTAGGCGGTAATTATGAATCTCGTGATGATATCTTTAAGGCAAAAGAGTACGCTAGAAAGCTAGGTATAAAAGAATCATTTAAATATGCCTTAGCCATGTTAGATGATGGGAAAGATGGTTCAGAGGTTGAAAGAAGGAAAAGACCTTTGATTCATAGCCCATATGGACCAGATTGCGAATCCCCATCATCTTTGACAAACTTAAAATATCAGCTTGATGATATAAGTTTTAGTCTCGATCATAGCAAAATAATTGAAAAAATTGCTACATCAATTGCGAGCATTAATCCTTTATGCTCATTTGCAATTGGGATAGATGATTTGAAAAATAAACGTTATTTTGCTGGTAGTGCATCAATAATTTTAGGAGCTTGGTCTGGTCGTGAAATCATAAAAAATACAATCACAGTAGGTTCAATGATAAGGGATTATTTTATAATTGAAACTATAGATCATATAGATAAATAAAATGAAATTAGACATAATCCAGTATAATAAGTATAATTTGATCAGAAAAATATTGATCGGTGTCATTGTTACCTTTTTTGTTGCTTCTGCGCTTATTGGTATAAGGTCAATTAATCCAATCATAATATATTGCATTGTTTCATTATTTGCTCTCAGTTCTATAATAATAGTACTTATACCAAATTATTCAAAAATAGGAAGTATTACTTTACAAAAGCCGCATCAATGTATCATTAAACATGGAAACAACACAGAGTTATTAAAAATCGAAAAAATGTTGTTTCGTTACGGAGGCTATGCCGGAGCAGAATACCCACTATGGTATTTACCGGCACTTTTTACCAAATCTCGAGATGGTACTCAAAATTATATCATAATAAATAATCTAGAATTCCAAGTATATTTATCTAGTAAAAAAGAGTATATTGAGATCTCATCATTTGTTGATGAAATGAGGATTTCTGGTATTAATTCCAAGTGGATAACGATGACTTACAAGGAAATATTAGGGATTCCGAAAATATTTTAATTGCATAGAAGGTTATCAAAGTTATTATGAAAAAACTTACAAAGACATTTTCATTAATTATATTTTCTTTATCCATCTCAATCTTTACTTATTTTATTTATACTCATTTAAAGCAAAAAGAGGTGAATAAAATAATTGTAAAGAACTTTGATTATATAAATCCTGATAGTTTAGTTACAATTAAAATTGACCACGACTTGCGTGTTTTTATTAGTAACAAATTCTCGAATGTAAATTCCTGGTCAAGAGATCTTGAAAATGCTTATAATGCTAGAATAAATGATACATTATTAATGCTCAAAATTAAAAAAGACACTCCAAAAGCACTTATTTATGAAATATTGTTAGAAGTAAAGAAAATGAATAAAAAAGTTGTTATTATAACTGAATAAATTCTCCAAATTGGAAGCCAAATTGGAAATAAGATATATGAATTCTATTAGCGTTTAGTAAAATAAGCTCATCCTAATATATATGTAGCATAAAGCGCAATCCTAACATAGATTAATTCTATCCAATTTTAAGAGTATAACCATTTAAACCAGGTTTTTGAATAAATAAAGACATAGAATCGCGCAAGAGTCAAAGAATGTAATTTCCTAAACAAAAATATATACTATTTAAACAACGCTAATTTTTTCAAGATATCAATCATGTTTTACTATCACTGAGGATATATTTTTCAAAGGCTTCAAGGCTTCTATGCCCACTAATTTTCATTGCAATTGAAACCGGGCAGCCTTGATTAATGAGGTTCGTACATAGAGATCGTCTGGCCGTGTGCGATTGACAGAGTTTCCATTTCTCCACCGGTTCTGGATTAAGTTTTACTCCGCCCTATGTGTGAGGAATCGCAGTCATTCGTCTTATGAAAGCGCTTTGACAAATGATCTTAATGAGATCGTTGGTTTTATCGTTATTAAGTTGCTTTGGCATTTTACCATTGTATTTTTTCAGAACTGCCTTAACGTAACTATGCACAGGAATTTCAGCTACCTCGCCTGTTTTCTGACTTGTAATTTTAATTATATCATTCTCAATCAGATCGTTTCTCATTTTCCCCCAATCAGAAAAGCGTAGACCGGTAAAGCACCCTACAATAAATGAATCTCTGACTGCTTCCAATTCCTTACCGGAAAGCTTATCTCTATTCTTAGTTTTCGGATGATCCTTGAAAGTACAACGCCAAATCCGTTCAAGTTCAGCCAGAGTCAGATAAACATTTACAATCTTTTCAGTTTTCACAGCATCTCCTATTTTGAAGCCCTTGTGATCAATATTCGAATGCACTTTCTTAATATATGCTTTGTTGATGATAGCCCTGAAATGCTTTATTTGTGCGCGGATACTACTAATTTTATAATTCTTTTTTGTCTCCAAAAATTTTACGAAATCTTCAAAGAACTGAACATCCAGACTGTCAAACGTTGGTCGCTTTCTTCCGCAAAACTCAATGAGATTGTGATAAGTGAGAGGTCTCCTTTGTAGTTTCTCTTCTTTCCAACTTTGAATTCAGATAATATTACACAGAGTAATCTGATCCTGATAAAAATCACCATAAAATATTATGAAAGAACTATTTTTGAATCTAAATAAACTCCTCTATCCATGAAAAAGATCTCATTCTTATTATTACTTCCATTATTTTTATTTTCCTGTAAACAAGCATCCAATACCGTTCCTGAAAAAGAAAAAAAAACTTCAACACAAATTATTGATACCTCCGATATGACAAATAACTTTTACGATAATGTAGAAATATTGCCCCTCCGGCCGGCTGATCTATACGTCGAAGGCGAAATCGCAAATCCAGGGAAGGTCGATTTTGCTGATCTCCCTGTGCATTCTGTTATCGTAAAAGAGACATTGCTAGACAGCACCGGCAGTGACAGGTTTGTGGGGGCTTACAGGTATGACGGTTATTCGCTTTTTGATATCCTTGATAAAAAGATTCTGAATAAAGCGAACATCACCGAATTTAAACCAATTATTGACCTGTATGTTGAAATTGAAAATGCATCCGGTGAAAAAGTTGTCTTCAGCTGGGGTGAGATCTACTACCCGACAAATCTGCATAAGATTTTGATTGTTAATGGAGTGGCCAGGATTGTTCCTTCCAAAACAAAAGAGTTATGGCCGCTTCCGCAACAGAGCAAGATTGTTGCTGCAGGGGACCTGGTTACCGAACGGAATATTTCCTTACCAGTAAAAATTACTGTTAAATCATACAAACATTCATTTACAGTCATTCAGGGCATGTTGTCAATGTATTCACCAACTATTGATATTTTTAGTTCTGACAAAAAAACCGGACAGATTGAAAAGCTTCCTGAAAAACTCAATAACGTGATTTTCAATACGATATTTTATGGAAGGGGAAAAGGCATTCATAGCACAACGCCTTTTGAAGGGATTATGCTTAAAGACCTTCTTTTAAAATATTATCCTGTTACAAAAGAGAATCTTATGTCGGGCATACTTTGTATTTCAGGGAAAGATGGTTACAGGAGTGCAGTCTCTTATTCTGAACTTTTCAACAGGAATGACCAGCAGGAATTTATGCTTATAAAAACCAAAGAAAAGGAAGATGATGGATTGTTCAGGATTTTTGCTGCGTCTGATTTTTTCTCCGATAGGGCGATCAAAGCAGTAAGTGAAATTCATCTTTCAAATTAACTAATCTGAGTTAGGTTCACTTTTGTGAGAATCCAGTATTTAGCTCATTTATATAATTGCATCATCTCAAAGGAACACAAAAGGAATAAATATAGTTATTTGCTTTTTCAACAGCCACTTGGGAAGAGGGTTAAAGCTTAAGAAGAAAAAGAAGTATACATTGAATATCAATTTATTTTTATGATATTTAGATCATCTATTCACTACAATTAAAAAATGGTAACCATGAAAGTAAAATCCCTTGTCCTCTTCTTTTTCCTCGTATTAATTTTCACTAATTGTGGAAATAAAAATACAGCTGTTGTTTCCCCGGTTGTTGCTGATACGCTAAAAGCTGTTGTTCCTGTCTATGGAATGATGATAGTGGCAAAAGTGTCCGTAAAACCTGATAAAGTAAAAGCCTTCTCCGAAGCAGCAAAAGAGATGATTGAAAAATCAAATCAGGAACCCGGTTGCAGATTCTATCAGCTTTATCAGGATCCTTATGACAATTCAAAGTTCGTTTTCGTCGAGCAATATGATAATCAGGCAGCTGTTGATGCACATTTTGCCTCCGATTATTTTAAAGGCTTTGGTCCTAAGATCACCGACCTTGTTGTAGAACCTTCAAAGATTAAGATTATCAGCGTGGCTAAAGAAGTAAATCAATAAAGCTGTAATTTCAAAATACCCATTTTAAAAAAATTAACCACGGATTTCACGGAGTGCACGGAAAAGAACACAGATGTATTAACTTTCCTTAATTATATTTGTCAATAATCTGACTCGTTGAATTAATACGGATATTATGAAAGCTCTTGTCCTTGAAGAATATAATAAACTCGTCTATAAGGATGTTCCCGATCCGGTTATTAAGGATAATGAAGTTCTTGTAAAGGTAAAAGCCTGCGGAATATGTGGCTCTGATGTGCATGGACTGGATGGCAGTACAGGACGGAGAATACCGCCAATGATAATGGGCCATGAAGCCTCTGGAATAATTGTAAAAACAGGTGCTGGCGTTATCGGATGGAAGGAGGGAGACAGGGTAACCTTCGACTCAACTGTTTATGCTCTCGACGACTGGTATACAATCAACGGCCACTATAACCTGAGTGACAACAGAGAAGTGCTGGGTGTTTCACCCGGAACATACAAACGCGATGGCGCATTTGCTGATTTAATATCTATCCCTCAACATATACTTTACAGAATTCCTGAAAGGGTTTCATTTGTACAGGCTGCGATGGTTGAGGCTGTGGCTGTGGCGCTTCATTCAATAAATATTTCGGAGATAAAAGCAGGTGAAAAATGCGTAGTTGTGGGAGCCGGAATGATAGGCATTTTTATCCTTAAACTTCTTAAGATCTCAGGAGCCTCCACCATAATTACTATAGATAACAACCCTGACAGGCTTAAAAAGGCCTCGATTGCCGGGGTTCATAATACTTTCCTGGCTGATGATAAAAATCTTCCTGAAAAAATTCTGAAATTGACAAACAACAGGGGAGCCGATATCTCATTTGAAGCTGTTGGCGCAAGTGAATCTGTTAATACTGCAATAAATGTTCTCCGCAAAGGTGGCAGAGTAGTCCTGGTAGGAAATACTTCACCAAAAATTGATTTCCCTTTGCAGAAAGTTGTAACATCCGAAATAAGAGTCCTTGGGAGTTGTGCGATCAGAGGTGAGTATGAAACAGTTCTGAAGATGATGGAAACCGGACAGTTAAGTGTTGATGATCAGATATCAGATGTTGTTCCCCTTTCTGAAGGAGCTGTCTGGTTCGACAAGCTTTACAGAAAAGAAGGCGATTTAAATAAAATTATTCTTGTACCCTGATGGACGGGCAAATTTATAATATATCCATCGCCGGATGCAGTAAGGTAGCTCATCTTCATGCAAAAGCTATAGGCCAAATACCTAATGCCCGTCTGTCAGGTGTTTGGAACCGAACTGCCTCAAAGGCTGAAGAATTTGCTGCTCTTTATGGGACAAAGTCATACGGCGATGTTTCCACGATGGTAAATGAGAATAAATCCGACCTGGTAATTGTTTGCACAGCACATCCATATCATATTCAGCCGGCGATTGAAGCAGCAAATTCAGGAGCAAACATCCTCATTGAAAAACCACTTGCGAGTGAACTAAGTGATTGTGATAAGATGATTGATGTTTGTAAACGGAATAATATAAAATCAGGAGTAATAAGCCAGAGGAGATGGTATGAACCGGTTAAGCGGGTAAAACAGGCTATTGAATCAGGTAAGATCGGCAAGCCGGTTTTGGCGGAAGTTCTTATGCTGGGATGGAGGGATAAGGCATATTACGATTCTGATGGCTGGCGCGGAAACTGGAGTACCGAGGGCGGTGGGGTCCTTGTAAATCAGGCTCCGCATCAGCTCGATATTTTATTATGGTTTATGGGTGAGATCGACGAAGTATATGGAATATGGCGAAACCTTAATCATCCTTACATAGAAGTGGAAGATACTGCTGCTTCAATAGTTAAGTTTAAAAACGGTGCAATTGGTAATATCCTGGTGAGCAATTCACAGAAGCCCGGCCTTTATGGAAAAGTTCATGTTCATGGGGAGAATGGGGCATCAGTGGGAGTACAAACAGATGGTGGAGCAATGTTTATTGCAGGAAGAACAGGTATCGCCGAACCACCGGTTAATGATCTCTGGACAGTCCCCGGGGAGGAAGATTACCTAAAACAATGGATTATTGATGATAATGAGGTATTTAACAGTTCTGATGCTACTGTAAAATATATACAATTGCAGATAGAAGATTTTCTTCATGCCATATCAGTAGGCGGGGAGCCGGCAGTTACTATATTTGATGGAAGGAAAACAGTGGAATTATTTACAGCAATTTACAGATCCTCTCAAACTAATTTGCCGGTGAAGTTACCACTAAAGTAACTAAGAGACGGAGAGAGGGAGAGACGGAGAGACGGAGAGACGGAGGGACGGACGGAGAGAGGGAGAAAGGGAGAGAGGGAGAAAAGGAGAGACATTTGACAAACGATAAACGATAAGCGATAAACGATTCTACCTATGCCATTGATAATTGTAATTCTCGGGATTTGCCTGCTACTGTTCCTGATACTCGTTTTAAAGTTCAATTCTTTTTTGTCATTTGTAATTGTATCACTGGCAGTTGGACTGGCGGAGGGGATGACAATTGACAATGCTGTTATTTCAATTGAAAACGGAATTGGAAGTACAATGGGTTTTCTGGTTCTGATCCTGGGTTTTGGTTCAATGCTTGGGAAAATGGTATCCGAAAGCGGAGCCGCTCAGAGGATTACCACTAAGCTTGTAAATGCCTTTGGTCTGAAGCATATACAGCTGGCTTTGATGCTTACCGGGTTTATTGTTGGTATTTCACTTTTCTACGATGTGGGATTCTTCATCATGATCCCACTTGTGTTTACAGTTGCTGCGTCAACAGGTCTGCCTCTTCTGTATGTCGGTTTGCCGATGCTCGCTTCCCTGAGTGTTACGCACGGTTATCTGCCACCACATCCTGCACCGACAGCGATTGTCACATTATTTCACGCTGATCTTGGAAAGACTCTTTTGTATGGCATAATAGTGGCAATCCCTGCAATAATAATCTCAGGACCTGTTTTGTCAAAAGCTCTGAGTAAGATAGAAGCCAAACCGCTGGCCGAATTTTTAAACCAAAAGGTGCTTGGTGAAGATGAAATGCCAGGATTTTGGGTCAGCTTTTTTTCATCTCTGCTTCCGGTAATTCTTATTACAATATCAACTATAGCAGGGTTCCTGCTTCCTTCCGGCAATCAGGTCAGGATAGTCCTTGGTTATATCGGAAATCCTGTGATAGCTATGCTTATATCGGTTCTGTTTGCTATCTATACTCTTGGTATGAGACGAGGCAGGAACATTTCTGATATTATGAACTCTCTGGCTCATTCAGTTACAACGATAACCATGATTATGTTACTGATAGCAGGCGCCGGAGCATTGAAACAGGTGCTCGTTGACAGCGGGGTAAGCAAGTATATCGGTGAAATGCTTAGTGGATCATCTCTTTCACCTCTTTTCCTGGGCTGGTTAATTGCAACAATTCTTAGATTTTGTGTTGGGTCGGCAACAGTTGCCGGTATTACAACTGCCGGAATTATACTGCCACTCGTAACAGGTGGAAATGTAAACGCTGAATTGATGGTACTGGCCATCGGGTCAGGCAGTCTGATGTTCGGACATGTTAATGATGGGGGCTTCTGGCTCTTTAAGGAATATTTCAATCTGAGTATTAAAGACACTCTGAAAACGTGGAGTGTTATGGAAACATCTATTGGAATTATGGGACTTATTGGTGTTATGATTCTCAGTATTTTTATTAAATGACAATTGTAAAATCGTTGAATAACTTTCTCAGTTTGCTGGTATTTTGAACGACAGTTTAAAAATGAAAAAAATCATTACACTGATTTCTCTGCTGATTCTGTATTTGCCACTCAAAGCACAGGATGGTGCACGGTTGCTGACAAACTATAAAGAGAGCACTGAAATTGAGAATCAGAACTGGGCTATTTGTCAGGATGATAATAATGTGATGTTATTCGCAAACAGGAGAGGAATACTTTCATATGATGGTCAAAGCTGGAATAATATCAGCATGCCCACAATGCCATATTCGTTAAAATTTGATCCCGACAAAAAAAGAGTATTCGTTGGAGGTGATAACAACTATGGGTATATGGCCAGAGATGAGAAAGGGATTTATAAATATTTCTCTATCTCGGGTGATTCGTCATCAGTAGGACTAATATCAAAAATCATCTATACAGATACTACAGTCTATTTTTATGGAGATCAGAGTATCAGCAGACACAATATAAGAACCGGCGAGCTTGAAAGGAGGCTTCGTCCAAAAGACAGGGAGTCTTTTACCGGAATGTTCATTACTCCAAAAAGCACCTATATAAATATCATAAACCACGGCTTGTATCAGCTGGAACGCGATTCATTGTTTCCTGTCATAACCGATTCCCTTTCATTCTATGATGAAATTTTATTCAGTCTTCCATATGATAGTAAACATGTTTTGCTTGGGAGGAGTAATAGCGAATTATCACTTTTCGATGGAATCCAGTACTCAGAGTATCCTATTCATGATGAAGGTTACCTCAGGCAGAATATCCTCTCTGAAGGTCTATCGATTTCAGATAGTTTGTATGCCTTTTCGACACTGGGAGGTGGTGTGCTGGTAATTGAAATGAGAACCGGGAAATTAAACTATGCAATTAATTATATCAACGGTTTACCGGATGATGAAATCTTTGCATTAGGAGCAGATAATAATCATGGATTATGGTTGTCACATCAGTATGGACTGACTCGTGCTGACATGCAATTACCGATCGACAATTTCAGCATCTATCCTGGTCTGAAAGGCAATCTGATAACTGCTCTGTGGCACAAAAATGAATTATATATCGCAACCAGCGAAGGTGTCTATTATCTGAAAGAAATAAAGAATTATGCGGAAGTTGAAATACTTGTCAAACAGGAGATGATTGCCGCACCGCCTGAGGTTGAATATCCGAAGAAGGTGGAAGCCCGGACAAGACGGGGAATTCTGGCATTGATTCTGGGGAAAAGGACCAGATCGAAAACTACGGAAGATGAAATGGAACAACCTTTAATTATTTCACCTAAAATCATGATGCCTGAGCCAAAGCGTTTCAAGAAAGTGGCAGGACGACTTAAGTCAATAAACTATGTCTACAGGAAGATTGAAGGATTGAACGGGAAATGCAAACAACTTGTGCCGGCAGGTGACGAGATATTAGCTTCGACCAACAAAGGTCTCTTTGTCATTTCCGATTATAAAGCGAAACCTATAGTGAATTCTGGCTACATTAATAATATAAGCACGAGATCAAAAGATAATAAATACTTTATTGCAACTTCTGAAGGTTTTTTCTATATCAAGGCTACGGGTAACAGATGGTCAGTCGGTCATCCCGATAAAGTAATAAAGGGTCCGATATACTCAATTATCTCTGCCGATGGAAAGACAATATGGGCAGGGGGTGACGACATCGCGTATAAATTCATTCTCAATGATTCTGTTGAAGAGAAGATCGAACGATTCTCAGTGAAAAGTGAATTGCCGGAAAGATATATCCTTGAATCGGTAAATGACACTATTTTCCTTTTCACAGCTGCCAACATAAGCTTTTTTAAAAAATCGGTTAATGGATTTGTTGATTATGAGAGACCCCTCATGGGTAAAAATAATAAGTTGAAATTTATTTTTTCACAACCCGGGATTCCATGGATTAAAACCGGAGAAGAATGGATTAACATGAGTTCGTCATCCAGAAGTGATTATAACGACAAATCACTACTTAAAATAATTGATAATCCCGTCTCAATATGTACTGATAAAGAAAATATCCTGGTAGTAACCGCCGACAATATGATCTTCAGGATTGTCAGGAATAAGATGCCATCAATAAAACCTGAGGTTGGTCTCTTTATTAAAAGTGTATCGGATGCAAAAGGGCTTGTTTTTGAGCTTTCCGATATAAAATTCGGCACCGGCGATAACACTGTATATTTTGATCTTGTAGCTCCGGGCTACGTGAAAAAAAATTCAACTCAATACCAGTATATGGTTGATAAAGTTATGACAGAGTGGTCGAAGTGGTCGTACAACACAACAATTCCACTGATGATAAAACCAGGAAAATATAGTCTTAAAGTAAGGGCAAAGGATATCTGGGGAAATGAAAGCCAAGCCAAAGTAATTACCTTTTCCATTGATGAACCCTTTACGCAGACAACATTTTTTTATATCATGGTTTTTTGCATCGTGGTGGTATTGATAATAATAGTAATACGCTTCAGGGAAAGACAACTTCAGAAAGACAAGAGAATACTCGAAAAAAGGGTTAGAGAACGAACAGCACAGATCGAAGCACAAAACCATGAGATAAAATCAAGCATTGAATACGCGAGCAGGATACAGATGGCTATGCTGCCTGAGGATTCTCATTTTAAAAATTCATTCTCCGACTACTTTGTAATATTTAATCCAAGAGACATAGTAAGCGGCGATTTCTACTGGATCGGAGAAGATGAAAAGAGGATATTCGTCACAGTAGCTGATTGCACCGGGCATGGAGTACCAGGAGCATTTATGAGCACACTCGGGATCTCAAGTCTTGATGAGATTATCACCAATAACAAAAATCTAAAGGCAAATACTGTTCTTAACCTGCTGAGCGATAAGATCAAAAATTCATTGCATCAGACCGGAAAGGAAGGCGAAGCAGCTGATGGAATGGATATGGCTTTCTGTATTCTTCATAAAAACCGAAATATTATTGAATACTCTGGCGCCTATAATCCGCTTCTCCATTTTCACAATGGCGAACATACCGAATATAGAGCCGACAGGATGCCAATAGGAATTTATTATGGGAAAAAGGAATCTTTTACGAACCATGTTATTAAGGTGGAAAAAGGCGATACGCTTTATATATTTTCTGACGGATATGCTGATCAGTTTGGAGGGGAAAAAGGGAACAAATACATGAAATATAATTTGAAAAAGCTCCTGACAGAGATCCATTCAAAACCCATGAATGAACAAAGGAAGATCCTGGAAAAGGAGTTCGTCTCATGGAAAGGAGCAGCCAATCAGATTGATGATGTTACAATTTTGGGAATAAGGATCTAGCCTCGTACAAAAATCCCAGGTTATCCACCCGTTCAGCTTTCAGGTAGTCATTAATGCAAACCAACTCACATATTCTTTATCTTTGTCTAAAATTGACACGACATGAAAATTAAATTTATAGGAGCAGCAAGAGAAGTAACCGGCAGCAAACATCTGATTACAACAGAAGCGGGGAAAAAAATTCTACTCGATTGTGGAATGTTTCAGGGTAAAGGCCTCGAAACAGACAGCATGAACAGAGAACTGATGTTTGACCCGTCGAAGGTAGACCATATAATCCTCACCCACGCTCATATTGATCATGCGGGATTGATTCCTTACGCATATAAATTAGGTTTCAGGGGATCGGTAATTTGTACAAACGGTACACGCGATCTTTGTGCGATTATGCTCGCTGATTCAGCTTTTATACAGGAACATGATACTATTATTTTTAATAAACGCAGAATGAAGAAAGGACTACCAACTGTAGAGCCGATCTATTCACAAGCAGATGCTACGGAATGTATGAAGCTGTTTATTGGTGTACCGAATAACATGAAATTCCGTATCGACGAAAACATAAAAGTAAAATTCACCAGCACCGGACATATGCTTGGAAGCGGTGTAGCCAATATAGAGATACTCGAAAAAGGACAGGTTAAGAAGATTTCTTATACAGGTGATATCGGCCGACCGGTTGATCTGATACTGGCTCCTCCGGAGGCATTCCCACAGGCTGATATTCTTATTACCGAATCTACATATGGCGACAGACTGCATAAGGATTCAATACAGGCAGTGGAAGAGCTTCTTAATATTGTAATTGACACTTGCGTCAGAAAGGGAGGGAAGCTTATTATTCCGGCATTCAGTGTGGGACGTACCCAGGAAATTGTGTTTGCTCTGAATGGTTTTTTTAATGAAGGAAGACTTCCACGGATTGACATGTTTGTCGATAGTCCCCTTGCAGTTAATGCAACAACTGTATTCAGAATGCACCCGGAATGTTTTAATAAAAATTTCAGCGATGTTCTTGAGAAAGATCCTGATCCATTCGGTTTTGATAACCTTTTTTATATCAATCGTGTGGAAGATTCAAAAAAACTGAATGACCACAAAAATCCATGCGTAATTATTTCTGCATCAGGAATGATGGAAGCCGGACGTATAAAACATCATCTGGCAAATAATATTTCAGATCCAAAAAATACAATTCTTATTGTGGGCTATTGTGCACCAACAACTCTTGGTGCGAGAATAGGGAGGGGAGATAAGGAAGTTTCAATCTTCGGAGTCCTTTATGAGGTTAAAGCTGAGATTAAAAAAATTGAATCATTCAGCGGACACGGCGATTACAAGGAATTGATCAGCTTTCTGAATTGCCAGGATAAGAATGCGTTACAAAAGACATTCATTGTTCATGGCGAATATGAGACACAGAAAAGATATGTGACTTACCTGCAGGAAGCAGGATTTCATAATATCGAGATACCTGCAAGAGGACAGGAATTTGAGATTTAGCCTGATGCCTGATGCCTACATTATATACCTCCTCAATTCCTTTCTTACTCGTTTCCAGTCGGGAAAAACTTCCGACAGCAGATTGTAAAACAATGGACCGTGATTGTGATGCTTTAGATGGCACAGCTCATGAAGAATAACATATTCTATATATAGGTCAGACAATTTTATCAATTCAGTGCTGAGAGTAATCACTCCTTTATTGGAGCAACTGCCCCATCGCCTTTTCATTGTCCTGATAACCAGACTTGATGGTTTGAATCCCTGATGTTGATGTTCCGATAACACCTTACTCATAACTACTGGAAAATGCTTACCGGCTTTAATCTTGTACCCTTCATAAAGTATTTTTCTGATTATCTCAGAACCATAATTTTTATCAATACCAATTTCAATTATGCTATCCTGAAACCTAACATACGATCTGGCTGATCTTTCTATTTTGAGAACTAATTCTTTTCCCATGAAAAGATGGTGCTCTCCATCTTCATATGACCGTTTAAAATTATTATTATCGAGATTCCTGTAATTATCCCTGTGTTTTATAGCCCATTCATATTTTTCATTTACGATTCTGGTGATCGTCTTCATCGATGTGAGATAAGGAACCCTGACAAACACCTTTGAGTCGGGGTGTACACTTATCCCGATAGTTCTTCTTCGTGAATAAACTACCCTGTATTCCAGATCCTCAAACTGGAATACCTTCTGATCCTGCGACATTAATTTATCCTGGCTGTTAATTGATTTCTGAAAAAGATTTAAAACTGTAATTTTTGCTTTCAAGATACTTTAAAATTTCATCCAGATGCAGGTAAAATTTGTCTTTTCTTCTTGGATCTGTTCCCGGATGAATAAGAAGTATAAAACCGTTCATTCCTTTATTCTCCTCGAATATTTTTAATTTATTCATTAGTACGTCACTGGAGAAATATGGTTTTGATTTATCCGGGAAGGTCCAGTCCTGACTTGTGGATGTGCCGCCTGAAATTGCTACAAGAGTAAGGCCGGCTTCATCTGCCCATTTTGCGATAGTATCATTATACCATTCGTATGGAGGTAGAAAGACCAGGGCTTTTTTCTTTGGTATACCATTTTTTGCGAGTTCCTTGTAATTATTCTTAAGGTCGGAAAGAAATACATCCTTAGTAATAAAGAGTGAATCTCTTTTCCCCCAGTCGCAGTACAAGAGATGTTTGTCGGAGTGAGGACCTATGTAATGACTGTCAGTCTTAAGTTTTTCAATTATTACCCTGTTAGATTTGTTTCTGCAGAAGTCTCCTGTTAAAAAGAATGATGCTTTTATTTTATGTTGCTTTAAAGTTGAAGTGATTGTGTCAAACCCGTCAGTAAATTCATGAGCCGTGAAACATAAATAAATATTTCTTTTTGTTGTATCCATCCTTTGTATGGCTCCATGACTTCTCAGAACGTAACGGTTATGATCCTTCATTGATTGAAGGGCAGAAAGATAATACACCAGACATGCTGTTCCGTCCATTGTGCATTCGTTTGTGGAATAGTCTGCAAAGTCGTCGTGGTAGACTGCCAGTTTGGTTTGAAACTCTGAATATTCATCTTTCTCCGATAAATAAATAAATTTCAAAGAATTGAATATTGAAGGATAAACAGGCCCATCCACCAGGCCTCCGTAAACCTGCAGCCCTTTTACAACAAAAGATGAATGTGTGTTTAATGGTGAATCACCATGTTCAGGAAGCCCTACAACCATACTTGATCCCCATGGGTTGCAGCCAAAGAGCCAGTCGCGATGTGCAGCTTCCAGATATGCATACGTACTGTCGCCTGTTATTTCGGTATAGAGATGTGCCTGGGTTAATATTGCAGCAACCAGATTGTTCGAACACCAGATGAAAGGAACTCCAACCTGGAATGGGTTTTTTTCTGCCTTTATTGCTGTTAATGAAAGTCCTTTCTTCATATAGCCGGCAAACTCCGATCTTTTTTCCAACTTCTCTTCTCTCGCTATTGCAGGATGCCCCATATTTACGAACGGATACCACTGGTAATGGCGGGCAGTATCACTTCCCATCCAGGGAGTAACTATTTCTTTGTTACCATATTCACGTGCCAGAGCCAGGTATTTCGAATCATCTGTAAGCTTATACAGCTCTATTGCGCCAAGTTCCATATCGTCGACCCAATTGTCTTCCTCGTAGAAATAAGGAGCGGTACCCGGAGCAGTCTGACACACCCCGGGATATTTTAATCCTAAATTGAATGCGTCTATTGCTTTGGTTAACAGTAGCTTATAATATTCAGGATTAATGTTTTTATAAGCCTCTGCACCTTTGGCGAATGCAGAAGCAAACTTACCTGCTGTTGAGGCAATACCTGTTGCCCTGTTTTTGTATTTGAATAATCCCTGTGGTTTTCCTGTGCAAAGATAAACAGGCCTCTCCAGGCCTTTCCCATAATGAGCGGTATCCTTATCAGGGAATCTGAAACCGATATGGTCGCGGTCGTCGGCTATCTGGTTGTACATAGTTTCTGGTCCGGGATTCATTTTCAGGAGCCAGTCGAGACCCCATTTGCTTTCATTGAGAACATCAGGTACACCATCCTTTCCCGGAAGACCATTTGCCAGGAATTTATCGTCGAACGCCGCTGGATTTTCAGCATATGCAAACAGCATCTGATATGTTGCATTGGCAGAGGTTGCAACATATTGAAGGTAGTCGGCAGCATCGTGCCACCCACCCGCGACCTTAACATGCACTGAATCCATTGATTTTCCGTAAATTTCGTAACCATCGTGTGTATGGCATGAGTCTTTCACAAACGGGTTGTATCCCGATCTTTGTTGCCTCATATAGTTTAGCAGGAAATCTGCTGTCCCATTATACACATCATTTGAAACAGGAAAATCGGGAGACACAGCTTTGCCTGCAACTATCCTATACACTCCGGTTTTCTTAAGTTTTGTAAATGGAAGTTTGTA
>JBBRSO010000063.1:0-17034 GCA_038245405.1 Bacteroidales bacterium
CCTCCAAGTTCACGGATACGGTTTTCATAGTTTGTACACCAGTTATCAATACAGAACACTGAGGCCTGTTGCAGTTTTTCAAGTGAGGTAAGCGCTTCCCTGTTTCTTAAGGTGAGATCAATATGGCTATCAGGAAAAACTTCAGAATAATGTTTGCCTTTTGCAAGCATTATTTCATCAGAACTGATAAGTAAAGCTCGGCCAGGATCTAGATCGAATCCTTTTATATAGTAATTTTTAACATAGTCATAGAAACTATTATGTTGTTTTGGATCAATAGGATAGAATTCATCTATCTGTACAAAATGTAATCCTTTCAGTGACGGTTTTTGAGAGAGGAAGAGACCATTCTTCTCCATCAGCCTCCTATTCTCAGGCTTGTTCCAGCCCGACAATAATTGTGCTGTCCATTTTATAAAATATTCGGGAGTTTTTCCTGTGGGAAGACTCATTACTCCTTCCGGATTATCTGCCACCCATTCAAGGAAACGAAGAGAGGTCAATAACCCGAGGTCAGGAAAATTCTGAACAACAATATATGGTATGTTTGTGGTATATAGTGCCCTTCCTGAACGCTCATAAAAAGATTGTTCGACTTTAGTAAAATTTTTTATATTCATATGCTTTTAATTTTTATTCCGAAGCCTGGATCTATTTTAAGAAACTTAATTGCTATAAGCCCTGGTATCGAACATAATATAACATAGATAAAAAAGTGCTGATAACCAAGGGCCTCTTTCATCGATCCTGATATCATTCCGGGAATCATCATACCCAATGCCATCAGTGATGTACCGATTGCATATTCGGCAGTCTTATAACGGCTTTCGCCAACAAAATGAAGCATATAAAGCATATATGCCGTAAATCCGAATCCATAACCAAACTGTTCCAGTGCAATGGCAAGGTAAATAGCAGGGTCTCCGGGCATTGGCTGAACAAATGAAAGATAAATGTAGACACTGATAGGAAGATTCATGCAGAATGCCATAACATAAATCAGCCTTTTTAACCCGAATTTTGCAGCAGTAATCCCACCCAGGATTCCTCCGAGCGTTAAGCAAACCATTCCTATGGTACCGTACGCAATTCCATATTGGGCGGAAGTGAGACCTATACCTCCCGAGCTCCTTGAATCTACCAGGAAAGGTGTTGCCACCTTGACAAGCTGCGACTCGCCCAGTCTGTAGAGCAAAAAGAAAATAAGTGCCGGTATAATTCCCGGTTTCGTGAAAAAGGAAACAAAAACTTCTTTATAGACACTCCATCCAATTTTTTCATTGTTGCTATTCTCAACAGGATGTGGCAGCATTATCCGGTTATAAATAGCAATTATCAATAAAAGAATACCTATTATCGACAGGGCAACAGTCCAGCTGAATGCAATGTTTCCTGCAGTTACCTGAAATTCAGAATTGGCTTTCCCGGCGAGGTTATGATTGACCTTAACTGATACTGCTACTGGGATATTCCAGTTAAGGCTGGTAAATTCAAACCTTCCTGCCTGTTTTTTTGAAAGATCAATATCCTTGCTTCCCGATTTACGTGCAACATTAACAACTACAGTCTCACCTTCTACCGGAGGAGCAGACAGAGCAATATAAACCAGGGTGGAATCAAGTGGCGACTTCCCTGATTGATATACAGGCACTTGCAGGTTTGAAGGAAAAAGTAAAATAGAGGGTTTCCCTTCAGAGCCTGAAATTTTTATATCAGAAGGATTGAAAGGAACATATTCTGCAGGAACGACTGAACTGACTGTGAATGAAACTGATTCCAATCCTGTGTTTTTTTGTACAATTCCCGCAATTACCGGGAGCAACCCCAGAGCGGTAAGCATTGCAAAACGATAAAATGTAGAACGTATTCCGACAAAGAAGGCCTGTTTATGCTGATCAAGTGCATACATATAAAAGCCGTCTGCTGCTATATCATGGCTGGCAGATGATACAGCCACAATGGCAAAAATGCCAATAGTCAATGGGTAAAAAAAGGAAAATGGCATGGATATGCCAACGGCAATAAATGCAACCCCCAACAGGAGCTGAGTCCAGACAACCCAGTTTCGTTTTGTGGATACTGCATCGATATACGGGCTCCAGAGAGGTTTAATCGCCCATGGAAGATAAAGAAGACTGGTCCAGAAAGCAAACGAGGCAATTGAGATTCCCATCGTTTTGTAGATAAGACCTGAGGTTATCATTACGATACTGTAGGGTACCCCCTGAAAAAAGTACAGTGTGGGGATCCAACTCCACGGTGAGCGGTCTTTTTTGCCGGTATTATTCATTTATTCTTCTATTTAATATCTTTTTTCAAGCATAGCTTCCCTGAAATAATGCATAAGGATCTCACGGTATGAATATCCTTTTGAACCCATAACTGCAGCTCCTATCTGGCAGAGCCCTACGCCATGCCCCCACCCTGCGCCGTGTAAAACAAACCTGGTCCCGTTGATATCAATGATCTTCTCAATGAAAAAGCAGGAGCTGTAAAGATGAGACTTTGAAAGTGCTTTCCTGATTTCAAGTTCTTTTCCGATTATCATTGTTTTTAAGGTTCCCTGAATTTTTAACCTTATTATTCTGCCGGAAACTCCTCTCTCAAGAGGTACCATATCTGTGACAATACCAAAATTAATCCCTGTGCGTATTTTAACAAGATCGCTGAGTTCCTGCTGAGTATATGATACATTCCACCTGTAAAAGTCATGAGTTTCCTGGTCATAATCATTTAGAACCTGGGTGAGGATCTTTTTGTCAGTTGTATTACAGAATGAATCAGGATTGCCAAGAATCCATTTTTTTGCTGCCTCTTCCTTATCGAGCTCAAGATTAAACCCTTCAGGATTGACAGGGTTATCGATTACTCTCCGGAGATAAGGATGATTTACGGGTTCCCATACATTTTCAAAAAACTCAGTAATACCACCGCAGCATTTGTAATAGCGTGAATCACAAATAAATCCATTCCAGGTAAGAACTTCTCCGAAGGTTTCTTCAATCGCTTTAACTACAAGTGGCGTTGAAGCCCTCGTTATTCCCTGGTATCGCTGACAATGATCATCAGCGCAAACATCAAAATTGTTATGATCTTCCCTGTCGTACCATCTTATAATTTCACTTTCAGTTCTTAAATTGGCATTAAATTTTCGGCTGGTCTTATTATGTCCTTTGTTTTTCTCAATCTGAGCGAGCAACCAGCTGCGCGATATCACGGCATGTGCTTTTAAAAGTTCAGGTGAAGAAGTTGCACTCATCTCCGAACTAATCACACTGGTAAGATAATCCTCTATTGACAGAACATTTACGGCAGTAACCTTGTTTTCTTCAATGATTAGCTTTAGGCTTCCTTTAAAAACCTGATCCTCTTTACGTTGCCAGTGGAAATTAATACCTATTATAACATCATGAATCGTAAAGGAAGAATCATAAATGTTTTCAGGAGAAAGCAGAATCGGGTTTTCAGATTCTATTCTGGTATCATCTTTTAAAAGTATTATTTTGCCACCTTCATAAAAAGTCTTCCACCTGCCATCAATTGCCAAGCCGTTTTTGCCTGTAGTGAAAACAGTGTTAAGAGTGAAGCTAATCTCTTCACCTGTGATGATCCCAACCTGCAATTCCGGAATACTCTTACTGCCCATATTATTACTCGTTAAAAAAAACTTCTATTTCTCTTTCATCCATGCATACCTGTCTGAAAATATTTTCAATATCCTTGCCGGTAATTTTCAGAAAGTCTTCTTCCCTTGGTGTAATTATTACCCCGCCAAGATCGACTGATGCAGGACTGAGAAGGATCTGATCGCTCCCATCTTTAAAAAACTGGGACGGCCGGTGCAATATCCTCGGAATAAGATGAATAATCCAGCTGTTGCTGCAATAATATGCAAGGATATTCAGCATTGGCTCAGGTCTGTCAGGCTGATACGCTGAAAATTTATCGAAAAAACGGAAAAAAGTATCAGCAAGGGCATTTACATCATATCCTTTTAATGTTATAATCCCGCGTAAATATCCTTCCCATTTCCATATTTCAACGCCTGCTTTAACTTTCAGCAATATGGAATTCTTTCCTTTGTCAAAATCATTTTCAATTGGCATGAATCCCTTGTTTCCGGCCTGAAAATGGAAATGGTCAGGTGCAGAAGCCCCGCATTGCGGACCATTATAAAAGACCACATAATCGGGTAATGCTTTTGCCAGTGATAACATCTCGGTAAAGTTTGGCTTAATCCGTTGATCTGTATGAGTTTCTGAAGCGATTGTCAGGTGCTTTGGGAAGATAGGAAACGGATTAACCAGAACTGTGAGCCTGTCTTCAAAAGTTACTCCCCGCTGCTGAACAGGTCTGTTGGCCGAACACAGAAAGCATGGCCGTTCACTTATTGATTTTGAATCAACTTTCGCTGCTGACGATCTCATTCTCTCAGGATTAAACTGAACAAGGACTTCAAAATCGCCAAAATCAACTCTTCTGGTTTTAACCATTTGAAGCTGACTATAATTAATTCGTGCCAGTTCCCACTCTGAGAGCTGCGTTGAAAAAAGGTCATTTACTTTATCAGAATACACTTAACTGCAGATTTATTCAAGGTTCAACTTTTTACGCGCCAGTAATTCTATTGTCCTGATCTTATCCTTATAATTGTTATAAGTATTCAGCTTGTTAACATCAAGTGCTGCATCAGAATTCTCATCCCACCTACGGCATAGGTATAACGGCAGGTAAATTCTCCCAATCTGATAATTACGACTTATTGCCAGCCCCACTGCATAATCCTCTCCGTAACTAACATTTGGTACACGAATACTTCTCAAAACAGGTGTATAAAACGCTCTGGGAGCTCCGAGACCGTTTATTCTGAGCGCATTATTTCTCCCGTTTTCAGGTGTCCATTCCTTATGGTCGATAGTCCCGGGAGGTATATCTTCCAGATTAAAATTTACCATCTTATAGGAACCTACAACCATTGCACACTGTTGATCATAAAATGCCTTAACCACCGTTTCTATTACATCATTGTCAATGTACAGGTCATCACTATCGAGCTGAATAGCAAATTTACCACAATCTTTATGAAATATCCCTTCATTCCAGCAACCGCCGATACCCAGATCCTTGCGCTCAGGAGTAATATGAATAACTCTCTTATCGGTCTTCGCGTAAGCGTTAATAATATCTGAAGTTCCGTCGGTAGAGTAATTATCTATGACAATCAGGTTAAACTTTATTTTTGTCTGCTGGCTCAATACCGTTTTAATAGCATCTCCTATTGTTTTAAACCTGTTTTTTACCGGAATGATGACAGAAGCCTCATATTCAAATTTTTCTGAATTGAAATTTATTTTTTTGAACTCTGGTTTAAGCCAGGCATTTACCTTTTTCAGGTATTCAGTGCATGCATGCTCCATTTCAATCTGAACCGCTCTGTTCCTAGGATCTACATAGTCAAACTGTTTTTCACCGGATTTGCGGTTATCAGGTTCTATTTCAGAATACAGAAGCTCGGGAATATGAACCAGAGAATGATTTTGTGAAACTTTCAGCCTCAGGTCATATAATCCCGCAAACCTATATTCATTAGTTATGGTTTTGCAGGCATCCTGTAATGCTTTTGTTTTATAAATTACAACCGATCCAAAATTGAAATCGTCCCTGATGCTCCCCTCCTGGTAATCGGTAACCGGATGAGTTGTAAGGCGGCCATTCCTGTTTTCATAATAATCCGAGTAAACCATTCCGGCACCGGTGACATCACAAACCTGGATCATTCTGTCTATTGCAAATTTCCCGAGGTCCAGAGAAAATGTTTTACTGTAAATCAAAGTAAATTCAGTGTCAGCTCTCTCGGCTATCAATTTTGTGGTAGTGGTTGAAGCGAATCCATCTGATTTAAGGAACAGCACATCCTGACCAGGAAAATCAAAACCTGGATCCTTCACACCTACAATAAAAATTTTGGATACAATCCCTGAAGCTTTTAATGAAGCTATTGAACATTCTGCCTGTTCTTTATCGGAGAATGGGATAAAACATGTGATTTTCTTTTCCATAAGTGATCTCTATTTTTCAAAAAAATTCAATATCTGTTTCATAAGCAGATTCCTTTGTTGTTCACCTTTTATTGTTTCGAAAGGGAATCCCATGATTATTGTTTTATAATTGCTGTTGAATGCAATCCCTGCTGAAGAATTGTTTTCCGCATACCTGAAAGAACAGATTGCTCTCTTGCCGGCAGGTTCAATTGCATCGGGTGCTTCCACTGAATATATTGATTTTGAATAACCTGTATTAAAGTCTAAGTTAACTCTAAATAATGATCTGGCATAATCAGTTGAATATACTCCTCCCGTTTTTACTGCATGACCTGTTTGTGGTCTGAAATGGAGCGTATTGGCCGCAAATTTAATCAGAGATGAATCACCCGGGATTATCAGGTCGGAACCCACATAAGCACCTGACATAAATATATTAATACCCCTCTGAGTCAGTTCCGATATTCTATTCACAAACTCAGGAGTATAGATTTTAAAATCTACTACATTGGTATCATTGAAGGATGGAGTGGATTTTTCTTCTCCGAAAATGAGGTCAATGGTCTTGCAGGATGGAGCAGAAAACTTGTCTGAACAGAAATAATCGTTCGATATCGAATAGAAGGAATGCCCCGACGCCATTATTGCTTTACCATGAATGTAAGGATAATCGAAACTGTTCCCCGGAATAATTTTCCCTGTCATGTCATTATATGATGCTCCCCAGCCCGGAGAATCATCATCGAGCCATTCCGATTTACGGGAAAAATCATATTGATCCCCAACAGAGGTCAAATCATTATGGTAGGCAACCCCCCTGTCGTTCCACCATGCAATGCCAGCCATATTTTCTTTGTCAAACCAGGATGGACCGCATATACGGTCAAACCCATTAACAACAACGATCATATTTGTATCATTGGCGTTTATGCCGGCTGAAAGAATTTCCGAATCGAAACTTTCTCCTCCTGCATTAATCGCTGTTACCTTAAAACTATAAATGGTATCATTTGCAGCAAGTTCTATATCAGCCCATGTCTTGTCAACAACTAGTCCGTTATTAAATCCATTTTCTCCAACCCTGCTGTAAACAATATATCTATCTGGCCAGGATGTAGGTTCATTTTTGTCAATTACAGGCTCCCATGAAATCCGGATAGTTTTACCTGATACTGGTCTCAGGGCCAGACTTCTTACCGGTAATGGCTGTACAATATACTCCCTGCCTTCCACATATGACAAATACCTGAGGATTCCCTTATAAATTGAACGGGATACGTCGAACCTGAATCTTGGATCGAGACCATATCGTTGATCTGCAAGATTCTGATGCGAGAGTAATTCGAGCAATGTCGCCGGAACATCAGGTTTCTTTGCCTCTGAATATGGTTTGTCCCAAAGCCCTCTTCTTGTCCAGTCAGGATCAAAATTTGTTTTGATGTCTTCAACTACTCCGGTCTGAATAATATCCGATATATCCCTGCTGGCCATCCTTGAAGAACCGTCAGGGAATTTTCCATTTTCAGAAGCGGATGAATAGATTGCCAGTGTACCTATTATAGAATCATCAGGTGTAACCCCTGCATCGGTATGAAGTGCAAACGAGAGATCAACAGGAATGCCCAAACCTTTAACTTTTGAGATAGGCCCCGACTCATAAGGATTGCCTTTAAGGTAATTCACCCAGTTGCCTCTCGACTGGTAATCGTCATTATAATCATTCTTGTTTAAGTTCTGACTATATACCAGTGTATCAGGCATACCGCTATATTGAAGATAGTAGCGGGCAGCTTCGATATATCTGGGTTTTCCGCTTATTTTCCACCTGAAGGCTGAATTATATGAAAGATCTTTTGATATAGTGCTGCCTTTACCCTTATTCTCATTTGCTGATAGCTGATTTTTAACTGTTTCAGGTGATTGTCGTCTTGCAACATTTCCCATTCCTCCACCGAAACGTATTGCATCAAGCGCTATATACCTATTATCGTGCTCTGACCCGCTAATCTTTACTGATCCGTTAAGCCGGTTTTTCCCAGATTTGAATTGAAAAGTCCCAAGATAAATCCACGTCTCGCCACCAATTGTTTGATTTACAATATACTCTGTTTGACCACCTGTATGATAAACAGTATACTTTACCGACGGACTGTTGTCAGCACGGGCCGGATAAGAAACATAAACTGCATAATCACCTTTTTCCGGTATTTCCGGTACAAAAACAGCCGAATCATTATTTATGCGAAGTGAAGTTCCGGATTTAAAAGGATTTTTGCCGGGAAACAAGGTATCAAGCATCAGAAAACCTTCCTTTATTTTCTCAACTTTATCATTAAAGTTTATTAAAAGTTCAGAATTACCTGATGATCTGTCGTTATCTACAATAACTTCATGGATCTGAGTGTCCCTTTCCCGGGGTAAAAATACATTTGCTCCTGAGTTTTCAAGCATTCGCGTCAGGTAAGGCACAACATAGCCCATTGTTAAGACATCTTCCACAGTTCCAAATAACCTGGCCCGCTGCCATTCCCAGCGGTCGAGGTTCATTTCAAAATAATAGCCATGACTGCTCCACAGTGCAACTGAGTTTCCTGCGAGACCCTTCACCGGATCATTTGCAGATATTTTCTTTACCAAGACTGGCCTTTTTCTATTTATTATAGGAAGTCTGGAAGTATCAACCGGAGTCGTTCTTCGATAATAGTTCGGTATAAGCTGATAAATATTGGAATTATTAGTCACAGCTTCAATCTGATACTTTTTGAATCTTCTGCCGAGTGATTTCTTAATGGATTGCATAAAGAGCAGGCAACTTTCTTCCCTGAAGGGATAATAAGATAAACCAGGGGCAAAATACAGGATAAGTTCGTTGTGATCTTTCCATACGAGAATTGAGTCAAGCTTAGGTTTAGCTATATGCTGCCATTGCGGTAAAGGGTTTTTCCATTTCGTGATTTTATCCGATACAATCCGGTTAATCCTACTGTTTTCCTGAGAATAAACTGTTAAAAGGTTTATTATCAGCAAGAAAAACAGAACTGATGTTCGTTTTAAAAGATTCTTTTTCATTCACAGGAGTTGTTGGAGTGAATTTTAATAATTTTAAGTCAAAATTAGAAAGATTTTCAAATTTGTCATACATCTTACAAAAAACATCAATAAAATTAATATTTTTGTATATCGTATTTCATTAAAAAAGAAGCAATTTAACGATTCAAAATATTTATTTACAAGAGTATAGTTAATATAACAAGTTATTATGATTCTAGTTGCTGACAGCGGCTCAACAAAAACAGAGTGGAAAATAATAAAGGATGGCGTTTCACAGGAATCAATATTTTCATCAGGTATTAATCCATTTTTTCTTTCTTCAGAAGAGATTTATCTTCTTTTACAGAAGGAGGTCTCCCGCATTTCGGGATATTCTTTCAAAATAATATTTTTCTATGGTACCGGCTGTAACAGTGAAGCAAAAAACAACACTGTAAAGGAAGCTCTCCGCAAATTCTTCTCAGCCGGGGATATATGCATAGATACTGATCTCCTTGGAGCTGCACGTTCATTATGTCAGAACGACCCCGGTATTGCCTGTATTATGGGAACGGGTTCCAATTCATGTTATTACGACGGTTCGCGAATAATATCAAATGTTTCTCCTCTGGGCTATATACTTGGTGATGAAGGAGGCGGAGCTGTAATTGGCAGAAAACTTATTTCAGCAGTATTGAAAAAACAAGTTCCAAAGATGGTAAGTGACCTTTTTTTTGAAACCTATAAGATTACACCTGCAGAAATTTTAGAGAGTGTTTATATGAAACCTTTTCCTAACAGGTTTTTGGGGCAGTATGCAAAATTTATTTCTGCCAATATTCATATACCTGAATTACAGGAAATAGTAACTACAAGCTTTGAAGAATTCATTATCAGGAACATTCTTCAATACCCGGAATCGGACTCTCTTCCGGTTCACTTTACAGGAAGCATTGCGGTTCATTTCAGATCATATCTTGAAGAATCATTAATTAAGTATAACCTGAAACCCGGAACCTTTACCCTTTCTCCAATGACTAACCTTATTACTTATCACATAAATAATCTTAATTCTTTATAAAATGCCGGATTCAGAAAATATAAAACAAAATATAAGCATTACCGAATCATCATCAAATTTTGAGAATCTTGACAAGATGACAGTAAAAGAATTGCTTACTAATATTAATCTTGAAGATTCAAAAGTTCATATAGCCGTCAGGGAAGCTATTCCTCAGATCGAGAAACTTGTTAGCCGGATTGTTGGCAGTATGAAAAAGGGCGGGCGGATCTTTTATCTGGGAGCAGGAACCAGCGGAAGACTCGGGGTACTTGATGCCTCAGAGGTTCCTCCTACATTCGGAGTTCCTGATACCATGGTTCTTGGATTAATTGCGGGAGGGGAAGTTGCATTACGCAAGGCAGTTGAATCAGCAGAAGATGATCCTAATAAAGCATGGAAAGAGCTTGAGATTTTTAATATAAACTCAAAAGATACAGTTATCGGTATTGCAGCTTCAGGGACTACTCCCTATGTTATTGGAGGTATAAATAAAGCCAGGGAGAACGGGATCTTGACCGGATGTATTACCTGCAATCCTGGCGGAAAACTTGTTGAAGCTACCGAGATCCCGATTGTGGTGGTGGTTGGTCCCGAATTTGTTACCGGCAGTACCCGGCTTAAAGCAGGGACCGCTCAAAAAATGGTTCTGAATATGATTACAACAACAGTAATGATAAAACTCGGAAGGGTAAAGGGCAATAAGATGGTTAATATGCAGCTAACTAATAAAAAACTTATCGAACGGGGAACACGAATGATTGTAGAGGAGTTGAATATTCAAAGAGAAGCTGCAAGAATTTTACTGATGCAGCATGGTTCCGTAAAAAAGGCACTGGAGTTTTACAGGGAAAACTACCAGTGATAATACTTGAACTTTGTATAATTTAATCTTACCCATTTAATAAACCATGACAATAGTTAAGTTTCTTTTAATAAATAACAATCAGGTAACATGCAGGATCTCTTTACTAAGATCGGAACAGGACTGACTCTCAGTCAGAAGATAGAACGCAAGGTTGAGGAGGCAATAAGGGAGAAGAAGCTTATTCCCGGTACAAAAATGCCTTCGGAAAAAGACCTGTGTACACAGTTTGCTGTTAGCCGTACTGCTTTACGGGAAGCTCTCAGGAGACTAAGCGCACGTGGGCTAATCGATATTAAAAAAGGAAGCGGAATATATGTCACCGAGCTCAAAATTGAGGACGCTATCAATTCGCTTCATCTTTTTTACGATTTAAGGTTTAACTCTGATCTGATCCTTCAGATTATTGAAGTCAGACGTCTTTTTGAACCTGAAATAGCAAGACTTGCTGCCAGAAACTGTACGGAAAGTGATATAAAAACACTACAGAAAAACCTTTCTGACCTTGTAAAATGTAACCCTGACAATACTCAGAGTGAAGTTGACCTCATAAACAGATTTCATATGAGTCTTGCAAAATCAACTCACAACCCGATCATCCTGATAAGTCTGGAACCTGTTTATTCCCTCCTTCCAAGGATGAGAAATCTGATATATGGGAATATTGAAGGTGAAAAAGATTATACAATGAAATATCAGGAAGAATTAATAAAAGCCCTCAAATCCAAAGACAGCACCAAAGCATATGAAGTTTCAGTAGCCCTTCTGGAACGTAATAAAGAAGTTTATAATAAATATTTAAAGACCTCCTGATACAGATGTTTTCAAGATTAAAACCCCGCTATTTACTGATCCTCCTACTCTTTTCAGTACCTGCTGTAACATTAAATGCACAAGGTATAGATCCCCCTTTCCTGAAATATATGAATCACCCATGGGTGGATTCTGTGATGAAAACTCTTACAATTGACCAGCAGATTGCTCAATGTATCTGGATTGCAAGCTATTCATTCAATGATGTAGCTAATGAAGTTGAGATAAGTGATATAATCAGAAAATATGGTGTTGGGGGAATTATCTTTTTTGAAGGAACTCCTGAAAAACAGGTTATTCTGACCAATTACTACCAGAAGATCTCCAAAGTTCCTCTGATTATTACAATGGATGCAGAATGGGGAGTTGGCATGAGGCTATCCCATATTGAGAAATTCCCTTATCAGATGACGCTCGGCGCTATTAAAGATGACTCACTGATCTATCAGTTCGGGAAAGCGGTGGCAATGCAGTTTAAAAGACTCGGTATGCAAATGAATCTCGCTCCCGATGCGGATATCAATGTAAATCCCGGGAATCCTGTGATCAATTATCGGTCCTTTGGAGAAGACAGGGAAAATGTTGCTTCAAAGGCAATTATGTATATGAAAGGATTGCAGGATAACGGGATTCTTGCAACAGCCAAACATTTTCCGGGCCACGGTGATACAAATGTTGATTCCCATCTTGATTTACCTGTAATCACTCATTCCAGGGCACGATTAGACAGCATTGAACTATATCCTTTCAGGAAGCTCATTGGGGAAGGAATTGGAAGCATAATGGTGGCACATCTCAACCTTCCTTCTCTTGACACTTCTACAGGCCTTCCTTCAACCTTATCGCATTTAATCATAACTGACCTTTTGAAGAAGGAGCTTGTTTACAAGGGTCTTATTGTTACCGATGCAATGAATATGCAAAGTGTAACAAAATTTTTTAAACCGGGGGAGGCCGATGCGAAAGCCCTTGAAGCAGGTAATGATGTAGTAGAGTTTGTTACCGATGTGGAAGCCACTATCAGAGAGACAAAGAATTATATTGCAGCGAAAAAACTCTCAGCTGCAGATATCGCACTTAAATGCCGTAAGATACTTGCGGTGAAGTATTGGTCGGGATTAAATAAACCAAAGACTATTATTCAAAAGAACATTACAAAAGAGTTGTCGCCTATGATATCGAATGCTCTTATACGCGATCTCTATGCCAACGCATTAACAGTGCTCATTAATGACCGGCAGATTATTCCTGTAAGCAATCTGAGCAAACAAAGGATTGCCTCGATTTCTATAAACAGAACGGAACCTTCATTATTTCAAAAAAGAATTTCTGATTATTTTCCTGCAGATCAGTATTTTGTTGATCCTGATGATACTGTTTCAGTAAATAAATTATTAAAGAAGCTTCATGATTACAGCCTTGTTATTGGAGGTGTTTTTGGATTGGATCAGAGTCCAAATACGGGTTTCGGCATAACACCCGGTCTAAATAGCTTCCTTGAAAAGCTTACACATAATAATAAGACTATAATTACATGGTTTGGTAACCCGTATGGAGCTGCTAAGATAGAAGCTCTGAAAAATGTGAACGGCTTAGTTATGGCATACCAGGAGAATGATTATACCGAGGATCTTTCTGCTCAGCTCCTCTTCGGAGGGATCGGGGCAAAAGGCACGCTTCCTGTTACCATAAATGAAAAATGGCCTTTCGGTTTTGGCATCCTCACTCCCGGCGATCTCCGTCTGAAGTATGGATTGCCTGAAAATGCGGGCATGTCTTCAAATATACTGAATCCTGAAATTGATTCTTTAGTTAATGCCGGACTTAAGGCAAATGCCTTCCCGGGATGTGTTGTAATGGTCGCAAGGAAAGGTGTTGTTGTGTTCAATAAGGCTTATGGCTTTCAGACATATGACAAAAGAATTCCTCTCAGAGCGGATGATCTGTATGACCTGGCGTCGGTAACAAAAATCTCATCTACGCTGGCAGGCTTAATGGTTCTAAACAGTGAGGGGAAATTCTCACCCGATCAGACTCTTGGATATTATTTGCCTGATTTCAAAAGAACAAATAAAGGTAATATAGGAATGAGGGACTTCCTTACCCACCAGGCCGGTCTTGCACCATATATTTCTTTCTGGAAAGAGACTATGAAAGAAAACGGCGAATTCAAACGGCGCACTTACAATTCTGAATTGACAAAAAAATATCCTCTTGAAGTGGCACAGGGACTGTATATCAATAAGAACTACAGGAAGAAGATGTTCAGCGAAATAAAGAAAAGTAAGCTTGGAGAGAAAAAGTATGTCTATTCCGATCTCACATTTATAATTGCACCGGAGATAATAGAAAGATTATCAGGACGGAAATGGTATGAATTTGTGACTGACAGTGTTTATAAAAAGCTTGGGGCAATGGAGATGGGATTTAATCCTTACGAAAAATACCCGATCGACAGAATTGTGCCAACAGAATATGACTCTCTTTTCAGAAAACAGCTTTTACATGGTACTGTGCATGATGAGGGTGCGGCAATGCTCGGAGGAATCTCTGGTCATGCAGGTTTATTTTCGAATGCCAACGATCTTATGAAGCTTATGGAACTTTATCGCAGAATGGGAGAATATGGCGGGCAGCAAATCATCAGCCATGATGTATTGGAAGAATACACACGAGTGCAGTTTCCGGAGAATAATAACCGCAGAGGACTCGGATTTGATAAGCCTTCTCTGAATAATGCCTCTCTTCCGCAAAAGGACTCATACCCCACCAGAGGGGCATCTCCGGAAAGTTTCGGTCACTCCGGATATACAGGAACATTTGTGTGGGTTGATCCAGTACACGACATTTCTTATGTGTTTCTCTGCAACAGGGTCTATCCTACCCGGAATAATAATCTGGTTTCGGATATGAATATCAGGACCGGGATATTGCAGGCGATCTATGATTCGATAATGAAATAGTGTGAGTTGTGAGCCTCCTACGCTGAAGCTACGGAAGCTGAGAGGTGTGAGGGGTGAGAAGTGAATAATGAGAAGTTACAATATGATAACAAAACATAACACTTAATAATGAGATAATTCAAAGTGTGCATATACAGCAATATAAGTTGTATATGCGTAGTGTGACTACGATTATCCCTCCATATAATCTATAAACATAATTATTTTCTTAACAATTTTATTCTTAAAACCATTACTGTGATGAAAGCAAGTAGAATAAAACACAGGGATGAAGACAGGATCAAAATAGATTTTCCCTATAATCAGGAGATTGCATCGAAAATTAAGAAGATAACTGATGCAAAATGGAGTCAAACTCAAAAGGCCTGGCATATACCTTATAATAAGGAGGCTTTTGATCAATTGAAAAGTCTTTTTCCGGAGATAGAATATCCTGGCAAATTATCTAATGATGGAACAATTCCGGATCAGGGGAAACCTGATCCAATCCAACAACAACCGAAGTATAATAATTGGAACAAGGGAGTTTCTGTAACTGTATTAGGGCGTAAAATTGTTTTAAAACTGCCAAAAAATGAAGCTGATACAAGGTTTATATCTGGATTGAAGTATAGTAGATGGGATGGGAAACAGTTTTACTGGACAGCACCAAACTATCCGGGGAATCTGGATCTTATTAAGGACTATTTTAAAGAAAGGATAACAGAACTTATTATTACAGAGGACATTGAAATAACTTCAAAGGGGGATGTCAAAAGAATTATCGGCAAGAACGATGTTATTCTTATAAAAACAATTTCAGGAAGACTTAAGGTAATATTTGGTTTTAATAATGAACTGGTTGCTGTCATAAAAAGTATCCCATTTAATAAATGGAATAAAGAAAATAAATGGTGGAGCGTACCATTTGCAGATAGATTCCTTAAAGAGATTAAGACTGTCGCAGAAGATCAGAAGCTCCACTATATATATGAAGAAGAAACAGAAGGCAAAATTTCAAAACCAAGGATTTCTCATTTCGATATTCCAAATTACAGAGATTGTCCGGAAGAGTTTATTCTGAAACTAAAGGAACTTAGATACAGTGAGAATACAATAAAAACTTACAAGGGTTTATTTGAGGAATTTATCAACTTTTACCATAAGTTAGAGATAGGAAAGATAGATGAATCGATGATTACAGGATTTTTAAGGTATCTTGTTATGGAAAGGAAAGTATCCTCATCATATCAGAATCAGTCAATAAATGCGATTAAGTTTTATTATGAACGTGTATTGGGTGGTCAGAGAAAGGTATATTTGGTTGACAGGCCACGTGAAGAGAAAAGACTACCTGTTGTGTTAAATGTAGAAGAAGTAGGAAATCTGTTTAAAGTAACAGAAAACATTAAACACAAAACTATACTGATGCTGGCATATTCAGCCGGATTAAGGCTTGGTGAGATAATTAATGTAAAATTGGCGGATATTGATTCGGTCAGGATGCAGATCAGGGTAGCTCAGGCAAAGGGGAAGAAGGACAGGTATACTTTGCTATCTGTAAAGTTTCTTGAGTTGTTAAATAGGTACTTCGAAGAATATAAGCCAGAAGATTGGCTTTTTGAGGGAGCAACAGGAGGTCAGTACTCAACAGGAAGCATACAAGCAATAATGAAAGATTCACTAAAGAAAGCAGGAATTAAAAAGAAAGCAGGAATTCATTGCCTTAGGCACAGTTTTGCGACACATCTTCTTGAAAACGGAACAGATATAAGGTATATTCAGAATTTACTTGGGCATTCAAGCACCAAGACGACAGAGATTTATACTCATGTAACAACAAAAGGATTTGATCAGATAAAAAGTCCGTTAGATAGCCTTGATATTTTTTAATGAGAAGAAAGAATAAGTGAGAGTAATTTATTATCTTCGTATTACGCTGCGAATAACAAACATCGAGATTAGAACAAAAAACAGATGAAAAACTCAACTATTTTATTAACGCTCGGATTATCAATGTTTTGTTACAAAATATGAGTTATGTCCATAAGAGATATAAACCTAACCAGTTACGATTACAGGCATGTTATAAACAAGCGTGTTGAAACAACAAGACAAAGAAATAGATTAGCAAACCATGACAAACCGGCTTTTAACGAATCATGACTTTTCGCCCGGACTGTTTTTTTGTCGAGGCAGAATGGCCGGACTGAAAAACCAGGACTTGACAGCCGGGACTGATGTAAATGAACGCCTGTTTATAACAAGGGCTAAATATAATGC
>JBBRSO010000064.1:0-16980 GCA_038245405.1 Bacteroidales bacterium
AAAGGAGGGGAAATGTATATGTATGAATATCAATTTAATATGATTTTTTATTTTCCTTAAGTTGACGGATATGGGGTTGGGGGTGAGTATAAAAAAAGCTAAGAGGAAAAGATGTGTATTAAGCGTAGTCCTTCGAAAGGAGGGGGAATTTAATTTACATAGCATACATATTATCATACATATAACTGGTCTTAGATTGATGGCTATGCCCTAAATCCCCCAATATAGGGGGACCTAAGGTTCGTCAAAATGATTTGGATTCGCTTTCATCAATTAATTTCATGGAGAAACTCAAATTTAATTACATGACAAAACTCAAAGTCCCCCGGGGATTTAGGAGTGGAACCCACAAGAAGAATACAAAACTAAGGAGAGAGTAGATAATTATTTTGTCAAATTTCTTTCCAATAAATTCCTACGGTTGACGGCTATGACCGCGACCCACATTCAATCGGTTGGGAATAATAATACCGCATTTCCAAATTAAGTAGCGGTAATTAAGTAGTGGTAATATTTTATATTAATTTTATAGTTGTACTTAATGATTGACGAGCTCGAAAAACCAGTACATCACCGTGAAAGATTTTGTTATAAGATCTACAGCGTACCAATAAAAGCTGCAGTATACATAAAAGAAGAATCCGGCGTGCAACTAAAAATGCTATATTTGAAAATCCTAATTTTGGGCAGCGTCTCTGGTACAATTTATATTGTATGTATAATAGATATCTGAATTGACCGAAGGACTATTTAATTACAGCCTTTGGGGATTATTTTTTGCCAGTTTTCTGGCGGCTACAGTAGTTCCTTTCAGTTCCGAAGCGTTGCTCTCCTACCTCATTATCAGCGGTACTGATGCTTATACAGCTGTTCTTGTAGCAACTGCAGGTAACTGGCTGGGTGGCATGAGCAGTTATGCAATTGGCTATCTGGGGAAATGGGAGTGGATTGAAAAGTATCTTCGCATAAAGCGGGAAACCATTGAGAAATGGCATAACAGGCTTTATAAACGTGGTGCAATTTTTGCATTTTTTTGTTGGGTTCCGTTTGTAGGAGATATTTTTGCTGTCGGTCTTGGCTTATTACGGTCAAACATCCTGATCACTGCTGTGTCCATGCTCGCCGGGAAATTTATACGTTATGTGATCTGGGGATGGCTGACCGGGTTGGTATTCTGAACCCCACACACCGCACACCGCACACCGCACACCGCACACCTCCTCTACCTCCATCCTCCACCCAGGCTTTGATACAATGCAACAATTGACTGAAGTTGTTCGAGCTTATCATTAACACCATTAAGCTGGGCAGAAAGTAAATTTACTTCTGAGGTCAACACATCGATATAGCTTGTTGTCGAAGAATATTTTAAAAGCTCTGTAGTGTAATCTACTGCCTTCTCAAGATATCCGATTTGTTTCTCACGGATTGAAATTTTATTTGTTGCGGTTTCGTGACTGTGCATAGCATTAGCTACCTCACTCCCTGCCGTAAGGATTATCTTTCTGAATGATGCCTGAGACTCCTCAAAATCGGCTTTTGCAGATAATAGTCTTTGCCTGTTCAGCCCATAGTTGAAAATTGGCTGTACGAGACCTCCGATTATGTTATAGAAAAAAACGGGCTTGTTAAAAAGAGCATCTAAGCTTGTTTCAGTAAGTCCCGACCTGGCAGTTATCGTAAGTGAAGGGTAAAAGTTAGCCCTGGCTGATCTTGCAGTTTCATAAAAATACCTAAGTCTGTATTCTGCTTCCAGAACATCTGGTCTATTTGCCAGAAGCTTTGCAGGTACTCCTGCCTTGAGATCCTCAGCCATATCCTGCTTATCCAGCGTAGTTCTGACTATTGGTCCGGGAACCTGTCCCATAAGGAGACTCAGGGTATTTTCAGTTTCGTAAATGCGTTGAAGAAGATCGGGGATAATTACTTCTGTTGAATAGCGGCTGGCCTGGCTGAGCACAAGATCAGCGCTTGTTATCACATCATTATCTCTTAAGGCCTCCATGGTTTCGGTATTGCTGATTCTTTTTTCAAGCGTCCTGCGTGTGATGTCGAGTTGTGCATCGAGAGCAAGAAGGTTGAAATAATTCATTGCAGCAGAAGCTATCAGATCTGTTGTTACTGCTCTTTTAAAGGCTTCACTTGCCAGTAGTGATGCCAGGTTTGCCCGTTTTGCACTCCGGAACTTACCCCATATATCGGCTTCCCAGCTTGTACTTCCAAAGAGCTGATATATTTCAGGAACTCCAACCCCTCCCGATCCGCTTTGAAATGTTGCATTGGCCCCTACGTTGAGAGATGGAAAAAACTCTGCCCTGCTTTGACTGAATGCTGCTTCAGCTTTCTTTATCCTTGCAATGGCAACCAGCATGTCAGGATTATTGCTGATAGTTTTTTCAATTATAACCTGAAGACAGCTGTCTGTGAACATTTCACGCCATGGGACAGATGCAATATCCGAAGAATCAGATACATCCAGATCTCTGTAAAGATTTTCATCTGCCTTGGGTTCCTGAAATTTTCCCAGTTGCATTACTTTGCATGATCCTGTGATGAATAGTAAAACAAGTAATAGAAACACCGGCCAAATTCTATTCCACAGAAGCATTGGTAATCTTTCCGATCTTTTAGTCATTTGTATCTCTTTCAATAACTTTCTTTTTTGTGAGTTTTTCCTGGAGAGTCTGGAAAATAATAAATAGTGAAGGGATCACAAGAACCCCCAGGAGTGTACCGAAAAACATTCCACCTACTGCCGAAAAGCCTATTGACTTGTTTCCGCTCGCACCAGCGCCAATGGAGAACATGAGCGGCGTAATCCCAATTATAAAAGCAAGGGATGTCATGAGGATCGGACGAAGACGAACCTTTGCGCCATCCGCAGCTGCTTCAACGATAGACATGCCCTTTTCTCTCCTTGTCGATGCGAATTCAACTATCAGGATAGCATTTTTGGAAAGAAGCCCGATCAGCATTATCATTGAGATCTGTGTATAGATATTATTGTCAATACTGAAGATCGTATCAAAAATGAATATGCCAGCCAGGCCTATCGGGAGTGACAGAATAACAGCGAGCGGAAGGAAATAACTTTCATAAAGAGCACTCAGCAGGAAATAAACAAAGAGAAGACTGAGTATGAAGATATATATTGTCTGTGAACTGGCGTTTTGTTCTTCACGGCTCACTCCCGAATACTCGTATGAAAAACCTGCAGGGAGTGTCTGTGCTGCAACTTCACTTATAGCTTTCATTGCATCACCTGAGCCGTAGCCTTTGTTGGGACTCCCGTTCACAGAAATAGAAAGATACATGTTGAAGCGTGAAAGACGTTCCGGACCATACACTTTTGTAAGATTAATAAATTCGGTGACCGGTGCCATGGAGCCATCCCCGGTTCGGACCATTATACTGTTTAATGATTCGGGACTTGTCCGGTATTGAGCATCGGACTGAACCATAATCCGGTATTGCTTGCCGAACTGGTTAAAATTTGAAACATATATTCCTCCGAAGAATCCCTGCATTGCCGACATAATACCTGATACGGTTAGGCCTGCCTGTTTTACTTTAGGGACGTTTACAGATAACAGGTACTGCGGGAAATCAGGATTAAATGTTGTATAAGCTGTCATTATCTCGGGCCGTTTGTTGAGTGCGGCAAGAAAATCCTGAGCAGTCTTGTTGAATTCTTCAATTGAGTGTCCCTCTAAATTCTGCAGCTCGAATGTAAAGCCACCACTTATACCAAATCCCTGAATGGTAGGACGTGAAAATGGTTGCAGATGTGCATCTTTTATAACTGAAGTTTTCTGAATAATCTTTTGAATAATATCAACATTGGTAACTCCTTTCCTTTCATTCCATTTCTTCAGGTCAAGGATAATCATTGCATATGAACTGCCTGATCCGGCAATAAAATTGAAACCGGTCAACCTCAGTATATTATTTACCTCGGGAATTGTTCTTGCAATGCTGTCGACGCGTTCAGCTACTACCGCAGTTCTTTCGAGCGAAGCTGCCGGGGGAAGGCTAATGCTTATAAAAACGGCGCCCATATCCTCTTCCGGAACAAATCCTGATGGCCTTATCTTCAGAAGTACGAAAAATCCAATGCTGAAAAGTACAATTACCGACATTACCAGCCATTTCCTACCCGAGAAATATCGCACATATCTTACATATTTTGTTTTTCCTGCCTCAAAGCCGGCATCGAACAGTTCAAAAAATCTTGGTTTCTTATGTTCATTGTTTTTAGGTTTCAGGAAAATAGCCGCAAGGGCAGGGCTGAGGGTCAGTGCATTTATTGCTGATAATATTATTGCAATGGCGAGCGTTACGCCAAATTGTTTATAAAACACTCCGGAAGAGCCGGTTATAAATGTGACAGGAATAAAAACTGAAGCCATAACCAGTGTTATTGAAACAATTGCGGTAGATATTTCACTCATGGCATCAACCGAGGCTTTATAAGGAGAGGAATAATTCTGGTCGAGTTTTGCATGGACAGCCTCTACCACAACTATCGCATCATCAACTACAATTCCGATAGCCAGAAGTAAAGCAAAAAGTGTCAGAAGGTTGATGCTGAATCCAAAAAGGTACAGGAAGAAGAAGGTACCTACAATTGCTACTGGTACTGAAATGGCTGGAATAAGAGTTGATCGGAAATCCTGCAGGAAGATGTAGACTACAATAAAGACCAGAATGAATGCCTCAAGTAGAGTCCGCAGGATCTTTTCTATCGACTCATCCAAAAATACATTTGCATTGACAAGGTTTTTATACTCTATTCCTTCAGGAAACGACTTCGAAGCTTCTTCAAGAACCTGAAGGCACTGATTTATAACATCCCGTGCATTCGAACCTGCGGTCTGTGATATCGCGATGGTAGTGGCCTCAAGTCCATTCATTTGCACATCGCTGTTATAAGAAAGGGATCCCAGCTCAACGCGTGCCACATCTTTCAACTTTAAAAACTGTCCGTTAGCTTCTGCCCGTATAATAACGTTCTCGAACTCTTCAACGGTTTTCAGTTTGCCGGTGAATCTGATCACATACTGAAAGCTCTGATCACCCTGTTCACCAAAACGGCCGGGAGCGGCTTCAATATTCTGATCGTTAAGTGCGGAAACAACATCGGCCGGCACTATACCATATACGGCCATAAGATCTGATTTTAACCATATACGCATTGAATAGATCGCCGAACCGAAAGATGAGGCCCCTCCGACACCATTTACTCTTCTAAGTTTAGGCAGAATATTTATATCTACGTAGTTCTGCAGAAAAAGCTGATCATACTCAGGATTCTCACTGTAAAGGGAAGTAATAAGAAGGTTACCGGCCTGCTGCTTTCGTACAGAGACCCCGGCTCTTGTCACTTCCGCTGGCAGGATCCCTGCTGCTGATGACACTCTGTTCTGTACCTCAACTGCGGCCATGTTAGGCTCAGCTCCAACTTTAAAAAAAACATTAATTGATCCGTTGCCGTCATTTGTAGCACTTGAGGTCATATATGTCATACCTTCCACACCATTTATCTGTTCCTCAAGAGGGATAATGACACTATTCAGCACCACTTCGGCATTTGCTCCCGGGTAATTGGCTGATACACTTACGGTTGGAGGCGCTATATTGGGATATTGCTCGATTGGCAAACTAACGAGGCCTAAAATTCCGAGCATGAAAATGATTATTGAAATAACAGTACTTAGTACCGGACGTCCTATAAATCTTTTAAACATTATTCTTTCTATTCAGATTTTTTTTCATTCTGTTCGGCGGGGATCTCCTTTGGTACGATCTTAACGCCGTTTTTAAGAGAATTTATTCCCTCAACAACGATCCTGTCGCCAGGCTTTAACCCTTTTGTAACAAGGAATGATTGACCGTCATCAGATGGGACAGGCTCAAATGCAACAGCAGCAACAATATTGGCAGAATCGACCTTATAAGCAAAATACTTATTCTGCAGCTCATAACTTGCACTCTGAGGAATTACCAGAACACTGTGTTTCACTTCAGGGATTCTTATTGTGGCACTGGCTCCGCTGCGAATCAATCCTTCTTTATTGGGAAATATTGCTTTGAAGGTTGCCGACCCGGTTTGTGTAGAAATCATTCCACTTGCCATTACAATCCGTCCTTTTTCGGGATACTCGGTTGAATTGGCGAGAATGAGTGTCGCCTGCGGAATACTCTTAATTTTTTCTGAAAGACTTTCACCCGGTGAGTCGGAAAGAAAGTCAAGCAGTTGTTTTTCATTCCATGAGAAATAAGCTAATACAGTATCAATATTCGAGAGATTGGTTAATGCGTCCTGACTATTGCTGCTTACCAGGGCACCTTGCTTGTATGGAAAAGTTCCAATGATCCCATGAATCGGGCTTCTGATAAATGTGTAAGCAAGATTTGTTTCCGCATTGGAAAGTTCAGCCTTCGCCTGTTCCAGTGCAGCTTTTCTTGATTCAAGGTTAAGTTGGGCAGATTTTAGCCTGTAATCGCTCACTATCTGTTTATCTACAAGCGGTCGTATCTTATCTATTTCCAGTTCGGCAGTGTTGACATCAGCTTCAGCCCGGTTGATGCTTGCTCTAGCCGTTATCACCTGTTGCTCATACATGGGATTTCTTATTTTAAAAAGAAGCTGCCCTTTCTTAACATAATCGCCTTCATTGACAAAAATATCCTGAAGATATCCGCTTATCATTGGCCTTATCTCTACAACCTGCTGTCCTTCAATGGTAGCGGGAAAATCCTCGTGGATTGTTACATTTTTAGGATTTACGGTAATTACTGAGTACTCCCGTGGCGCAACAGCCATAGCTTTACCGGGCTTTTTATCTTTACAGGAAGTTATAAATAATACTACCAGTATAATTGCAGAAATAATTCTCATTTTTATTGATGTAGTTTCATTTACAACAAAAATCAGAGAATTCTGTTTAAGGATGCCGGGTATTTTTTGGAAAAATAATTTCATTAAGCATAAGGAAAGACAAATTGTGAAAATGCAGTAATGGAGATCAGGAGGAAAAGGATTAAAGTTTGTATAATATCTTAGCATCAGGTATTATGCCTGTTGATCAGGGAAATGAGATACCGCGACCTGAACTGTTCACTGGCAAGAGCCTGTTTTATGGGTGGAAGCTTTAGAATGACACCCAGGATTGCCGCCATAGCTCTGTGACTAAAGAAAGCCTGATTATCAAATATCAGGTTTTGAAGCTTACCTCTTTCAATTGCCATCAAAACAATTCTGTGAACAGAATCAACGGGCGTAATAATGCGTTTTTCACGTGACTCAAGCTTAAGGGCATTTTTCCGGCAGGCAGTCAGACATACTCCGCATCCAAGACAGGTTTTAGGGTTTAGCTTAGCTTTTTTCCTTTTAGGATTAACCGGATCGTTTCCAGAAACCAACGTCATTGCTTCAACCGGGCAGAGGGTAACACATCTTCCGCAACCGTCGCAATTATCTTCGGAAATAACAGGAATAAAGTTTGTTGTGAAAACAGTATTGAGGAATCCAAGCTTTCTGGCAGACGTTAATGCTTCACAGCAACATCCACAGCAATTACAGATAAAGCTGACATTTTCCTGTGCATTTTCTCCAATCTGTAAAAGATTATGTTCGCGGGCTACCTGGAGAATATCAAGTCCTTCAGCAATATCAACTTTCCTTGCAATTCCATGTCGGGTAAGGGAATCGGCGCATCCATTGAATGTCATACATATATCCAGCGGTGCCTGACAGTTTTTTCCGACATGCTGCATCTTATGCCTGCAATAACATGTTCCTATACCAATAACACTGGCTGTCTTTATTACCTCAGACGCTCTTTCATAGTCCAGAATATGTAAGGAGTTTTCATTCGATAGCACATTTTCATTTACATATGTTCTCCCGAGCTGGGTATCGCCACCGGCGAAAAGTTCCGTGACAAAATCATCCTCCTGATTAAGATAAGTATAAAGGAGAGATGACAAGGCTCTTTGGTCAATATCATTCCTGTAACGCATCAGGGAGAACTCGAAGAAACCAGCCATAGGCGGTGGCATCGAATATAAAATCCCCTCTTTAGTTTCAGCATCAAGAAGCAGCCCTCTGTCGGCAAGATCATTCAATATCAATTCAGCTTCGGGCTTTCTCATTTTCCAGATTTTTGCAGCTTTTTCTGAAGTGAATGGCTTTATTGGCAAAAGGCTAACCAAGCCTGCTTCCTTTTCTGTAAAAAGAATTTTGAGTATTTCGAACAGAAGATCGGATGGGGCAGCTCCCTGTGGAAAAAGATTTATTCTATCTGAAAGCCTGCTATAATTTTTTATTGTATTGTGATGTGCCATATTCTATTAGCTTACATTACTTCAACAGTGAAAATTGATTGCTAATTTAAGAAAAGGGAACGAGGTATAAAAATGCAAAGAGAAAAGGGTGATCGTTTAACCGGTTATTTTGTTTTACTAATCAGTTTGAAATGAATTCAGTTTTTTGTTTTCAAGTGACAGTTAAATATTAAATCTGATTCCAATTATCAAAATATCGTCAATTTGTTCAATGTCACCTTGCCATTCTTCAATATTTCTCTCCAGCAGATTCATTTGTTCATTCATTGGCAGTCTGTGAATATTGAGCAATAGCTCCTTAAATCTTTTTGATTTAAATGTTTTTCTTTCAATACCTCCAATTTGATCCACATAGCCATCAGAAAACAGATAAATAATATCATTTTTTTTGAAGGGCATTTCTACATTGGTGAACGGTATTTCTTCATCATAGATGCCGATTGGCATATTATCGCCTTTTATTTCCATCAGCTGATCATCCCTTATCATATACATTGGACGGAAGGCCCCCGAAAACTGGATCATTTGTTCTTCAAAATCAACTTTGCATAGTGCCATTTCCATCCCATCCCTAATAGTTGAATTGTTCTGCGACTGGCCTAACGTTTTCTTGACATTATTCCTGAGCTGATTTAGTACTTCACCTGTACTGATTGTTTTGGCAGCATAAACTATTTCATTCAGGGAAGTAATACCAAGGATACTCATGAATGCTCCGGGAACACCATGACCAGTGCAGTCACTGGCAGCAATAAAAATAGAATTATTAAACTGTTTAAACCAGTAAAAATCACCACTGACTATGTCGAGAGGTTTAAACAAAATAAAATGTTCTGGCAAATTCCCGATAAGAATATCTTTCTTTGGAAATATGGCAGATTGTATTTGCCTGGCGTAATGGATACTGGTAGTCAAGTCATTCTTCTGGGTTTCAATTTTATTTTTCTGCTGTTCCAGAATTTCATTTTTCCCAAAAAGTTCAACGGTCCTTTCGTGAACTTTTTGTTCAAGAGTTTCATTGTATTCCTTTAGCTGAACAACGTATTTTTCCAGCTCAAGCTTCTGCTCCTCTATTGTTGAGTCCTGCATGAAGCTCCTGAGAGCTTCTTTGATTGTCATCACTAAATCCGACTCGTCCCATGGTTTTGAAATATATCGATACAATCTTGCGGAATTTAAGGCACGCCCGACAGCATCAGCATCAGCCTGACCTGTAAGAAGGATATTAAGTGTTTTTTTTGATTTCTGATGAACAATGGATAGAAATTCATCACCTTTCATTCCAGGCATTATCTGATCTGAAATAATGACAGGCAAATCAAAATTATTATTCAAAGCCTCTTCAACAATCGATAAGGCTTCTTCTGCACTTTCTGCAGTTTCAATTGTAATTTCTGAACTGAGGGATCTTTGCAGTTGTGCTTTTAAACTGATTAAAACTATTTTCTCGTCGTCAACACAAATGACGATTGATTTTTTCATAGATGTAAATTTCTCAGGTAATTAATCCAATTTCTTTAATCCGGAACTGAGTTTTTCAAACAATTCTTCTTCATTCCATGGTTTGTGCAAAAAACAATGCAATTGTGCTTTTTCAATTGTTTGTTGAATTGCTTTTTCATCTGCCTGTCCGCTTAAAAGAATTGTTACAACCCCTGGATATCTTTCATGAATTTTAATCAGAAATTCGTCTCCCTTCATGCCAGGCATTAGCCAGTCAGAAACTATTATGACTATTTTAATCTGATCAGAATCCAGTTCCTCAATTATATCAAAGGCTTCCAGTGCATCCTCTGCAAATTCATACCGGTATTCGCTGCCAAACATTTTTTTTAACTGACTTTTAAGACTGACTAAAATAACTTTTTCATCATCGACGCAAATAATTGCTTTATCTTGCATATTTCTCAGTATTAGAATTAGATATAACTTTTAAATTAAATTTTTGTTCCAGGAAGTTCAATAATAAATGTTGAACCTTTCCCAGCTTCACTTTCCACCCGGACTTTACCTTTGTGCTTATCAATAATTTGTTTTACAATATACAAACCCAATCCACTGCCTTCGCCTGCAGATTTGGTTGTGTAAAAGGCATCAAAAATTTTGCTTTTTATTTCGGAGGGAATGCCCTTACCGGTATCCGTTATCCTGATTACCAAACCTGACTGGTTTTCAAAACCTGTCTGGCTTTTTGAAACGGAAATCGTTAATACACCTTTCCCATCCATTGCCTGCACTGAGTTATAGATTAAGTTGGTCCAAACCTGATTCAGTTCATCGGGATAACATAAAATTCGGGAGACTTCTTCAAATTCCTTTACTACATTTATTCCAAGTTTTAACTGATTGTGGTATAATGTGAGTACTGTTTCTATTGTCTCGGGAATATCGGCAAGCACCATATCTTCGGTATTGCTAAAACGGGCATAATTTTTCAGTGCAAATACTATTTTCGAAGCCCTTTCAACAGCAGTTTTAATATTCTGGCTATTCTTCATCTGTTGCGAAAGATGAAAAGCAGCCTGCATGCTTTGTTCGTTGATGATTGGAAGGTAGGGTTCAATATTATCATAAATGGCCATATCAACCAATAAATCGGCAAAATTATCGGCATTTTCAATGCCATGTTTTTCTATTTCTGCAGTCAGATATTTTCGATGTTCGCGTTCTTCTTTACTTGTAATGTGGATATTGTTTTGAACGCTACGGTTTACCAGGTCTAAAAACAAGGCAAATTCGCTGTCTGAAAGCTTTTTTACCAATTCGGGTAATTGTTTCAGGCTTTCGTTGCTGCTGTCGATGATTGTGCCGACTGAGGCCTTTATTGCACCCAATGGTGTATTGATTTCGTGGGCTATTCCTGCGATCAACTGACCGAGTGAAGCCATTTTTTCAGATTGGATGAGTTGGGCCTGGGTGGCCTTTAAATCTGTTAAAGTAGTTTCCACTTTTTCTTTTTCTTCCTTTAATTCGTGTGTTCGATTGGCAATCTTTTTTTCCAGTAGGATTTTCTCTTTTTTTAATGTTCTTTCACGCCATTTAATAAAGAACCATGATGCTGTTAGGAATACTACGATATAAAGCATATATGCCCACCATGCGCGGTACCAGGACGGAAGCACTTTAAAAGTGTAAGAAAGAGGCTCGCTCCACACTCCATCCGGGCTTTGGGCTTTCAATTTGAAAGTATAAGTGCCCTCCGGCATATTACCGAATGTAGCGCTTGTTTGACCATTTACCGGACTCCATACTTTATCATAGCCTTCCAGTATATACTGATAACGTACAAGGTTTGGTCTTGCAGGTTCAATAGCTGCATAATCAAATATTATGTTGTTATGACGGTAAGGCAGCACAAGATTAACAGGTATTGGATAGAAAGGAGTGATACCATCAAATTTTATATCACTGAATCTTTTTCGTCTTATATCAATCTCTGCTTTATCTAATACTTTGCCGAAAAGGGTAATTTCTTCTAAGATATTGGGAGGTGTGGTAATACTGTCAGTTTTTTCCGGATCTCTTGTGAGGTCATACCAGCAAATACTTTCATTATCTATTTTTATTCCTTGTATAAAAACATTTGGTGGGTTGGGATTTTTATTCAGGCTGTTATAATCAAACCTTATAAGCTTGTCTGTACTGCCTGCCCAAATAATATCTTCACCCGTTATAAATAAACCATTCATATTTATATCGTTTACCGGGTAACCGGTTTTGATGTTATAAATTTCAAAAACCGGGTTAAAATGTGAGCTTATAAGTTCGTAGTTTGGAAGTGGATTTGCTGGCTGCAAATTCTTCCGGGAAGAATCAGAAGTGTTTTCGGCATCCTGAGCAAAACTTTTTAATGCCGTAAAACCATTATTAGTTCCTATCCAAATTGTGCCTTTTTTATCCATCACAATATCACCCACCCCATTATCTCCCATTCCCTCGGCAGTGGTATAGTTTAGGAAAGATTTACCATCAAAACGTGAAACTCCCACCTCCGTGCAGAACCAAAGGTTTCCGCTACTATCTTCAAAAAGATTCCATATATAATCAGTGACAAGTCCATTAGCGGTAGTATAATTGGTAAAATATTTCCAATCCTTATCTAGCCGGGAAACACCTCCCCCTAAAGTGCTGAACCAAAGATTGCCTTTTTTATCCTGAATGAGATTGCGTACAACATTATGTGCCAAACCCTGGGCGGTAGTATAAGTGGTGAAAGTTTTCCATTGCCGATCTAAACAGGAAACTCCGCCTCCGAAAGTTCCAAACCAAAGATTCCCCTCATTGTCATTAATGACACACCGCACATAATTATTTCCCAACCCTTGTTCAGTAGTATAGTTTGTGAAATATTTCCAATCCTTATCTAACCGGGATACTCCACCATCGGTGGCAAACCAAAGATTCCCCTTTCTATCTTCAATAATGCTCCGTACAAAATTATTTGCCAGTCCTTGTGCAGTGGTATAAGTTGTGAATGTATTCCCGTTTTTATTTAACCGGAATACTCCGGCTCCCAAAGTTCCAAGCCAAAAATCCCCTTTCCTGTCCAGGAGGATACTTGTTACAGAATTATTTGCAAGCCCCGGAACGGTAGCATAACTTGTGAAGCCTGTTCTGCCGCCAGGCAAAATTTTCCAATCCCTGTCCAGGCGTGACAAACCATTTAATGTACTGAACCAAATATCTCCGCTTTTATCCTCAATAATTGACATTATGGGGCTATTTGACATTCCATTCAAAATGGTATAATTGATGAAGCATGCTTTGTCGTCAGGCAGCGATCTTCCATTATAAAGGCTTGCACCTCGTGGTGTGCCAAACCAGAGATTTCCGCTTTTATCATTGAGAATGCTCAGAACATTATTATCTGCAAGCCCTTGTTCCGTAGTATAATTGATGAAGTATTTTCCATGCCCGACTTCGTCATTCAGGCGGGCATTGTAACAACTTATTCCATTCAAAGTGCCGAACCAGAGATTCCCATTTTTATCTTCAACAGCACTTCTTACAAGATTATTTGCCAGTCCTTGCTCAGTTGAATAGTTCATGAAAGATTTTCCATCGTAACGGCTCACTCCATTTTCGAGAGTGCCGAACCAAATGTTATCATCTTTATCTTTTAAAATGCATGTTATACTATTGCCGGCAAGCCCATCAGCAGTAGTAAAGTTTGTAAAGCCAGCTTTGCCATTAGCCATAGATTTTTCGTCATTGTTTAATCTCGAGGCCCCGCCTCTTGTGCCAAACCAGAGATTACCGTTTCTATCTTCGAGAATGCTCAGAACATTATTGTTTACCAGTCCCTGGGTGGTAGTGTAATTAGTAAATGATTTACCATTGTAACAGCTTACTCCGCTCATGGTGCCGAACCAGAGGTTACCTTTTTTATCTTCAAAAATACTAAAGACATTACTACTCGCCAGCCCCTGTTCGATGGTATAGTTCATGAAAGATTTTCCATCGTAGCGGCTTACGCCGCCTCCCTGGGTGCCAAACCATAGATTTCCTTTTCTATCTATGCAACTGCTTATCAATCCATTAAGAGGAAGCCCATTGCTCGTATTATAGTTCTGCATGGGCACAAAAAAGTCAGCAGGTTTTATTTCAGGAAAATGAACAACTCTTTTTGAATTATTTATTTTTAAAGAGAAGGAATCTTTTTTGTTTTCAGGGATGGTAATTGTCAGGGGTGAAGGACAGGTATCAAGTCGTGTTATAATGGGAGATTTAATTGTAATTGTAACAGGTGGTTTCAGGATGTTTTTATTTTCGGGGACTGCAGGTTTCCCCGGGTTGTTTTGTGAGCAGGAGGAAACAAAAAGTATCAAACTCAAAAAGAATTGAATTAGATGCTTTTGATATATTATTTTTAATATTCTATCCATTTAATTTGAGATTATAAGCTTTTTATTTAATAACCGGCAACTCCACAACCATTGTTGTCCCTTTCCCCGCTTCACTTTCAAATGTGATGTTACCCTTATGCTTATCAATAATTTGTTTTACAATATACAAACCCAATCCACTGCCTTCGCCTGCAGATTTGGTGGTGTAAAAAGCATCAAAAATCCTCTCCCTTATTTCCGGAGGTATGCCCTTCCCTGTATCGGTTATCCTGATAATCAAATCAGACTGGCTTTTTGAAACCGAAATTGTCAAATCACCTTTTCCACCCATTGCCTGCACTGCGTTATAGATTAAGTTGGTCCATACCTGGTTCAGTTCATCGGGATAACATAATATTTGCGGCACCACTTCAAACTCTTTTACTACATTTATTCCAAGTTTTAGCTGATTGTGGTATAGTGTGAGTACTGTTTCTAATGTCTCGGGTATATCTGCAAGCACCATCTCATCGGTGTTACTGAAACGGGCATAATTTTTCAGTGCAAATACTATTTTTGAAGCCCTTTCAACAGCAGTTTTAATATTCTGGCTATTCTTCATCTGTTGAGAAAGATGAAAAGCAGCCTGCATGCTATGTTCGTTGATGATTGGAAGGTAGGGTTCAATATTATCATATATAGCCATATCAACTAGTAAGTCGGCAAAATTATCGGCATTTTCAACACCGAGGTTCTCAAGTTGTGCTGTAAGTGATTTTCGATATTCGCGCTCTTCACGCGATGTTATATGCAAATTGTTCCGAACACTTCTGTTAACCAGTTCCAAGAACAGCGCAAATTCTTTATCGGTAAGTTGTTTTACCACTTCTGGTAATTGCTTAAGACTTTGAAAGCTACTGTCTATAATTGTCCCTACCGAGGCTTTTATTGCTCCCAGCGGGGTATTGATCTCATGTGCAATTCCGGCAATCAGTTGGCCCAATGAGGCCATTTTTTCCGATTGGATTAGTTGAGCCTGAGTAGCTTTTAGTGTTGAATAAGCTTTTTCAATTTCCCTCCCTTGTTCGAGTTCATGTTCCATCATTTTTCTTTGTTCTGCAGCTACAATTCTTTTGCGTTGATAACTATCGACTACAAAAATTCCCAATACAACAAAAAGCCCATATCCAAGGTAGGCCCATATTCTTTTCCACCAGGGAGGCAATATGGTGATATTAAGTTTGATTCCGTCCATGTTCCATACCCCGAAACTGTTTGCCCCCCTTACCCTGAAAACATATTTCCCTGGCGGCACATTAATATATGCAGGAGTTTTTCCATCATACACATCTATCCGCCAGTCCCTGTCATAGTTTTCGAGCTGGAACTGAAGCTGGTTGGCAGCAGGATTGTAGTAATCGAAACATGCCAGAGCAAAGGCAAATACATTCTGGTCATTCTTCAGTCGTATGGAATTCGTTTGCCAGATGGGTTTTTTCAGAATGTCCTTAATATTACCTCCGATTTTGCTGTTAATCCTTTGATCAAGAAGCCGGAATCCGGTTATTCTTATAATCGGCAAATGATTCGGAATATTTCGGGTAAGTTGTTCAGGATTAAACGCATGGTATCCTCCTTTCCTGGCAAAAATTAATTTATTGTCCTGGGCTACATAACCCGAATTAGCAATACCGTTTGCAGGTTTCACACCATTAGAGGCATCCAACTTGGTCATTGTTTCCGTTTTTGGGTCGATTCTAATGATTGCACTTTCACCGCCAACCCATAGATTGCCGGATTTATCCTTCACCAAAGCCAATAGCTGCCCGTCTGGAATAATGCTGTTTAATGAAGAAAACTTTTTCAACTCACTTGTTGAAGGATTTAATTTGTAGAGGGCATCATTTAAATCGATAAACCAAATGAACCCTTCATTGTCTTCCGTAATATTAAAAGCTGATCCTCTTATTTCTCCTTTATTGATAAAATGCTCAAAGGTTTTCGATTTAATATTAAGCCGGTCTAGAAAAAGTGGGTTTTCAGCACTACTAAACGGATCACCTCCGCCTATCCATATATTGTTTTCATCATCTTCATAAAAGCCAGATAATGAGTTTCCACTGATGCTTTTCGGATTTTTGGGATCATGACGGAAGTTTATATAGCTTCCTGTTTCCGGATTGATCTGCGATAAACCAGAATACCCAGTGCCAAACCAGTATTTGCCATCGGAAGCCTGAAATATTGAACTGTAAAAACCCGGAATATCCGGTGGTAGGTTTTTTAAATGGAAAAGGCGAAAATCAGTTTTTCCCGGATTGCCGGTAAATACTCCTCTGTTTGTCCCAATCCAAAGAATACCTTTAGTGTCAACAGTCAAGCTTACGACCATGTTGATTGAATCGGAGGGTACGCCCAGGGGAACAATATCCTCCCTGCCGGTTTGTGAATTTATTCGTTTAAGGCTAACAGGTGGATTCTGATCAATCCAAATATTGCCCATATGATCTTCAACTATTGCATGCGTACTCTTTGTTGAGTCTTCCGATAGGTGTTTTGACACAAAAAAAGGAATTAACAGGTCTTTGTCTTTGACTTTAAAAACGGTATGCCCATCAGATGCAGAAGCAATATAAATGGTTCCGTCGTGAGTTTGAGTTGTATTCCACAGAAAATTGTTACTCAGGTTTCTACTGCCGCTTTCCATTTCGAAATGACGCGTAATATCGGAGACCGGGTCATATACATTCAATCCACCTTCTATTGCTGTGATCCAGATCCGACCCTGAAGGTCTTCTAAAAAACT
>JBBRSO010000065.1:0-16915 GCA_038245405.1 Bacteroidales bacterium
CCATCATCTGCAATAAATTTTACATTTCTGATTTCAACATGATAGTTTGAATAGCTGGTAACCATTTTATCCGTTTTGATATTATCACCAAATTATGAAAAAAAACAGAATCTTACTAACCGGATTGTTTCTGATAGATTTAGCTGCTATCAGAAATAGATGTATTTATATTTATCTGGCGCATAAAGTTTTGTAAGGACAAAATGAACATTTACCTCTCAGATCCGTAGTTTTTACAAATGGTTCACTCTCACTGAAAATCGTATTTATCAGATCTTTCAAACCAGCCAGAAACTCATCTCTTATAAATGAGTAATCATCGATTACGAGCTCGCTACTTCTGGTTTTTACTCTAAGCTTATCAGAGTGAACACCCCCTGACATTTTCCTGATTTTATATACCGATGGTCTGACCTTACTGCCAGGATTTACAGCGAGAAACGCTTCACAATAGAGCAAAGTCTGAAGCCAGCCATCAGGTTCTTTCTTCCTGTCATCGACAAATAAAGCAGAGACAGAACTAATAGTGTCAGAAACTGTGCCGGTTTTGTAGTCTACGATGCGTATTCTATCACTTCTGTCAATCCTGTCGACTTTCCCGCCTGTACGAATATTAACCTGTTTTCCCCTGAAATGAATTGGCAGTTCGAAATCAAATGAATCCTCAAGATTAAGTATTGTAACCGGGGCAATCGATTTATCATAGTTTAGTATCCGGTTGATATATGTCATCAGGACATCCCTTACAAGGAGTTCATTTCCGCTCTCAGATTCATGTCTCCCTGATTTGTATTGTTTATTTACTGAATCGTTGACAGCACTGAGGAGCAGTTCCTTGTTTTTTAAAATTGCTTGCAATGTCTCCTTTGATATCAGAGCGCCCTTGAATGGTGCATAAAGATTGCCCATTATCTCGTGAACTATATTGCCAAGCATCGCTGGGTCAATATCAGCAGAAACAGTTTCGGGTTCTTTTAACCGGCAGATATACCGGTAGAAGAATTTCATCCTGCAATTCAGCCAGGTATTTATTGCAGAAGGGGACAGAGATCTGCCATTATTTTTATCGAGAAACAGTTTTTCTAACAGGTTTAAATGCTCTTGTGTTCGTTCAAGACGATCGCTGAAAGCGACATTTGTTTTTATAAGAAAGTTAAGGTCAAAAAAATCAGGCTTCAGAATTTCATCGTACTTCATCTGAATGACAAACCGGCTCATTTCTCCACTCTGTAATCCTTCAGAGTTAGAATTATACACTAACGATACATTTTCAGCTCTCTGCAGCAGTCTGTAGAAATGATAAGCATAAATTGATTCCTGATGATTAACCGATGGGAGACCGAAAGCCTCGCGCAGGCTGAATGGAATAAAAGAAGAGCCTGCTGAAACTGCGGGCAAAACCCCCTCATTAACAGACAGTATTATCAGATTTTTAAAATCCAGAGTACGTGTTTCAAGAATACCCATTATCTGAATGCCCATCAAAGGTTCTCCTGAGAAAGGAACTGACTGGATTCTTAACATCCTGTCGAGGATTTTAATGTAAGTGTCGGTGGTAAAATTCACTTCTTTGCTGTTTGCTATTGCTTCCAGCCTGTTTATCGAAAGTACGACCCTATATATGAATTCATTCCTGAGATTGTTTTCAATCGTGTTTTTCTCATGGAAACTCGTATCCTTCAGAGCAATGACAGACAATATTTCTTTGAAATAGTCAGAAAGATAAGCAGGAGTCAGAGGCTTCCTGAATATCCGGGATAATATCACTGATTTTGAGAACCGTTCTCCTGGTACCATCAGAAGATTCGTTTTTACAATTTCTTTTAATAGGTCGGTATCGGTACTTTCGAGCAAACCTGACAGCAGTGAATGTTTAAGAATACTTGTTACAACCCTGTAATTGAATCTGATTCCCTCCTCCTCTGCCCCCGATGTATTCTTCTGGAGGTCCATCAGATGTCTCATAAATGTATAAACAAGTGTCTGTTTTAACGGTAAGCCCATCGTAATGTTTATCTCACCCATATTTTCGGGCAAACTTGTTAGGACAGGCATCAGCAGATTTTCATCGGCGAGTACTACAGCAGTATGATGGGCATTCTCAAGTGTGATTCCTGGCAGACCTTCGAGCAATTGCGAAACAAGCTTCACCTGAGCAACATCAGACGATGTATCTATTACCCGCCTGTGTACGTCAGGAGCTGTCTTTGACAACATCGTATCATAATCCCAGCCAGCTGGCATATCATTGCCGAAAATTTTAAGGTTTTCCCGAAGGAAAAATCCTGCAGAATTTAATTTCGATTCATCAATGTATGAATTATCATAATCCCAATAAAATTTTGCCTGCCGTTTCTTCTTTAATCTCTTCATCAGGACTTTTTCGCATTCATTGAGTGCGTTAAATCCAATAAAATGTATACAATCCCATCTGTCGACTGAAGTAGTGGTACTTTCGGCAAATTCCCTGAAGATCATTCCTTCATAAGCTATGTTGGCTGTCCTCAGGGATTGCCGGAATCCGTTGTATAAATCAAGCAAGAGGGACCAGATACTGATAAATCCCGATTTCTGATCAGTAGGTTTATCCTGATTAAAGTTTGTCCAGAAGCGTCTTATTATTTCAATCTGATAATCTGTCAATCCGCCGAACATGTTATCGATATTTTTAATATCCAGAACATTACGAAATAACAGAGATGCGTCAACCAGGTATTTATCGACATCATCAAAATCATTCAGGAGCATATCGCCCCAATAATAAAAATCGTCGAAGCTCTCGTGCTGCTTTTTCAGATTTCCATAGACTTTGTACAGCTCGAAGAGCAGAATTTCATTCCCTGCGATCTGCAACGATGAATATGATCTGAAAAGCTCATTGATAGTCAGCGTGGATGGTGCCCAAACAGGTTTTTCGATCCTCGCTGCAAGATACTTCATGAAATATAAGCCTGCACGTCTGTTTGGGAAAACGAGGCAGTGGCGGTTCAATGTATTTCCGTATTCTTTTAAGAGTGATTCAGCGATATGTTCGAGAAAATATTTCATCTATACAACCTTCCTTGCCATGTATCAAGTTCTTCCAGCCTTTTTTCCACAATGTTTACAATCTGATCGGTTCTTTTTTTGCCCCACCCTTCTGCGGTAAGATATCGTGGAGGAGCTTCTCCTGTAAACCGTTCTACCACAATTGCCGGGTTAAGCCTCTCCAGGAAAGCAATAAAAAATTCGAGATATTCATCCCAGCTAAAAAGCTTAAAATCCTCCGGATTATCAAAAAAATCCTTCTCCATCGTTGTGCCTTTTATTATCTGCAGCTGGTGAAATTTTACAGTTTTCAAGGGCATCTCAGATATTAAATCAACCTGGCTGAGCATTTCATCGCGTGTCTCCCCCGGAAGGCCGAAAATAAAATGAGCTCCGGTATTTATGCCGAGCTCAGATGTCATTTTTACAGCCCGCATTGAATCTTCAAAGCTATGGCCACGATTGATCCTTGCAAGGGTTTTGTTATAACACGATTCTATCCCGTATTCAACAGCCACATAATACTTTTTGGAAAGCTCCAGAAGGTATTCCAACTTTTCGTCGTCGATACAATCGGGTCGTGTTCCTATTATCAGACCTATAACACCGGGAAAACTGAGGGCTTCCTGATATAGTTTTTTTAAAACATCCAGTGTAGCATAAGTATTGGAATAAGCCTGGAAATAAGCAAGGTACGAAACTGCCTCATTATATCTCCACTGATGAAATTCAATGCCTTCTCCAATTTGTTTCGATACAGATTTTTCAGGCTGGCAATAGGAAGGATTGAAGGCATCATTGTTACAATAAGTGCAACCGCCAACAGCTATTGATCCGTCGCGATTTGGACATGTGAAACCAGCATCGATTGAAACTTTCTGCACTCTGGCCCCATATAAATTACGGAAATAATTGGAATAAGCGTTGAACCGTCGTTCATGCCCCCAGGGAAAGATCTTTATTTCTTCTTTTTCAGGCTTCATCAGGCAGAGACTATTTTGTTCTTATCAACATACCATATAAAAGCATCAATATTTGAGTAACCCATGTCGATCAACAAACTCCTGTACTGATCAACCTGCTCTGCATAATGAGGGTTTTCCTCTCCAAACTTGAAATCAATAATCGTTGTCTTCCCGTTTCTGAAAATCACTCTGTCGGGACGGCGTGTAACACCTGATGGAAGGAGAATGCCGGCCTCATTCATAACCTTATTTTCAGCTGCAAACCAATCTGCAACAACAGGCAGGCTTACCATTTCGATGATTTTCTTTTCAATATCAGCAGATTCATCCTCTGCCAGTTTTCCCTCAAGAACCAGTTTTCGTATTGCACCGGAGATATCGTTAACAGTATTTATGCCTTCAAATACCTCATGCATCAGCTTTCCATAGTTTATCTTTTTTCTCACAGCCTCATTTTCCGAGGAAAAATAATTCTCGCCATGAAGCTTCAGTCTGAGTGATTCTAATTTCTGACTCACCCTGTAACCGGAAGAGAGGAAGTTATTCTTTAAAACTTTTTCAAACTTATTCTCAGGTATCCGGCCATATTCAAAGATCCTGCTATTCTGATCGTACAACGAACTCAGAGATAAAAAGTCGTTTCCATGTTCCCCTTGATTTTTGGTGAAAGCATTTTTCAATACACCTCCTATTGAATTTTCTGATCTCGGATTATCTATTGAAAAACAGATAAGTACATCCTTAGCTCTTGTAAGCGCAACATATAAAAGATTTATATTATCGAGGTAGACCGAATATTTTTCATCTTCATAGTCAGCAGCAAATATTGTTTTGGTAAGCTCCTGTGAATATCTCACAGGTACTACGCCAAGATCATTAAACGGTTCTGAAGATGGCCTCACCCACAGAATTGTCTGTTTGGAAGCTATATGATCGAGCGGCCATGAAAGAAAAGGTAGTATGACTACTTTAAATTCCAGGCCTTTTGATTTATGTATTGTCAGAATCCTGATTGCATCCTGATTTCCGGGAAGAACGACTGATTTTTTTATACCTGTCTCTTCCCACCAGTCGAGGAACGTTTGGAAATCAGCATTTTTAGTGCCCGTAAAATTCACCACATAATCCTGGAAAGTATTAAGGAAAGGCACATTTGATGAATAATCGCCCAAACCAAAGAATTTAATTATGCTCTCAGTAGCCTCAAATAGCGGGATCTGTCTTATCCTGTCAAGGAGAGCTTCAAAACCTTCAGGAAAATATTGCTGTGAAGTTTCAGGCAACTTACTGCTCTCCAGGGAAACTTTTTCAGCATTCTCATTACCTGTTGCCGTCAGGTAATACCTAAGCATCACGGCTCTGCTGATATAGTCGTTCGGATCATTCGCCACTGATATTGCAGCTATAATGAAAACAATGACAGGTGAATTTGACAACAGTAAAGAATCATTCGAGACAGCATTGAAATTGTAAGCGGGATTGAGGTCGGGCTTGCTGTTATAATCGATCAGCGTATTAAGAACACGGCATCCCTCCTTTCCATCCCTCACAATTATTCCAATTTCTGATGCTTTGTATCCTTTATCCTGCAACGATTCGATAAAAGCAGGCAGATTTTCCATAACAGATTTATCCCATTTCTTATCATCTTCATTTTTAATGAATTCCAATCTAACATAACCGCCGTCATTCCGGCAAGGGTCAGATTGAATTGCTTCAGCATAAAGCTTCTTAAAACTCACAGGAAGAACCTCCCCCGATAGCGAGCTATCGATCTGTTCAGGTATGATTGTGAAAAGACTATTGTTAAATCGTATAATATTTGACCTGCTTCTCCAGTTTATTTTTAATGGTTCACTGAAAATCCTTTTGTTATCAACTGAGCCGGTTAGGTCTTTCCCAAGAATCTTCCAGTCGCTGTTTCTCCATCTATAGATCGATTGTTTCACATCCCCCACCACAAGATTGTCGTTTCCCTCAGCCATACTGTTCTCAATTAATGGTCTGAAGTTATCCCATTGTATAGATGAAGTATCCTGGAATTCATCGATCATGAAATTTTCATAACGATTTCCAACCTTCTCATAGATAAATGGCGACTGGTCTTCTTTTGTTATAAGATTCAGAACTTCTCCCGCATCAGAAAGAAGAAAGCTGTTTTCAGATGTGGTAATAAGATGAACATTATGCAGTACATCCGACAAAATTCCGAGTGCGTAGATATTTGAAAGGACAGCGTTGGCGCTGCTATAACTCAAAATATTTGCGTCGTAATAATGAATTGCCTGACAAAGAGTCTCATCCAGGCCATTGCTTATAGCAGCCTGCAACTGGCTATTTATGTCTTTTGTTGCCCATCGGGGCGGATCACTGCATATTGCACGAACGTAGTTGTTAAGGTCCTTTATGTCTTTGATGATTCCTGTATTCAGCGTTTTTATAAAGCCCGGGATGCCCTTGCCTTTCTGGTAAAACATGTCATCTGATAAATCATAAGAAGTATAAATTTCATTAGCTCTTTTACCAAAATCCCTGAGGTTTTTTTCGAAAGAACTTGAAATGGCTTTTATCGTTTCTATATATGAAGTCAGAAATTCCTTATCCTCTAGTTTTGACCTTTCCTGAATTGATAGAATCTTATACTTTTCTTTAAAAAGCTCTTCGGCAAGACGTGTGATTCCGTTTTTGAGATTCCAGCTTTTTTCTTCATCAATATTTGAAATGGCATAAGTAATCAACCATTTTTTAAGCTGGTTGTCAGTTGATGCAGATGCAATCATTCCATCAACGGCTTCAGAAAGAATGGTACTGTGATCGAGTTCAATACTGAAACCGGAATGTAATCCGGCTTCTCTGGCGAATGCCCGGAGCACCTTCTGGAAAAAGCTATCGATTGTTGAGATTGAGAATCGTGAGAAATCGTGAAGAATTGCATTTAAAATCTCGAGCGCTTCCTCCCTTATTTCTTTCTCCGGTTTACCTGTGATGCTGATTAGCCCTTCGAGGTAATCTGATTTTTCACCCGATGCCAGTTTATGAAGATGATCGAGGATCCTTGACTTCATTTCGGCTGTTGCTTTGTTTGTAAAAGTCACGGCAAGTATCTTCCGGTAATTATATCTCGATTTGAAAAGATTGGCGAGATAAATTGCTGTAAGCTTGTAAGTTTTGCCCGATCCGGCCGAAGCGCTGTAAATGGTCAGAGTTCCTTGTCCCATAGAAGCTAAAGGTACCGTTTTTTAGTTAATAATACAGGTGCCGGGTGCGGGCTGCTCTTTTGCTCTGTGCTCCCTGCACCCTGCTCCCCGCCTTCAATCTTTTTTTTACCTTTGTGCTGTGAAAAAGGTAGTAGTCGGATTATCAGGTGGTGTTGATTCCAGCGTTGCAGCATGGGTTCTGAAGGAACAGGGTTATGAAGTTACCGGTTTATTTATGAGGAACTGGAACGACACTACAGGTTTGCTTCAGAGTGAGTGCCATTGGGAAGATGATCTGATGTTCGCTGAGATGGTGGCAAGGAAACTAGATATTCCATTTCATATGGTAGATCTTAGCGGACCATACCGCCAGCGGGTCGTCGATTATATGTTTTCCGAATATGAGAAAGGACGTACGCCGAACCCTGATGTATTATGCAACAGGGAGATTAAGTTTGATTCATTTGCCGAAGAAGCAAGAAAGCTTGGAGGTGATTTTGTGGCTACCGGACACTACTGTATAAAGGATGAAATATCTTCAGATGGCCAGAAAATTTACAGATTATTTGCAGGTAAGGATCAAAATAAAGACCAGAGTTATTTTTTATGTCAGGTGAACCAGGAACAATTATCCACCGCCCTTTTTCCTATTGGTAATATCACTAAGCCTGAAGTCAGGGAAATTGCTAAAAAGCTCTGTTTGCCGACGGCACAACGAAAAGACTCACAGGGAATATGTTTTGTAGGCAAAGTTCATCTCCCAACATTCTTACAACAGAAACTGGAGGCAAAAAAGGGAAATATCGTTGAAATAACCGATAGAAGCCTTTATAAAACAATTGACGACGGTCTTCCCGGTAATGAGGTAAATGATGGAATCCTTGAAGAGTTAGCATCTTCCTTTGAATACAATGAGAAATCAGGACAATCAATAGGAACACACAATGGAGCACATTTTTTCACGATTGGACAACGGAAAGGAATAAATGTTGGCGGCCACAAAGACCCAATTTTTGTTATCGGAACCGATGTTGAAAAAAACATTGTTTATACCGGGGAGGGGCATGATCATCCCGGACTGAACCGGAAAGGGTTATTTATCAGGAATGATGAGACACACTGGATCAGAACTGACTTAGAGATGAAAGTTGGTGAAAATCGCGATTATATGGTAAGGATAAGATATCGTCAACCACTCCAGGCGGCCCGTCTATTCCTTCGCGAAAAGGGATTATACGTAATCTTTGAAAAATTGCAGAGAGGTATTGCCCCCGGGCAGTTTGCGGCATGGTACAACGGTAATGAAATAATCGGATCGGGAGTAATTAATAACTAGAACAAATTTGAACAGTTAATAAATTATGTTTTTCTATCCTAGCCCTGCACGGCTCTTGCTTCCTTCTTCCGGAAACTGACCACAAATACTCCTGCAAAAATTAACAATGCAGAGGCAACCATCACAACATCAATATGATCCTGTCCCATCAGAGTAGCCAGATAGGCAGCAATAATTGGTTGTGTGTAAGTGTAAGTGCTTACAATAGTAGGACTTAATCTCCTGAGGCCAAAAATAATCAGGAGATATCCCAGATAGGTAGCTCCAAAAATTACAAATCCGATCTGTAACCAGGCCGTAACAGGAATAGCTGACCAGTCCATTGTGCTCCATTGATTAAACCCTACAGGTAAATTTGTGAGCATACCAAACAGGAAGGTCCATTTCATGACAGTTACAGGGTGATATTTTTCGAGCATCCTCTTGATTACCACTGTGTAAAATGCCCAGCTTATAGTATTTACCATTGAGAATATGTCGCCTAAAAAGGTAGTACTTCCAAGATCTGGTACCCCATTCTGCAATATCAGCAACAGTACGCCGGAAAGACCGATGGCCAGACCGGTTCCTTTTAAGAATGTAATCTTTTCTTTGAGGATGAGGGCAGCAAAGACGAAAGCGAATATCGGGTTTGTGGAAAGTATTATAGAGGAATTTATGGGAGTTGTCATACTTAATCCGACTAAAAACAATGTCTGGTTGATAACCACTCCGAAAAATGAACAGATGAAAAGGTAAATTAAATCTTTTCTGCTAACTGGCTCCTTAGGCATGAAGAGACTTGTTAACCAGAAGAGAGCGGCTGCAGAAATACTCCTTAATGATACAAGCGCAAATGGTTTAATATAATCAGGCATTACTGCCTTTGCAATAGAGAAATTCAGACCATAAATAATATTGGCTCCCAAAAGGGAAAGATGTGCCCAGGTAATAACACGGCTTTTATGCATAATAGGAATTGTGTGGCTAGGATAGCCGGTTCTTATAATCTTCGTAGCCGAATTCTTTTATAAGCCGGAATTGACCATCCATAGTCCAGATACCAATGGAAGGATGATGCACGCCATTAAAGGTTGTGGTTTTTACCATTGTATAGTGAATCATATCCATAAATATAATGCGGTCTCCGGGGATAAGGTCCTTTTCAAACGACCAGTCGCCCATCACATCACCTGACAGACAGGAGTTGCCTCCTATTCTGTAAAGATATTTACAATCTGTGGGTTCCGTGGCGCCTGAAATCTTTGGTTTATATGGCATCTCAAGACAATCGGGCATATGAGCAGTGAATGAAACATCAACAATTGCAGTTTTAATTCCCTTGTTTACAACAATATCTTCAACAGTGGAAACAAGCTCCCCTGTCTCCCAGGCAAAAGCGCTTCCTGGCTCCAGAATAATATGAATTCCGTATTTTTCCCTGAATTTTTTCAGAAGTCCTGTCAAATGCGCGATGTCATAATTTTGTCGTGTCATCAGATGACCGCCGCCCATGTTTATCCACTTGAGTTTGGAAAGATGCTTTCCGAACTTTTCTTCAACAACATTTAAAACCTTTTCCAGGGCATATGAATCTGACTCGAAAAGGACATGAAAATGAAGTCCTTCTATTCCTTCAGGCAAACCATCCTGCAGGTCACCAGCTGTAATGCCCAGCCTGGAACCGGGTGAACATGGATTATAAAGTCCATGGCTTATTTCGGAGAATTCAGGATTTATCCGTAATCCGGCAGATACCCTTGGATGAGATTGTTCCAGCTGGAGAGAAAACTTTTTATATTGGGCGAGTGAATTAAATGTTATATGAGAGCTATATCTGATAATCGAACTGAAATCGTCGGATTTATAAGCAGGAGAATAGGTGTGGGCAAGGGATCCGATTTCCTCATAGCACAAACGTGCCTCATCAACAGAACTGGCAGCAGCTCCTGAAACATATTCCCTAAGAATGGGAAATACCCCCCACATGGCGAATCCTTTAAATGCAAGGATGATTTCCGCACCCGACTCATCAGATACATGTTTTATCAATGAAAGATTTTTGCGAAATCTTTCTTCGTCGATTACATAACAGGGAGAAGGTATTTTAGAATAATTTACTGACATTTAAGAATAATTTCCATTTATTGTAAGAATCGAAATAAAAAATAAAAAAACTTATTCCTTTTGCCCTGTTCCCTACGCCCGGTGCCCTTCGCCATCACAGTTCCAGATCAACATCATGAAGCTCAACCCAGGGTAATCCAAGGCGATTAAGTTCCTTCATAAATGGATCAGGATCGAATTCCTCAACATTGAAAACTCCGGGCTTTTTCCATATTCCTTTCAGATACATCATAGCTCCGATAGCAGCCGGAACACCGGTTGTATAACTTACTCCCTGTGCTCCAGTCTCAGCATAAGCTGCCTCATGACTGCAATTATTATAGATATAGTATGTCTTTTCCTTCCCGTCCTTAATGCCTCTGATCCTGCAGCCTATGGATGTCTGACCTTTGTAGTTCTCACCAAGGCTGCCCGGATCAGGAAGAACAGCTTTCAGAAATTTGATTGGCACTATTTCTTTTCCTTCAAACATAACAGGTTCAATACTTGCCATTCCTATATTTTGAATCACTCTCAGGTGTGTGAGATATTCCTGTCCGAAAGTCATCCAGAACCTTGCTCTTTTCAGTGTAGGATAATTTTTAACCAGTGACTCAAGCTCTTCATGATAGATCAAATATGATTCCTTTGGTCCGATTGAAGGATAGTTTAATGGTTTGTGAATTTCATGAGGCTCAGTCATCACCCATTCACCGTTTAACCAGTATTTTCCTTTCTGGGTAACTTCCCTGATATTTATTTCGGGATTGAAATTGGTGGCAAATGCCTTGCCATGATCGCCAGCGTTACAATCGACGATATCAAGGTAATGCATTTCATCAAAATGATGCTTCGCTGCATATGCTGTAAATATTGAGGTAACCCCCGGGTCGAAGCCACATCCCAGAATGGCAGTGATACCGGCTTTCTTAAACCTGTCATTATAAGCCCATTGCCAGCCATACGCGTATTTTGCCTCATCAAGCGGTTCATAGTTGGCAGTATCGAGATACGCCACTCCTGTTTCCAGACAAGCGTCCATTATGTGCAGGTCCTGGTAAGGAAGCGCCACATTAACAACAATATCCGGATTAAAGGACTTTATAAGGTTTACTAGCTGTGGAACATTATCGGCATCTACCTCAGCAGTCTTAATTCGATTTTTGCCAATTCTGGCTGCTATAGCGTCGCACTTGGATTTGGTTCTGCTGGCCAGCATGATTTCAGTGAATACCTCAGGCAAAGAAGCCATCTTATGAACAACCACGGTTCCTACACCGCCGGCACCGATAACTAATACTTTTCCCATAAATCAAACTTTTTATCTATTTATTTAGCTCCTTTCCCCGTGAATCTTGCCTAATCTGCCTAATCTGCGGGAAAAGATAAATTTTCGATCCCAAATATAAGATATAAAAATGAGCCCTCCATGAACTTTAGTCAGTCAAAAACAAGTATGCATACTATAGTGAATGAAGAAATGAAGAAAGAAACTTATTCAGTATATTTGTACCCTTATTTTTACGTTGACCTTAATGAAGCTGATCAATCCTCTACTTATCATCCGGATATTAAGTACTATCCTTTTAATAGAAACTATTTCATATCTGATCTGTTTACCTGTAGCTTTTATTTATAAGGAATCAGTAGCTCCTTTTCTCTGGTCGTCAGCCATTACCGCTTGTTTGTCAGCAATATGTTATTTAATTTCGAAGGGAGCAGATTCTGCAAAGTTCAGTAATAGGGATGGATTCCTTTCGGTGACATTATCATGGATTATCTTTTCATTACTGGGAGCATTGCCATATATGATAAGTGGCTCCATACATTCATTTGTTGATGCATTTTTTGAATCTACATCAGGTTTCTCAACAACAGGTTCCTCAATATTGAAGAATGTTGAAATACTTCCATACTCAATTCTGTTCTGGAGGAGTCTCACACACTGGATTGGCGGCATAGGAATGATTGTCATCCTTATTATTATCCTCCCATCTATAAAAGCCACAGGCTACCAGCTTTTTAGTCTGGAATCGAGTATGAGAGAGAAGATCCATTCTAAAACTACAGGTATCGTATATAGAGTGATGTTTATTTATTTAGGTCTTACTCTTGCGGAAATTATTTTGCTTACGTTCGGAGACATGAACCTCTTTGATAGTATATGTCACTCGTTTGGAACAGTCGCAACAGGAGGATTCTCAACTAAAAACAACAATCTGGCATATTTTAGCGCCTACAGTCAGTACATAGTAATGTTTTTCATGCTTCTTGCCGGTGCAAGCCAGGTTATTTATTATTACCTTATTAAGCTTAACTTAAAGAAGATAAAGCAGAATGAAGAACTTTGGTTCTATCTGGCTGTGGTAGCGATAACGGGAATGCTTGCCACAATTATACTTCACATAACTTCACAAACAACATTTGAAGAATCGTTCCGTAATGGATTTTTTCAGGTTATATCTTTTATCTCATCTACCGGTTTTAGGTCTACCGATTATTTATTGTGGCCCGGGGCAGCAATTCTGTTGATGTTCCTTCTTATGTTTTCTGGAGCAAGCTCCGGATCTACCGGAGGAGGAATAAGGATGGGCCGTCATCTGATAGTTATCAAGAATATTAAAAATATTTTTGTGAAGCTAAATCATCCAAACTCTATTTCCAGTATAAAGCTGAATGGTAAAAGCCTTACGGAAAACACAAATATCTCAATTCTTTCATTTGTTATTCTATACCTGTTTATTTTCTTAGTGGGAACAATAATTATCGTTATAACCGGAGTAGAACCGATAACTGCGTCAAGCTCGGTAGCGACATGTATGGCGGGTATTGGTCCGGGATTGGGTTCTGTAGGGCCAATGAGTAATTTTTCAGGCATCCCGGAAGTAGCAAAAGTGGTTTTAAGCCTGCTTATGATAATAGGCCGGCTTGAAATAATCACTGTGTTTACAATTTTTACGAGAGTTTTCTGGAAGCTTTAGACTATACCAGGTTTTACTTCCGGCCCGCCACCCATGGGGGATTTAGGGGTGTAAGCTGCCGGAGTTATCACTGAGCAGTTTTCTCACTTCAGCCAGGCTTTCAGGAGTGCCTACATCAATCCAATACCCTTCATCGTGTTTCAGGGTGAAGATATTATGTTCAGAAGCAAGCTTCAGGTACAGATCGATCATAGAGTATATACCGTCATGCATATAATTAAATATCTCAGAATCAGCAATATGCATACTCGAAAATGCAATCTGATCCAGTTCATCATCATTAGTTATGCCAGCGAGAATCTGATCGCCGGTAGATATATTTCTCCAACCTCGTAGCTGGCCGTTTTTATCGGTAAGCAGAAATCTATTGCCTTTTCTGTGTCTAACTGCAAGGGTAGCCAATCCTTTCTTTTTATTATGATGCTTAAACAAGGCTGAAAGATCAAAGTCTGAAATTATATCAACATTATACAAGAGAAAAGGCTCATTATTAAAAAAATGCCGGGCTTTAAATAGTCCGCCTCCATTCTCCAGAAGAAGCTCCCTTTCATCGGATACAGAAATTCTGAACCCCGCTCTGTTAAGATTTTCAACCTCATGCTCAACCATTTCAGCGAAATGATGCACATTTATTATTATGTCATTGAAGCCTGAGGAGGAACATTTTTCCACTGCACGCCTGAGTGCTGTCTTTCCGTTTATATCAACCAGAGCCTTTGGAATATTTTCAGTGATACTTCCCAGTCTCCTTCCCATGCCGGCAGCAAAAATCATTGCTTTCATCCTTAAACAGGTTATTGTTTACCGGCTGCAAGTTTATCAAACATAGGAGTGCATTGAATTGCCCTTACGGTACGGAATAATTCCGGAAGACTGATATGATTTTGTGCTGAATCAATAACATGAACAAGCAATTTAACTCCGGGAACAATGCTGTCAGTGAATGTCGGTTTCTGTTCATATAATCCCCTGAAACCAAAAGCTCCGAGAGCCTGCATAATTCTTATCATGCTGAAACCTGTATAATATCCCCTGAATTTCACCTCATCTTCTTTTGAAACAGAGCAAAATTTTTCAATATAATAACCAAGTAGTTCCTCTCTGTTTTCATCTGACATCGGGATCTTAGCATCGTAAAGTAATGATGCCACATCATATTGAGGTGCGCCTTTCCTTCCGCCCTGATAATCAATGAACCATGGATCATCTCCTACTACCATTACATTTGCTGTCTGGAAGTCCCTGTAAAGAAAATAATCCTGCCCTGTGTCAAGAAGATAATCGCAAAGTGCATTAAAATCGTGCTCCAGATGCCTTTCATTGAATGGCACTGCAAGTAGTTTTAATAACATATATTTAAAATAATTCATGTCCCACATCATTGACTGGCGATCGAAGCTTCTGTGCGGATAGCAGAGATCGAGATTCAAACCTATAATACCACGCGTCTGAAAAATGATCAGTTTATCAAGAATTTTCCGGTACAGTTTTTTTGTTTCTGAATTGAAATCAGATATGTCGGGTCTTTTGTGCAACCAGGTATAAAGATTTGTATCGCCAAGATCCTGAAGAAAGTATATATATTTTTCAGGAATATACCCGAATATTTCAGGGACAGGGAGGTGATTTTTTCTGAAATGCTCTGAAAAGCCTATAAATGCTTCGTTTTCTTCGGGATTTGCATTATATGCCCCAATAATACTCTTGTCCTTGTCAGTTATCCTGAAATAACGCCTGTCGGAACCCGATTTGGGAAGGGCAACAATGCTTATCTCTGAAGCGTTGAATAATTCCTTGTATCCGTCAGATACTATCTCAATTTCACTCATTTATTCATTATCTTTTTCTTTACCGTCCCTCAGTCTCTCAGTCTCTAAGTCTCTCAGTCTCTCAGTCTCCCTTTCTCCTCTTCTCCCACTCTCCCATTCTCCCTTTCTCCCACTCTCCCCTTCTCCCACTCCCCCCTTCTCCCACTCCCTCTACAGCCTTACAAATAACTTCTTCCTGTAGAGTATAAGTGCCAGTACCCAAATAAGTAACACCTGAATCAATGCAAACATAATACTTCCATTCATATTTCCGGCAACAGGCACACAAACCTTTTCATAGAACCACGTATAAAGCGTAGTTTTTGTGCCCCCGGAAGATATTTTAATAAAAAGCATTAATCGGGTCCATATTCCTGCCAGAAAATATGCAAACAGTGCATTCATACCGAATATGATAAAGAAAATTCCCCATTTCTGAAGCTTCCAGATATCTGCAATCAAATAGATAATTGCCAGTACACCCATTCCGATCCCTGCAGTATAAAGAACATAGGAACTTGTCCATAATGGTTTATTTATAGGAAGCAGCAGGTTCCATAAGAGACCGAGACCTGTCGATGCCACTCCAAACAGGAATAGTTTAAGCACTGTTTTAATGCTGGCCGGCCCTTTTCCTAAAATTTCACCTGTAAAATAACCTATAATTACAGTGCCAATTGCAGGTAATGTACTCAAGATACCTTCGGGATCAAAAGGTATTCCAAACCCTTTGTAAAGATGGTTCTTCCCCAGAATAGCAAGATCTACCTTCGTAGCAAAATTATCGTTAAGGCTGAATGGATCTGCTCCTCCGAAAAACGCAAGCAAAGCCCAGTAAAGAAGTAAAATAAAAGCTATTACAATCCATAGATAATCACGGCGGACTGACAGGCATATCAGAGCGCCTATACCATATGCCAGTGCAATCCGCTGAAGCACACCCATAATCCTCAGGGTAGAATAATCTCTCCCGAAATAAGGAAATATTGCAAGAAAGAGACCAATAATAAAAATTGTAACTGTTCGTCTGAATATCCTGAAGACAGAACCTGAGTTGAACTCGTGTCCGTATTTTTTTAATGAAAACCATGTCGATACGCCAACAATAAAAAGGAAAAAGGGAAATACCAGATCGGTCGGTGTGCATCCGTTCCATTCAGCATGTCGTAAAGGAGGATAAACATAATCCCAGCTGCCGGGAGTATTAACTATTATCATGAAGGCTATTGTTATTCCCCTGAATATATCAAGTGAAACAAGCCGGCTGTTCTTTGCCATACAATGAGTTTAAAAGCAGGTGTAAAAATAACAATTAAAAGCAAAACTAATATCTATGTTATGATGAGAGGAATAAGTTTATATGCTTCCGGGGATATAAAAAACAGGAGCACCACATGGGTGCTCCTGAATTTTTAATAGAAAGACAATCTTGCTACCAGCCAGGTGTTTGTGTTAATGCATAACCTTTGTCTTTATACTGGTTAATCTGGGTATTACCTACCGGAGCCAGGTAAGC
>JBBRSO010000066.1:0-16788 GCA_038245405.1 Bacteroidales bacterium
TGAAAATTCTTCTCTTGTTACTACGTTCTCGATTACACCGCCAAAATCAATTTTTGCCATGATCTTAAATATTAAAATATTTGATTAATACTGAATTCCTGTTATTTTTTGCTTTTTATCCACCTTTTTACCCCCAACCCCCTAAAGGGGGCTTGAAATCCAATGCTGGAACTTCCTGAACCCCCTTTAGGGGGCAGGGGGTTAGTTTAGCGTTGGTTCTGTTTTGAAACGATTTGCTTCATCCATCTCCTTAAGATATGAATTGAGCTCTTTTACCTGTTTGGTAATTGCCACTCTTCCTGATCTTGCAAACTGTAGAACTCCATAAGGCTCAAGCTCAGTAAGCAAATCGGTGATTTCTGTTTTGTGACCTGTCTTTTCTAGTACAATATATTCAGGCGACACTTCAAGGATCCTTGCACTATGAGCCCGCACAATATGATCAATTACATTACCCGACATCAGTCCTTTTGTAGATACTTTAAAAAGAGATATTTCCTGGTAAATGATCTGGTCGGAGGTATGCACAAACACCTTCATTACATCCACAAGCTTTTCCATCTGTCTGGCAACTTTCTGGATCATTTCATTTGTAGTCCTTACAACAATAGTAAGAAGCTGGACTCCTTTCACGGCTGATTCAGAAGCGGTGATACTATCTATATTGATCTGTCTGCGTGTCAGGATAATTGTTATCTGACCCAGTATACCAATATGATCTTCAGTGAAAAGTGATATTGTAAATTCCTGTTTCATATTTTTCTCTTTTTTCTTTATTTTCCTTTAATAAATTAATAATGTAATCTTATTTCGGAAACCGATGATCCGGGTTCCACCATTGGGAATACATTACCTTCCTTCTCAATAACGATTTCAAGAAGATAAGGTCCTTCAGCGTCAAGCATCTCCTGAAGAGAGCCTACAAGGTCCTCTCTCAGAGTTACCTTTTTGGCAGGAATACTATATGCCTTTGATATCATCACGAAATCGGGATTAACAAGTTCCGTAGATGCATATCTTTTTTCGAAGAACATATCCTGCCATTGTCTTACCATCCCCAGGAAGTTATTATTCAGGATAACAATCTTAACCGGCACATTATACTGGAAGATAGTGCCCATTTCCTGAAGAGTCATTTGAAAGCCGCCATCACCAAGAAATGTTATAACCTGTTTGTCGGGTCTTCCGATTTTCGCTCCCATCCCGGCAGGAAGTCCGAAACCCATTGTCCCCATTCCTCCTGATGTTACGAGGCTGTTTGGGTGGTTGTACTTGTAATAGCGTGCAGCAACCATCTGATTCTGTCCAACATCAGTTACGATTATTGCTTCGCCTTTTGTCATTTCAGAAATACGGCTTACGACTTCGCCCATTCTTATTTCTCCCGATACCGGTTTTGTTTCAGGCTTTATAACTTTTTCATATTCAGTCTTATCGCAGATCCTGAATTCTCTCATCCATTTCTCAAATGAATTCTGTTTTACCAGTGGAGTAAGATATTGTAATGCTTGTTTGGCATCGTTGTGGATCTCTACATCTACTACAACATTTTTATTTATTTCAGCTTCGTCGATCTCAATATGAATTATTGTGGCTTTTGTGGCATACTTTTTAAGGTTACCGGTTACCCGGTCGTCGAATCGCATTCCTATTGCTATAATCAGATCAGCTTCATTAGTGAGCAGATTAGGACCATAATTACCATGCATACCAAGCATACCGGTAAACAGCCTGTGAGATGAAGGGAAACCGGAGAGTCCTAATAAAGTACACGCTACGGGGATCCCGGTTTTTTCAGCAAATAACCTGAGCTCTTCTTCAGCACCTGACAAGAGAATGCCATGACCTGCGAGTATCAATGGCCTTTCTGCATGATTTATCATAATTGCAGCTGATTCAATAGCTTTGGTATGCAAGGTGATATGAGGATTATAACTCCTTATATAATCACATTTTTTATATTTGAAATCAAGCTTTGCAATCTGTGCATCTTTTGTTATATCAATAAGGACTGGTCCGGGCCTGCCTGTCTTTGCTATATAAAATGCCTTTGCTATCGTTTCGGGGATCTCTTCAGCTTTCTTTACCTGGCAATTCCATTTGGTAACAGGCATCGAAACACCTATTATGTCTGTTTCCTGAAATGCATCTGTTCCAATAAGGCTGGAAATGACCTGGGCAGTGATGAAAACTACAGGTACCGAATCGAGAAATGCGTTAGCTATTCCTGTAACAAGGTTCGTTGCTCCCGGACCGGATGTTGCAAAGCAGATTCCGGGCCGACCGGTCACCATTGCATAAGCCTGGGCTGCATGAGCAGCGCCCTGCTCGTGACGGGTAAGGATGTGCACCAGTCTGCCCTCATAGTCCATAAGTTTGTCATAAACCGGCATTATAGCACCGCCGGGGTAGCCGAAAATTGTATCTACACCTTCCTCTAACAAACATTCCAGAAGTGCCTCCGCACCTGAAATATGCCTGTAACCATTGATTTCAATAGTCGCCTGTTCTTTTTCCTGTTCAGTCTTCATATGATGAGTGTTTGTTATTATCTAAATCTATTTTGTTGAATAACTTAATTTTTTGCCATTTTGAATGTGGTATCAGATTAATCTGATTGCGCCCAGATCAGCGGAGCTTACGTTGGCTGCATAAGCTTTCAAAGCCGATGAGAGCACACGCACTCGTTTTTCAGGCTTATAGGCTCTTTCACCTTTTGATTCTTCTTCTTTCTGCCTTGTTTTAAGTTCTTCTTCTGACAGCATAACATTTATTTTTCTTCCTGTAATATCTATTTCAATAATATCACCATTCCTTATCAGCGCTATTTCACCTCCTGATGCTGCTTCGGGAGAGATATGTCCGATAGATAACCCTGATGTTCCTCCCGAAAATCTTCCGTCGGTTATGAGAGCACATTTCTTATCGAGGCCTTTTGATTTAAGGTACGAAGTAGGGTAGAGCATTTCCTGCATTCCTGGGCCTCCTTTTGGTCCCTCATAACGGATAACTACCACATCTCCTTCTTTTACAATTCCTTTAAGTATTGCGTCGGCAGATTCGTCCTGCGATTCAAAAACTACAGCTTTTCCTTTGAATAAAAATAAAGATGAATCAAAGCCTGCGGTTTTAACTATACATCCTTTACGGGCGATATTGCCATACAGGACTGCTAGTCCGCCATCCTTGCTATATGGATATTCGAGTGATCGTATGCATCCGTTTTTCCTGTCGTCGTCAAGTTCTTTAAATAAGGTATTATGCGACCCCATAACAAGGTTTTTTTCGAGGGCAGGTGCACTTTTAAACGTGTCAAATGCTACAGGCTGTGCTTTTGCTTCTTTTATATCCCAGTCAGAAAGAGCTTCCGCAAGTGTTGGGTAATCGATACGGCTTACAGTTGTATCCAGAAGGCCTCCGCGGTTGAGCTCGCCCAGTATTCCCATTATGCCTCCTGCGCGGTTTACATCCTGTATGTGATACTGGGAGCTTGGTGCAACCTTGCATATATTGGGAACCTTTCTGGAAAGCTCATCTATATCTTTCATTGTAAAATCGACTCCTGCTTCATATGCGATAGCCAGCAGGTGTAAAACAGTATTGGTTGATCCGCCCATGGCAATGTCGAGTGACATTGCATTCATAAAGGCCTTTTTTGAGGCTATCGAACGTGGAAGAACCGATTCATCGCCGTCATCATAATATCTCAGTGCGAGATCAACAATAACTCCCGCACCTTTTTCAAAAAGTTTTATCCTGTTTTTATGTGTCGCCACAATTGTTCCATTGCCAGGCAGAGATAGTCCTAAGGCTTCCGTAAGACAGTTCATCGAATTTGCAGTGAACATCCCTGAACATGAACCGCATGTAGGACATGCCAGCTTTTCAATTTCGCTGAGCTCCCTGTCACTTATGTTCTCATCAGCTCCTGCAACCATTGCATCGACCAGATCAATATATTTGCCATTGACTTTCGCAGATTCCATTGGTCCCCCTGAAACAAAAACCACAGGAATATTTATTCTCATGGCAGCCATCATCATCCCGGGAGTTATCTTATCGCAATTGCTTATGCATATCATAGCATCAGCCAGATGCGCATTAACAACATACTCAACACTATCGGCAATTATCTCTCTTGAAGGAAGAGAGTAGAGCATCCCGGCATGGCCCATTGCAATTCCATCATCTATAGCAATAGTATTAAATTCAGCTGCAAAAAGACCCCTCTTCTCAATTTCCCTTTTGACAGTCTGACCTATTTCATGAAGATGAGCATGACCCGGAACAAATTGTGAAAATGAATTAACAATAGCAATAATAGGTTTCCCCATTTGTTCCGGCTTCATGCCATTTGCCCGCCAAAGACTTCTTGCTCCAGCCATGTTCCTGCCTGTAGTTGTTGTTGAGCTTCTTAGTTGTTTTTTCATCATAAAAATTCTTTTATAAAAAAAAAGCTTTCCGGTCTCCCGGAAAGCTTCTGTATGTCTATAGTAACACCATATTATTCCCGGTTCATGAGCGTTTTGCAAGAATGAGTACGAGGACTATAATATGGATTAAAGATATTTTCACTTTTTTATTTTAAAATGATCGACAAATGTACCAATTATTTTAATAATTCAAAATAATTTAAACTTTTTTCTTCATTTTGGTTAATATCTTTCCAATTAAAGGCGGGATCACTATTATTTCGACCCCTAAATCCCATAGCCGTCAACCTCAGGGATTTTAACCGAAATTTAATAGGATAAATATCCCCTCCTTTTTTTGAAGGAGGGGTGGCCCGGAAATAAATTTGCGATAAAAAAGAATATTATTCCGGGCCGGGGTGGTTATATTATGTTGATTTCAAATTAATATATTCCAGAATTCTGTTAAGTAAATTTTTACTATCTTGTACTTAATTGTTTTATTTTCATAACACGATGAATATGAAAGCCGTTGCACTGATGTTAGCAGCATCATTCTTCCTTGGATCTTCATTCGCTCAGAAAAATCAGGCTGAAAATCCGAAAAGCCAAAGAATTACCAAAATATTAAATTCCCAATGGACATTTAATTACTTCCCTGCAAATGATCAGGACAAAGGATACGAATTATCCGGATTTGACGATTCACGATGGCCGGCAATAAGTATACCGCATACATGGAATAGCTATGAAACTACCAGGAGCCTACTAAGCTCCAAAAATGCTGATGGATCAGATAATTCATATTGGAAGACCGGCTGGGGATGGTACCGCAAACATTTTTCTGTTAACAGGGAATTTGCCGGCAGAAAATATTTTATAGAATTTACCGATGTCAGAAACTATTGCAAAGTGTGGTTAAATGGGAAATATCTTGGCGAACATAACGGGTCCTACGTGTCTTTCGAATTTGATATTACTTCAAAAATAAAACCACTGGAAGACAATGTCCTGGTTGTGGCTGTTTCAGGCAATGCAAAAGATGTAGTAACCGCCACCGCAGGTAATGCAGATGTTTCAGGTGGGATTTTTAATAATGTTACTATTGTATTAAAAGATAAACTTTACATACCTATGCAAGGCTCTGCAGGTGAGGGTGCAACCATTGTAACGACTCCCCAGGTTTCAGAAAAAGAGGCAACAGTAAGGATTCAGACGTGTGTGAAGAATGATTATTCACAAAAAATATCCTGTTATTTACTGACTACCATCACGGATGATGCGGGTAAGATTATACAGTCCTTAAAATCCGATGCGGAAATAAACCCCGGACAGCTTTTCAGATTTGATCAGATTTATAAACCGATTAGAAACCCGCATGTATGGACAAATAAAGATCCATATCTGTATAGAATTGAGTCGAGTGTTATAAAAGATAAAATTGTTACAGATGCCTACTCAAGGCCTCTTGGTTTCCGATTGTTCAAATCAGACATTAAAGAAAATGCCTTGGTGGTAGACACAGTCAAACCACTTTCTCCATTGAATTTCCTAACTAACGATAATACAGAATCAGTTTCCACAACTAATGGTGAGGCACCAGTAAAAATATTACTAACCGGACATCAGAATAAAATCAAAGCCGACCGTGGCTCTGTTGTAATTATCGATGCAGACATTCTTGATGCAAAAGGAAACCATACTAGTCTATCAAACATCACTTTGAAATGGAACATTTCAGGTCCTGCAACTCTTGTCGGGCCTGATATATATGACCAGAACTTGCCAGGGAACATGACATTATCAAACGCAATAAGATCTACCGGAGAGCCAGGGAAAATTCACATCTCAGTTACTGCCAGCGGGATTGTTTCAGGCACTTGTGATATTGAAGCAGTGGAAGCAATAGCGGATAATTCCGTAATACAGGAACCAATATTAAATAATATGGGGCGGAGGGGAGTTAATCGTGAAGTTGTCATTTCCAGGAGGCTTTCCGGTGTGCCGGTTGAGATTAATCCGATACAGGAAGAGATTAGTTTTGATCTTCAGGATAAATTTGATAAACAGGGATATAAGAAGATGATAAGTGATTATGTCTCAAAAAATAACCCCACTGTAGATACTACTTCAGTGGAATTTAAATCCTTTTCGGCTATAATGGCGGTACAACTCACAAATTCTGAAGGACGGATTACTGCTGAAGATTATAATTTCAGTGCTGGTAATTACAATAATTGCCGGTTAATATCCCATTACATAAATAGTACTAAGCTTCCTCAGTTTTTCAAGGACGGGCTCAGGAAGTACTATTCTGATGCAGTTATTAAAAAAGGGAATGAAAAGGACGCCGGTGATGAAATGAACTGGTTGAACTGGATACCATCAGGCGGAACAGTGGTGGTTGTTCAGGATGATAACACGGTACAAGTCCCCCAGGGTGTCATCCTTACAAAATATACTGATCTGAAGGATATTATTTCCGTAGTTTATCCGCAGTTTGCCAATTTTTCGACAGAGGCGCAAGAAAGGGCTTTGCTTTTCACAGGGAAAGTTAACCCTTATGTCCATAAAACATCAGGAATCACAAAGGCAGGTGATAACATGAAGAGTATTTCATATTTAGCAGAAAAAGGCCAGCCTATACTTGTTCCATTGCTTAAATTTATTTCTGAATGAAATCATCGCAGATGTTTGCACAGGGCACACTTGTGTTCCCTGCTTGGAAACTTTGTGAATTCTGAGGTTAATGGATTTCGAATCAGGTTGGATGGAATAAAATAATCCCTATTTTTGAATCTATAAATTGCCTTTTAATAGTTAGTTATAAATTGGAAATTGCAAATTGAAAAGTTATCAATTACTAAACCTTAAACATATAAATCTAAACCTTTTCAAAAATGAAAAAAACAAGTATTATTTCAATTGTATTGTTAGTAGCTGTAATAGGCTACATTACTTACTCATGTAAAACAGCTCCTCCTCAAAAGAACATTGGACTACAGCTCTACTCTATCCGTGATTCAATAATGAGAGACGTACCCGGAGCTATAGCTAAAGTTGGTAAAATGGGCTATAAATTTGTTGAACCGGCAGGTTATGGTAATGGAAAATTATATGGTATGGAGCCAGCTGCTTTTAAAGCACTTTGTGAAAAAAATGCTCTTCTGGTGATTAGCTCTCATGTTGGCCAGGCACTTCCTGACTCTGCTCATCTTGCGGGCGTAATGGCATGGTGGGATACATGTATCGATGCTCACGTAACTGTTGGTGCAAAGTTCCTTGTTCAGCCTTTCATGGGGGATCAGGCTTACCGTAGTCTGGATACTCTCAAACTTTATTGCGATTATTTCAATATGGTTGGGGAGAAATGCAAAGCAAAAGGTATTCAGTTCGGCTATCATAACCATGATAAAGAATTTTCCACAAAACTTGAAGGACAGACCATATATGATTTCATGCTTGCAAATACGGATCCCTCAAATGTCACATTTGAAATGGACCTCTACTGGGCAGTTGTTGGTGGTGCAAATCCTGTAGATTATTTCACTAAGTATCCTGGCCGTATTCAATTATGGCACATCAAGGACAAATATGAAATCGGCGGAAAAGGAACGATGATGGATTTCGCTTCCATCTGGGCAGCTGCTCCAAAATCGGGAATGCAGTATGGCATCGTTGAAGTTGAAGAGTACAATTTCGACCAGTTCACAAGCTGCCAGAAAAGTCTCGATTTCTTGAATGCTGCACCTTATGTAGTTATGCCTAAATAATTAATTGCAGATTCGAATTCTGTTAACAGCTCTTACGGGAAGATCACTGTGTTATATAAGTGATCTTCCTTTTTTTAGAAACTAAAAATGATTTGGAGATGTAATTTCCTTACAATCTTCAGGATCCACTGCTCTTGATTCTTTTTATTTCGTTAAAGTGATCCATGGTCAGCTTCTCTCTGGCTTCTCTTGATGTTTTGCGATAGGCCTCAAACTCATCCTTGAGGTCCTGGTATTCTTTTTTAGTTGTGAATATTGCAGATAAATTTCTTTTGAAAATAAGAAATCCTATCAACAGAGCTGCAACTAAAATACCAAGGAGCGACCACATTATTTTATTATAAGTTAATTTGTTAACTTCCATACCAACAACACTTATGCTGTTCTTGCTAGTGGTAACTTCGTCAAGTGAGGTTTTTGTTGATTCCAGATTTGTACCGAGAGAATCTATAGTATGATTCAATAGTGATTTTGTTTTGTTTAGCCCCACTATTTTACTATGTGTTAAAGAAAGGGTATCAGAAACATTTTTTTTCAATTTCTGAAACATATCTTCTCTGATCGCACGGAAATTATCATATATTTTGGTATGCTCGTCAATATAACTCATCTGCTCCTTTATCGAATTTCCCTGGAACACCTCTGGCAACCCTGTCGTCTGTCCTGCCATTTTTGTAACTGTAATGATCAATACAGCTAATATCAAAGAAAATCTGACTTGTAACTGTTTCATAATTTTAAGAAGATTAAGTAAAATAAGAACACGAGCTTATTTATTCTAACGTATAGTTTTGGTTAAAATTATATTCTAAAAAAAACTAAATTCATAAACTGAAACAAAAAACAACAATAACGCCTTTCTGTCGTTAAAATATAAGCTTTCCTCTATATTTCTTTTCTATTACTTTTCCGATAATTAATTTTACATGAATTCAAAGACTAAGACAATACTAAGCTTATAATTTGATTTGGTATACCTTTGAGAGACATTATACTATTTAATTTTAATATATGAAAAGAATACTTATTACATCAGTTCTGCTCAGTACGTTCCTGTTTGCACTAATCGCTCAGACCGCAAGAGGTCCGAAACTGGGCAAAGATCCGGTTAAAAAAGTAATTGCAGCTATGACTCTTGAAGAGAAAGCAGCATTAGTTGTAGGTATGGGAATGAAAATGCCCGGGGGGCCACCGCCTGCGGGTCCGATGGAGAACGGTAATCCTCCGGCAAATCCTGCTGCTAATGCTCAGGAACCAGTTATTGGCACAACAAAAGATCTGGTTGCAGGTGCTGCAGGAACAACCTATACCCTGGAACGCCTTGGAATCACTCCACTGGTTGTTACGGACGGACCGGCAGGTGTAAGAATCGATCCTACAAGAGCGAATGACAAGAACACCTATTATTGTACTGCTTTTCCGGTCGGTACTTTACTCGCTTCCACATGGGATGTTGACCTTGTTAATATGGTTGGTAAGGCAATTGGAAATGAAGTTCTTGAATATGGCTCAGATGTATTGCTTGGACCCGGAATGAACTAAACGGAACATATGCTTCTCAGAGTCCGGCACTGCTGACCGATATCCTGAGGAAAGACTGGGGTTTCAAAGGCTTCGTAATGACCGATTGGTTTGGGGGAAAGGATCCTGTTGAACAGATGAAAGCGGGAAATGATTTACTTATGCCCGGTAATGCAAATCAGTCAAAAGCCATTGTTAATGCTGTAAAGGAAGGGAAACTTGACATTGCCCTTCTTGACAGAAACGTTGAAAAAATCCTTAACGTTATCTTACAGAGTCCTCATTTCAAAAATTATAAATATTCCAATAAACCCGATCTTAAAGCACATGCTGACGTGACACGTCAGGCAGCATCAGAAGGAATGATGTTATTAAAAAATGATAAAAATGCTCTGCCATTATTACCGGCTGTTAAAATCGTTGCTGCTTTTGGAAATACCTCATACGACATTATTGTAGGAGGTACAGGCAGCGGACAGGTGAATAAAGCTTACAGCATATCATTATCAGAAGGGCTGAAGAATGTAGGTCTTACTCAAAATGAAGGACTTTTCAATCTCTATACAGGTTACATAAATCTTACAAAACAGAGTCGTCCTCCAATGAGAGGTTTCATGGCTCTTATGGGTTCACGTCCAATTGAAGAATTGACAATAAGCAAGGACATAATTGGCGGAATGGCTAATGTGTGTGACGCAGCAATCATAACGATTGGTCGTAATCCGGGTGAAGGTTCTGACAGGGTTAGCGGCAAAGGAGATTTTCAGCTCAGTGATGTTGAATTTCAGCTCATTAAAAATGTTACAGCATCATTCAAAGCAAAAAATAAAAAGACGATAGTTATTCTTAATGTAGGTGGAGTGGTTGAAACAGCTAGCTGGAAAGATATTCCTGATGCAATATTACTTGCATGGCAGGGTGGACAGGAAACAGGAAATTCAATTGCCGATATACTCACAGGTAAAGTGAATCCTTCCGGAAAACTCGCCACAACATTTCCTGTAAATTACGAAGATGTGCCATCATCAAAAACATTTCCCGGGAAAGAGCTAGAAACTCCGAAAACATCAGGCGCAGGGGGTATGGGTTTTGGGAGAAGTGTTCCTGCAGAGGTAACATATGAGGATGGGATTTATGTTGGCTATCGTTATTATGAAACATTTAATGTAAAACCGTCATATGAGTTCGGATTTGGTTTGTCATATACAAATTTTACATATAGTAAGCAGAAGCTCAGCTCTTCAAAATTTTCTGGAAGCATTACTGTTACTGTTGATATTAAAAACAGTGGAAGTGCTGCAGGGAGAGAAGTTGCAGAATTGTATCTTACTGCTCCTGTTTCAAAACTTGACAAGCCTTCAGTTGAGTTAAAAGGGTTTGCTAAAACAAAATTGCTTCAGCCCGGAGAATCACAGACATTATCATTTGTTATAGACAGTCATAAACTGGCTTCATTTGATCCTTCAAAATCTTCATGGATTGCTGATGCGGGGAAATATGAAGTTAAGGTTGGAGCATCCTCAGAGAATATATTACTGAACTCATCATTTACAGTAGGGAAAGAGATTGTGGTTAAAAAAGAAAGCGCTTCTCTTATACCAAAGGAAAAGATTGCAGAATTGAAACCATCAAGATAGTCTTTTGGTCAGATATGTTAATTCAGATAAAGCCTTCCTGCTACAAGGAGGGCTTTATTATTGAATCCTGAGAGCACTGGCCGGATTGTAACTTGCTGCCTTTACTGTTTGATAACTTATGGATAACCAGCCTAATATCAGGACAATTAACGTTGCAAAAACATAGATAAGAGGACTTACATTCACTCTGCTGGCAAAGCCTTCCAACCAGTATTTTGAGCCGAAAAATGCAAAAGGATAGGCAATGAGAGAAGAGATCAGAATCAGTGTCACTACCTCCTTCGATAATAATCTCAACACAATCCGGATCGATGCGCCATAGGTTTTTCTGATGCCGATCTCCTTAGTGCGTTTGTTTGTAATATAGGTTACAAGACCTATCAATCCGAGACAGGCAATAAGTATTGCCAAAACTGAAAAGAGGAGGAATATTTTTCCTGTTTTCATCTCCGCTGAGTACAGATGATTCCATGAATCGGTGAAGAAATCGTACTGAAAAGGCTGTTGTGTAGTGAAATTCTGCCACTTCTCCTCTATGGCCTTTATTGTAACCTGCACATCTTTCCCGGTAAGTCGTACTGTAGCAAACTGATCACCTCCTCCTCCGCGCATGACCAAAAAACATACAGGTTCAATTGCCTTATGCATGGAGGTGATATTGAAATCTTTCATGACACCGATTATTTTATATTTCTGGAATTGCTGAGGGCCTCTTGGCTGAAGTATGTATTTCCCGATCGGATCTTTCAATCCCAGAGATTTTACAGCAGTTTCATTTAATAGTACAGCAGTTGAATCTGTACTGTATTCACGTGAGAAGAACCTGCCTTCTTTCAGTTGAACACCTAATGCTTGAGGGAAATCGAGGCTTACCTGTGCCTGTTCAAGAAGGTAGGTCTTTTTTTCAGGGTCTTCATCATTGAAAAATGCATTATTATTGAAATTCATTCCGGGGACCTCATTGGAGAAACCAACCTCCGATACACCCGGAATCTGCAGAAGCTGATCTCTGAATGATCCAGTCTGTCTGTAAAAGGCATCGGGACGCCGGATAATCAGCAGGTTCTCCTTTTCAAATCCGAGATCTTTCTCCGTCATATAATTCAATTGCTTATAAACTATTATTGAACCAATGATTATAATAATCGATACAGTAAATTGGAACACAACGAGCAACCCCCTAAGTTTTTTTGACATTGAGCCAGGATTCAGTGTACCTTTAAGAACCTCAGCCGGGTTATAGGATGCAAGAACAAAAGCTGGATAAAAACCGGCGGCTATACCTACAACCAATATAAGTGTTGCCAGTGAAATGATTCCCGATACATTTTTAAAAATGCTAACCGTGAGCTCTTTGCCGATAAGTTGATTAAATGAAGGCATAAGTAAATAAACAAGTATTACTGCCACTGCTGCTGCCATAGTCACAATTAAAACTGATTCCCCCAGGAATTGCACAACGAGGCCCGATTTATATGCTCCGGCTACTTTTTTAACACCGACCTCTTTTGCCCTGCCAGCTGATTTTGCTGTAGCTAGATTTACGTAGTTGATAATCGCAACGATGAGTATAAGCAAAGCGATAACCGCAAAAATATAGACAGTTGTCAATGACCCCAGGGGTTCCAGGTTATATTGAGTAGCACCCTTCAAATGGAGATCCTTCAGGGGTTCCAACGCATAGCTGTAATCATTTCCTGCCTTTCTGAAATCCTCAATTGAATAGCCTAGTATTTGCTGAATCTGCGGTCCCACATACTTTGTAACCATTCCCTGCATTTTTTTTTCGAAAGCAGCTCTGTCTGTTCCACCTTTAACTACAACATATGTGTAGAAATTGTTACTTACCCATTGCTGATTGTTTGCCTTACCGGGATAGGTGCTTAGGGAAGCAAGCATATCAAATTTAATATGTGAGTTGTCGGGGACATTCTGCACTATACCTGTTATTGTATAAAGTATGGTATCAGCTTCCACAATTATTCGCTCTCCCATGGGATCCTTTGATCCGAAATATTTATTTGCATATTCTTCAGTCAGAACCATCGAGCGTGGTCTGACAAGTGCAGTCTTTGCGTCACCTTTCAGAAGCTTAAAATCCAGAACATCAAAAAATGTAGAATCCGCAAAAAGAACTCCGTCCTCATTAAATTTTTTATCACCAAAACGAATGAGCCAGGCCCCCATTCTGTTTACCCTTGTTGCAGCCAGCACTTCGGGATAATCATTTAGCATCGCCTGTGCCACAGGAGCAGCCGTTACGGCTTGGTTTAGAACACCACCTGCCAGTCGTCCTACAACTTTTAAACTGTAAATGTTTTCGTAATTTTTATGGAATTTGTCATAACTTAGCTCATGGATGACATACAATGTTATAAAGAGGAAGCTTGTAAGTCCGATTGCAAGTCCTCCTACATTCAGTATAAAATAGCCCCGATGCTTCCTCATATTACGAAAAGCATTAATAAAAAAGTTTTTCATCATTGCGTAATTATTTAATTTCAAATGAAATTTTCACTATAAAGACAGAAAATAATCCAATGTGCTGCAAATGGTTCTTACTTTATAAAAATAGGGAATAATCCCAGGCGAGTATCATTTTGGACAAGTCTTGAAAGAAAAGATTTCCGAAATCGAAGATCAGGTGTGATAGGTTTGCGGACAGTAAGTTTTCAGGCATTTAAAGCAACTGGTATAAACCCTGCTGAAGCGCTTAAGGCGAAATAAAACTCATTTAATGCAACTTATTTATTTTTTGGCAGTCTTTGAATCAAAATTGCCGGATTGTAAACATCCGGAAATTCATTGATTTGATTTCATCAAGGTTAACAATTAAAACTTACTATTTATGTTCACAAATCTCATCAAGCACAGTATCAGATCTTTTAAAAGACAACGTGCATATATTGTCATTAACATCCTGGGATTATCAATTGGTATAGCGTGCAGCTTGCTGATTGCATTGTTTGTAATGAATGAACTAAGCTTTGATAAGTTTAATGCAAAGAGAGATAGGATTTTCAGGATGAACCTGAATGGTAGACTGGGCGGACAGGAAGTCACTGTAGCTTATTCTGCTGCTGTTATTGGACCTACTATGGTCAAAGAGGTACCTGAAGTGGAGGATTTCCTCAGGATGAATGGCATTGGGCCGTCAAACGTTGAATATAACAACCAGTCATATGCAAGTGATCATATAGTTGAAGCCGACTCTTCATATTTTAATTTCTTCTCAATTCCCGTTCTTAGGGGCGATCGAAAGAATCTGCTCAATGCTCCTCATAAAGTGGTATTATCTGAAACATTCGCAAAAAAGATCTTCAGTAATGAAAACCCGATAGACAAAACAATTAAAATCGGAACTGACACTACGCGTTATGTGATTACAGGTGTAATGGGCGATATGCCGGAAAATTCTCATTTTGATGCTGATATTATATCGTCATTCATGACTAATCCAAACTCAAAGAATCCAACATGGCTTAGCAATAGTTTTAGCACCTATCTGCTATTGAAACCAAACTCAAGCTACAAAACCGTAGATGCAAAGCTGCCTGCAATGATTATAAAATATGTAGGTCCTGAGATCCAGCACTACATGGGAGTATCTGTTGAGGATTTTGCAGCAAAAGGGAATAAATACAGATTTTTTCTTCAGAATCTTGGAGACATTCATCTCGATACCTCTATACAGCAACAATTTAAACCTGCAAGCGATCCTAAATACCTTACGATATTCGGCAGTATTGCTGTACTGATTCTTCTTATTGCAGCAATAAACTTTATGAATCTATCGACTGCTCAGGCAACACGGCGGGCAAAAGAAGTAGGTATCAAAAAAGTCGGAGGATCAACAAGAGGAATGCTTATCGGACAGTTTCTTGCGGAATCCTTTATCCTCTCCTTTGTGTCATTGATTCTTGCTTTGGTATTCATTAGATTATCACTTTCCTACTTTAACAATCTCCTTGGATCACATCTGGTGCTTAATATATTTTCTTCATGGTATATGATCCCCGGTTTGGTATTATTCGCAATTTTTGTTGGTTTTCTTGCCGGAAGCTATCCGGCCTTATTCCTTTCTTCATTTAACCCTTATGAAGTTTTAAAAGGAAGTGTCAGGAATAGTATGAAAAACGGGAAGCTGCGGAGAGTACTTGTTGTGTTTCAGTTTGCTGTTTCAATATTGCTTATTGTAGGTACAATGATCATGTACAAACAGATAAAATATATGCTTGGAAAGGATGTAGGATTTAAAAAGGAACAATTGATGGTGATAACCAGCGCCGAAGCAGTTGGCCAGAAAATGAAATCATTCAAAGAAATTGTTAAGGAAGTTCCTGGCGTGGTTAATATAGCCAGTTCTACTGCAGTGCCTGGAAGAAATAATAATGACAACGCTTATACTATGGAGGGCAGAAAAGATGAATCGTTTCTGATGCAGACAAACTGGGTCGACAAAAATTACCTGGCTACTTATGGTATGGAACTTGCTTCAGGAAGATCATTTGATGAATCCTTTACAACAGATAAAGATGCTTGTATGGTAAATGAGAGTGCTGTTAAGAATTTCTCAATCACCGATTTTTCAAAATCAAGATTTTCACAACCTGGCGATTCAGGTAAAGTTGAATATTATCCAATTATAGGAGTTGTTAAGAATTTTAATTTTGAATCACTCCGTAATCCCATCCAACCGTACATAATGCGTTTTCAGAATGAGCACGCGCTGTGGGGATATATAACAGTAAAGCTGACAGCACAGAATTATAAGAGTACAATCTCAGCCATTGAAGAAAAATGGAAAGAATTTGTGCCGAATAACCCTATGCAGTTTTATTTTGTTGATGCTGATCTTGAACATATGTATATACAGGAAAAGCAGAATGCGCAGATGGCAGTGATCTTTTCAATTCTTGCAATCTTTATAGCAGCTCTTGGTTTGTTCGGTCTCACTTCATTTACAGTTGAACAGAGGACTAAGGAAATTGGTGTCAGGAAAGCTATGGGTTCTTCAATTGCCGGAATTTATGTTGTAATCTCAAAGGAAGTAATTATTCTGGTTTCGATCTCAGCACTGTTCGCATGGCCAGTAATTTACTATCTTTCTGGTAAATGGCTGGAAGGATTTTATTACAAGATTAATATCGGTATCTTTAGTTTCATGGCCGGTTTAGGTATTGCGCTAGGTATTGCAATACTTACCATAAGCTATAAAATAATGATGGCTGCCAGGGTTAACCCGGCCCAGTCACTCAAATATGAATAAAGAATGAATAAAACGTCGAAGTCTGAATACTTCGACGAGCACCGCAGGGTATATATAGAGTGTGAATTGCCTAATACATTTTGTTAATAAGCTGTCCTATCTCATCTCGTTGTTTCAAAGGGAAGCTGTGTGATTTTCCATCGCGTGTCACTACATTAAGCCCCTTTTCAGAGAAA
>JBBRSO010000067.1:0-16305 GCA_038245405.1 Bacteroidales bacterium
CCACTCTTTGAGTCCTCTGTCGGATAGTAATATGTTGGTTTGGCATCTGTATCCATGTTAACTGTATCCTTTTTGGGTTTCGGCTGATCCTGTCCGAATGCAACATTCAAACCCCCAAGAAGAAACATCAACGCAATCGAAAACACTAAAACTGATTTTTTCATTATGTAACTATTTAAATATTAAGTATTAAGTATTATTACCTGGTTGCTGGTTGCTTGTTGCTGGGTGCTGGTTACTTGTTGCTTGTTTACCAGCACCCTGCACCGAGCACCTAGCACCCAGTACCTTGCACCCAGCACACCCAGCACCCCTTATTCGATCTTTTCTGCCAGCTCATCATATTTCTTAGCAATGTCAGGATTTGTTCTCCTGTATGTATCTGCCATAGCAATAATGGCAGGCTTATACTTCGGATTCATTTCCAAACAGTTCCGCAACAAGTTCCTTGACTTCTCAACATCTCTTTCAATCAACAATTCAGCCAGCGAAACATAAGCTTCAAAATATTTTTTGTTGGCCTTTATAACCCGTTCATAGTAACCAATTGCTTCATCAATTTTGCTACGGCTTGTGGCTATATTCCCCAGATACATAAGAATTGGTTCAAAATAGGGATTTATCTCTAATCCTTTATTTAAAACTGAATCTGCCTTCTGGTACTTTCCTGTGTTATATAAAGCTGCTGCAAAATTATAAAAAATCATTTCATCACGATCATTAATTTTTACTGCGTTTTCAAAGTATGCTACAGCAGCTTCGTTTTTCCCCTCATTAAGAGCTACATACCCTAAATAATCATCTTTTGATTTTCTTTTTGTAACAGCACAAATCGGCACGCCATCGGCATAAACAATATGAAGAGCATCTTCCGGTGGCCATATCTTATTTTTTAATTTATAAGGTGGGATATATCTGTTTGTTACAATTGCATAATCCCAGTCAGACATGCTTTTTTCTTCATACCTGAAATATGAAGTTTCAATTTCAGGATGTTTCCTAAACTGCCAGGCCACAGAATAAGTTGCCTTTACCTTTATTTTTTCCTCTGTATTTTTGTCATTAAGATAGTTTATAAGCCATTCAGAGGCAGCAGTCTGACTCACATAATAATAATCTGTTTCATAATTTCCATATGCACTCTTTAACCCTCCGGTGAACTGGTTATAATACAGGTAGTAGAACCGCGGATTATCTACCATGAATCTCAATGGATGTATTGAAAGAACTATAATCAGAATGATCAGTCCCCACTTCATGTGTTTTATTATGAGTGATTTATAACAATAGTAAAATCCGTTAGCAGAAATTAAAACCAGTCCGGGATAAAGAAATAGAAACTGGCGCCACGATGAGTAGACATTCGATTTCTCATAGACTACAAAAAACAGGGGAAATAAAATTGTAAATAATATTAAGGCAAACTGAAAAGTGCTTTCAGGATTATTTTTGACTCTGAAGAAACAAAAAAACAGAACCAGGCCTGTTAGAACCACAAAAGGAATCGTGATCAACATGGATTTTGGAAGATAGTACCATGGCATTTGATCAGACCATTGCACTGTTCCCTCAAAAATCTGACGGAATGTGCTTGGGAAATGCGCCATGATTTTATATGATTCAATAACATTTTTTATTGGCGACTGCAAGGCATATGGCCAGATTAAGATACTTAAGAACCACGAGACAATAGACATCCCGGTTAAAAACAAAAATTTAGTCCGGAATTCTGATAAGTCAAATTCATTCTCCCTGAAATATTTAAATAAATAATGTAAAAGGATAAACAGGAATGAATAACAGATCAGTATCAATCCTCCTGCCCTGATGCTTATTGCAAAGGAAACACTGAGCACTATGAGTATTAAATTCAGCAAATTTTTTTCTTTTCCCTGTTTCAGAAATTTAAGCAGGAAGAATATTGCTGATATGTATGACAGGGCAAATGGTATATCTTTCAGGTTATTCAGTGAGTGACCGAAAAAAGTAGGTGATACGGCATATAGAACCAGCACAATAATCCCCGTTCCATATCCTGAAAGCCAGATTGCAAACAATGCTGTAATAAATATTGCCAGCCAGCCTGAGAAGCTACTGGTAATATGTCTGAATCTGTAAACGTCATCAATTGAGAACCACTTAATCAAAAAGGTAGTTATGTCGTCATATGATTGACCATAATATTTCAGATTTGTTACTGGCGTATTAAGTGCCGACTTGTCAGCTCCGTTTGTGGCAAAATAGTTATATACAGAGACTGAATGATCATAATGCAGTACCTCGTCACAGGAAATACCTGCATTTTTACTAAGAAACAGCATCATAATTAGCAGCGATGCAGAGGCAATATAAAAGATATATTTTAGCCTTGACTCATTCATCATTTTTCATGATCGCCGGAATAAAATTTTTTAACAAAGAAGTTCGGACGATTCTGAGATTCTTTATAATTTCTATAAATGTATTCACCAAGAATACCCATGAATACCAGTTGAATTGACCCTAAGAAATAAATACTGAGGAGAGTTGAAGGCCAGCCAAGAACTGCAAATCCGAGGATCTTTGCACTTATGACATATATTCCGGCACACAAAAATACCAGAGTACCTATAGTTCCAAGTATCAGACAGAATCTTATTGGAAACCTGGAAAATGAAAAAAATGCATCAGCGGCAAGTATGAAAAGTTTCGCAATACTCATTTTAGGCCTCCCTTTATACCTGTCGTCGCGAACATAATCTACGCTACCCTGGTTGAATCCAATAAAAGTACGAAGACCAGGCAGATACCTTACTTTCTCTTTCATCGATAAAAGGGCATTAAGTGCTTCGCGCTTCATCATTGAAAAATTTCCGGCGTTCTCCATGTTCTTTATTTCGCCTATATATCTGAACATAAGATGAAAAAGGAGAGCATAGAGATCACGGCTTTTCTTGCCTTTCCTTCCTGTACGTTTTCCGCTTATCACATCGTAATTCTCTTCAGTGATTTTTTTGTACATCTCCGAGAGGAGCTCCGGCGGATCCTGTAGATCGCCGTCCATCATTGCAACCAAATCTCCTTTACAATATTCCAGGCCTGCAGTATACGCAGCCTGGTGTCCGAAATTCCTGGAAAGAGATAATACCTTAATACTTTTGTTTTTTTTCTGCCAGAACAGCATCCTTTCAAGACTTGAATCAGAACTTCCATCGTCAACAAAGATTACTTCATACTCTGAAATAAAAGACTCTACGGATAAGATGGTTCTGGTTACCAGCTCATCAATAAGCTTTTCTTCGTTAAAAATCGGAATTACTAATGACAGCATAATTAATATATTAACTTCCTTCCTCCAGGCTCGTAAATTGATTTTCTTCGTTTACCGTGACCCCAAGGGGAGCGAAGAAAATCTATTTATTTAGACATTCTGGTTAAAGCATATTCAGCTTCATCTTTTAATTCAGGAACTGAAACAAGCTCTTTAATTGCAGATACAGATTTCTCTGATCCCATCCAACTCAGTTCCCGGAGCAGCAGTTTCTTTGCATCAACACTTGCATCTTTTGATGAAAGTACTTTCAACATACTCTGTTCGATACTCAATAGACCTTGTTCATCACCAGAAAGACTACGGATCCTGCTTTGAAGAAACGAGAAATTTTTGGTGCTTTTTGTAATGTCATAACTCCCAATATTTGACATTACCTCATCCATTGTGATTTCTTTGAAATTGGTGCGAAACACTGCACCTGCAATGCTTGGAAAGTCCCATGGAATTTTCTGTGTAACTTCACCCGTAACAGCCCATTCGGCTCCCCTTTGCAGAGTGGTTATGAAGCCGACACACTGCATTGAAGGTCCACCATCCACATCAGCATGACCCATTGCTGTATGAAAGATCCTTCCTTTTCCATAAGTTATTGTCATAAGCATTGGTTCATCACGCATCGTTCCGCCTCCTGCCACACTGTCGGCAAAAGCGGTTGCCAGAATCTGCATATTTTTTGCCGGGCCACGTAGCTGACTGTATAATTCATCTGTCCCGTGCAGCCATCTTACAGGTAAACCTTTTGTAATGGGATGATCTGTTATTCTTGTTCTCACCACAAATTCTCTTCTCTTACCATGAGAACCACCAATACCGGTTGTTGCATCAGTTATAATCTGATCGTTTTTATAGTAAACATACGGACCGGATTTTTGGTTACGCTCACCCCAGCCTCCAAGGCCAATCATCTCATTATATTCTTTCCACGCCGGAAATGAATTGTCAGCAGCATGATAAATAACTACCCCTCCTCCATTTTTTACAAATTTCACAAAAGCGCTGTCAGTATTTTCTGACCAGGAGTCTCCATTATAATCAAGTACAACCAGTTTGTATTTTGAAAAATCAGGATTGAAAGCTTTCATATCACCTCCTGCAGGTGGTGTAGTCATTATCTCAGATGAAAATAAACCTGTTTCATCGAGTATTTGTTTCAGAATCGGGGAACTGGTTTCCCATTTGTGATTATTCTGCCCGGTAATTATTAATGTTTTGTAAGCTGTCTCATTTTTACAGCCTGAAAGCAATGCAAACAGGACTGAAGCGACTATGAGAGAGAAATATTGTTTTTTCATATCTATATCATTTTATACTGTTTGTAAAGTCCATGGTTGGCGATAAGGACGACGAAGAAGACGACTGGCGATATTATTGCCGATAATCTCCTCTTTATCAGGATCCCATTTGATAGTTTGTCCTGTAGTCATAGATATTTCACCCAGAAGCGCTACTGATATTGCCCTGTATGCTACTTCGATAGGCGCAATTGCAGGCTTATGCTCTCTTACACAGTCAATAAAGTTCTGCCAGTGATTATCGCTTTTATATAATTTGATTTCATTTTCACCTATCGCCTCATTGAGTATTTTAGGATCGGATGCTGAGATTACATCTCCCCTGTCAACATGAATCCAACCCAGGTCTCCATGCCATGTAGTTCCCATTCCCAGCGGCAGACGTGATGCATTTGCTACACGCATCTCAATGCCATTTGCATATTTACAGAGAAAATCATATTCAACAGGAACATTGAATATTCCTTCAACCGGATAAACTCCTTGTCCCGAAATCTCTATCGGTCCTGTATGCTCTAGTCCTGCTCCCCAGTTAGCTATATCTATGTGATGACCTGCCCAGTCGGTAAGCTGGCCGCCTGAATAATCGAGTATCCAGCGCCAATCCCAATGAGAAACACCACGGTATGGTACTTTCAGAGCTGGCCCCAACCACATCTCCCAGTCAAGTTCAGCAGGCACCGGTTGTATTGGTGGTGTACCAATACCTTTATTTCCATCCGGCAATCCTACCTCTATATATTTTAATTTACCTGCTCTTCCATTTATAGCCAGCTCTGCACCACGATGGAAATTCTCCAAAGACCTTTGCCAGCTGCCTGTCTGCCAGATAATATTATTCTTTTTTACTGCTTCAACAATTACTTTCCCGTCGTTAATTGTACGGCAAATTGGTTTTTCACCATAGACATTAATCCCTTTATTTGCTGCTGCTGAATATATCAGTCCATGCCAATGATCAGGCAGCGCTATTGAAACTGCATCGAGCTTTTCTTTTTCAAGGAATTCCCTGTAATCCAGATATGTACGGCAATCAGTATTTTTATTTGCACCATCGATGATATCTTTCGCTCTTTTAAGATGATTTGAGTCGACGTCACAGACAGAAACAAATTGTAATGAATCCTTAAGATTAAGGAAATCCTTCAGGTTACTTGTTCCCTGAGAACCAACACCTATTGATCCAATCACGATGCGATCGCTGGGAGCTGCTCTTTTTCCCAAGCCCATTGCAGATGAAGGAATGATCTGAGGAAGAACAAAGGCCCCTGCAACGACGGCTGCTGAGCGCTTAACGAAATCTCTTCTCGATGAATTGTTTGCCATTTTAACAATTTTTAGTTTTATCTGGTGGGAAATCTATAAAACAATTGCGGTTCCCGGAACAGGTGTCTCGAATACCATATCAACAGGACCGAATTCAATCTTTTTAGGTCCAAGATCCATGTCGGATTTAAAAATGTCATCCCATGCAACAGCCCGGCCAGTGTAAGCCGAAGTTCGCCCCATGATTGCAGTAAGTGTAGAGTAAGCGGTTGTTTCTGCCTCATTAACATAGTTGCCAGTTCTTATGGCGTACACGAGGTGCATGTGTTCCTGAACGTATGCAGGTATTTTTATTGTTTCAGTGATATTTCCGTTTTCGTCTTTCGGATATTCAAACTGCCATTTGATCTTTCCATTAAGATCCCATATCTTATTCTGGCAATTCGTATATCCCTCTGTTCCCATAATCAGCTCTCCGGTTCCATTCGTGCAGCTGTCTATTTCACGGCACATGCTATGAGAACTTACACCGTTACCATAATCAAAGTCAATACTGAAAAAATCATACTGGTCGCCGGTTACCCTTCTGGCTCTCCCTCCGTAACCTAAAGCTTTTTCGGGATGTTTACCGATAAACCAGTTGATAACATCAATATTATGGACATGAGTATCAAGTATAAAATCACCGCAAAGCCAGCAAAAATTATTCCAGTTACGAATCATATATTCCATGTCATTCCATGCCGGTTCACGTTGGCGAAACCATACATGATCCTGGTTCCAGAAAGCTTTTGCGGAAGTCATTGTCCCTATTGCACCACCGGCTACCTGCTTATAAGTTTCTATATAGTCTTCCTGATGTCGTCTCTGGGTACCGGTCACTACACATAGCCCAATTGCAGCTGCTTTTTTTGCAGTTGTAATTATTGAACGAATACCGACAGGGTCAACTGCGAGCGGCTTTTCCATGAAGACATGTTTATTATTATTCACAGCTTCCTGGAAATGTTCAGGTCTGAATTTACATGGTGTTGCCAATAGAACAACATCAATATCAGGCAGGGCCATCAGCTTTTTATAACCATCAAAACCAGTAAAACAATTCTCTGCCGGTACAGGAAGGTTGAACGATGCAAATCGCTCACTGCAGGCGTCGATCTTATCCTGAAAAACATCTGCAAGGGCAACAATTTCGAGGTCGGGTCCTGCACTTATGAAATTTATAGCAGCTCCGGTACCTCTTGCTCCGCATCCGACCAGTCCTGCTCTCAGCTTTTTGCCTTTCGGTGCTCCGTTAAGAACCGGTGCCAGTCCCAATGATTCAGAATCGGGTTTCCTTTTACATGCTGATAAAATTGCTCCGGCACCTGCTATACCCAGCCCTGCAAGTGCAGTTCTCCCTATGAATTTTCTCCTGTCGATATTCTGCATATGTTTCCTGTTAAAATGTTCTATTTATTTACCGGTGATACTGTCTGTCTCACAAACAACCCTGAATCCTACATCAATACAGTCGGAGTACCACCAGATACTCTTTGGCATCTGCGGATCGGTAACGAGCCAAGCTTTTGTTTTTGTGAAATCGCGTGAAGCGCTTCGAACATCGCTTGCATCGCTCTTAAATGAACCTCCTCTTATTACATGTTCCGGACCACTGGCAGGGCCTCGTGGATTAATAACCTCTGTTGAATCTTTCTTATATGTATCTGGAGAATAGTAGTCGAGACAAAACTCGGCTACGTTGCCCGACATATTTTTTAGTCCAAACGGATTTGCAAGAACGGATTCTGGCTGTTTAGTCTTTGACAAGCTGTTTACTTTATATACTACTCTCGAAGCGATAAGTGTTGTATCGGGTCTGAAAAGCTTCCTTATTAAACCCTTTGATGTAAATTTTTTAGGATTTCCCGGGAAAAAATAGGGGGTCTGTGTCTCTGCCCTGCAGGCGTATTCCCATTCCGCTTCTGTCGGAAGACGGTACTTCTTGCCAGTGACTTTCGAAAGCCACTGACAGTAAACATTTGCAGCGTGCCATGTCATTGTAATAGCGGGACGTGAACCTTTTCCCCAGCCCTGATCGGGTGCTCCCCATGGTGGCGTTGCCCCACTTATCGCATCAACATTCTTGTTTGTTACGGCCTGCCCTTCAGTTCTTCCCTGAGACCCAGTGGCTCTGAAAAATGCCAGATACTCATCCCAGGTTACTTCTGTTTTTCCAATCCAGAATTTTGACAGAGTTACATTACGGACTGGTCCCTCATCAGATTTTCGAAGAGGCTCGTTTTCAGGGCTACCCATCTGAAATTTTCCAGCCGGAAGTGCTACCATATCAAAGGAAACGCTTGAACCCGGGATCTTCTCGGTGTAGTTTTCAAATTTTATTACCTTTTCAGGATCAGTATATATAGCCTGGGTTACAGTGACAATTACACCAAAATTTGTATTATGAGCGTGGATTGCATTCTTATCGTAGTGACCAACATTCAAATGGCAGTTAATACACGCGAGAGGCTCTTTACCTGTTGTATACATGAGATGCGCGTTGCCACCGTCAGTTGAGAGCTTAACCGGGAACAGATTCTGATGACATTCGAGACATGATTTCTCATATACAAATGTTTTTGCATTTTCTACTAGTTTTTTCTCTTCCCAATTGATTTTTGCGCTGTCTTTAAAAAGATATCCATAGACATCTTTAAAACCATGTTTCGCTTTGGCGGTAAGATATCCCAAATGTCCGGGAACTGGGAGGTGACATTCAACGCAATGGACGATATTTCCGATGCGGTTATTATAGTGGGATGAAAGCTTCCAGCTTGCATCTGCCAGTGGATGAATGTGGCACGAAACGCAATATTTATCGGAAGATGTGTAGTGAATAACAAAGTTAGAGGATCGCAAAAATATCAGACAAATCACGACGCCTGCAAGAATGAGCCAGATTTTTGTCTTTCGACTTACTTTAGTCTGACTCTGATGTTTATCTAAATTCATTTCCCCGTAGAAGATTCAATTAAAACTCGTTAAAGTTAATTGTTTGTCTGACTTTACGGTGAAAAAATTGTTACTATTTCCTTAAAAAACCTTAAAAACATTGTAATGAAACCCTTCCGTACGTTCTATACAGAGGAACAACAGGGATTCCAATCGGAAACAAATGGGACTCTTGATAACATTAGAATCTTTTTGTATACGCGTGGCAATACGGTATTTTCCCGTTTTTGAAATAATAATCCTGGTGATAAGCTTCTGCAGGGTAAAATTCTGAAGCCTTTGTTAATGCTGTAGCTATCTTATAACCTTTTGATTTCAGGATAGTGATATCGTTTTCAGCTATCGCTTTCTGATCATCGTTTAAATAAAAAATCTCAGATCTGTATTGATCTCCGATATCAGGGCCCTGGCCATCTACCTGGGTAGGATCGTGAATTTCAAGAAACAGTTTCAGCAATTTTTCATATGTTGTCTTTTGCGGATCATAGACTATCTTAACAGCTTCCGCATGACCTGTTGAACCGGTGCAAACCTGCTGATAGGTGGGATTCTTAACTGTACCACCGGTATAACCGGATATAACAGATATGACTCCGGGTGTTTTCTGCAGAAAATATTCCACACCCCAAAAACAGCCGCCCGCAAATATCGCTATGCCATATCTGCCAACGTCAAGTTTGGCCGGTACGAATTCAATTGAGATGGAATTTACGCAATGGCGCTGGTTTTTAGCTGTCAGATGTTCGCCTGTGAAAACATGTCCCAGGTGGGCTCCGCAATTTGCACAATCGATTTCAGTTCTCATTCCGTCAGCATCAGGAATTCTCAGGACAGCACCTTTTATTTCATCATCAAAACTTGGCCAGCCGCATCCTGAATCGAATTTGTCAGATGAATTGTAAAGAGCTGCACCGCACTTTTTGCAGATATATGTGCCTTTTTCCTTAAACTTATCATACTTTCCGATGAAAGGCATTTCGGTGCCCTTATCGTTAATAACCTTTGATTCAGCTTTCGTCAGATCATTATATTTTAGCTTTTCCTGTGAAAATGAGTTTTCAGTCATACTTCCAATGTTGATTATAATTAATAAAACCATTAATGTTTTTATTCTCATTACCTATAAATTTTGATATTTTGTTTCTGCAAGTCTGTTTCATTAAACAAATACAAGTTCAAAATGTTGTTTTAAATGTAAATTACTCAATTTACCGGATTCAGGTCTTTCTTTGATCTTTATCCGTGTAGTGTAAAATTAATAAAATATTGCCATGAATCGGAGAAAATAGTTTTTCATAATTGGTTTAAATAATGGTCGGGTAAACATTATTTCCGTCATAAATATTGTTTTTAGAATGAAAAGTATATTTTTGTGTTTTATTATTATTGAATAACTATGAAAAAGATCGCTGTTATACTTCTTGTTACTTTTGTTACTGCCATCGTAGCCAGCTCATGCAATAAGAAGGAATGCCCTGCTTACTCCAGGACAAACACTGAACAGACAAGCAGGAACATCTGAAATTATTCGTTGTTCTCTTTGATTCATCCAATTTATAAGTTAGCATAAATATGAAAAAGCTGCTTATACAAGCTGTAATTCTATTACTAGGAACAATTTCGTTGTATGCGCAGGGGGAATTAAATGAACAACAAAAGGTTTTCTTCAGGAATGAAAAATCGTTTGGAATTCTTCTTAATACTGATGGTATAGGGATCAGTTACCGGGCTGCAAAAAGAATAGATTTCAGAAATAAGAATCTATTTGAAATTGATGCAGGCACACTAAGGCTTATTAAAGAATATAAACAACCCAGCCAGAATATTCAGGGAAGCTCTTACGTATTCGGAAAACTTAATACGACTATTTTTATCAGAGCCGGTTTAGGTCGTCAGCATGAAATTTATAAAAAAGCTGACCTCGGAGGAATTGCTGTAAGATTTTTTTATTCAGCCGGCCCCGTAATCGCTGTCTATAAGCCGATTTATTATCGTATTGTTCGCTTTTTAGGTGGAAATGAATTTGATATTGAAACAAAGAAATTTGATGCCACAATTGCTTCGCCTACCGAAATTTACAGTAAAGCTGCCTTTACAAAAGGGTTGGACGAGATTAAAGCTTTACCCGGATTATATGCAAAAGCCGCTTTCAATTTTGAATATAGCAAGGAAGATAAAGTAATCCATGCAATTGAGCTGGGGGGACAGGTTAATGCCTTTCCAAAAAAGATTCCGATTCTGTACGGTTCAAACAATAAAGCTCTGTTTTTTTCATTATTCGTAAGCTACAGATTTGGGGTTATCCTAGATCCACTTGATCCTGAGGCAAATAAATTATCAAATATCTTTAAGAGAAAAAAGTATAATTGATATTTTTTAATCCTTGACATTTCCCGGGAAAATACTATTTTTGTGAGTCAATTTATTAACTAAATAATAAAACAGAAATGTCAAAGATTAAAGTAGGTATCAACGGTTTTGGCAGGATCGGCCGTCTGGCCTTCAGGGCTGCTATTCAGAGGAACGATATAGAGATAGTTGGAATAAACGACCTCCTCGAAGTGGATTATATTGCTTATATGCTTAAATACGACACCGTTCACGGCAGATTTGACGGTAAGGTTGAAGTTAAAGATGGCAAGTTAATAGTAAATGGTCAGAGTATCCGGATCACTGCAGAGAAAAGTCCTGCATCACTGAAATGGAATGAAGTAGGCGCTGAGTATGTACTTGAATGTACAGGCTTTTTTCTTTCAAAAGAGAGCGCAATGGGACATATCACAGCAGGTGCAAAACATGTTGTTATGTCAGGTCCCTCCAAAGATGACACCCCAATGTTCGTAATGGGCGTTAATCATAAAAAATACACATCAGATATGCAGTTTGTATCAAACGCATCCTGCACCACTAACTGTCTTGCTCCTGTTGCAAAGGTATTGAATGACAATTTTGGTATCCTTGAAGCTCTTATGACCACCGTTCACTCAACAACTGCTACACAGAAAACCGTCGATGGTCCTTCCAATAAGGACTGGAGAGGCGGACGTGCAGCTTCAGGTAATATAATTCCTTCATCAACTGGTGCTGCCAAAGCTGTTACAAAAGTCATTCCCGAGCTTAAAGGAAAACTTACAGGTATGGCTTTCAGGGTTCCAACACTGAACGTATCGGCTGTTGATCTTACATGCCGTCTGGAAAAACCAGCCAGCTACGATGCCATCAAGAAAGCTATGAAAGATGCAGCCGACGGCCCACTGAAAGGAATCCTCGGATACACTGAAGATGCTGTTGTTTCAAGCGATTTTATTGGAGATCCACGCACATCTATTTTTGACGCGGGCGCTGGAATTTCACTTAACGATAACTTTGTTAAGGTTGTTGCATGGTATGACAATGAGTGGGGTTATTCATGTAAACTCCTCGATCTTATTGCACATATGAACACTGTGAAGTAATTTACTGATTCCATAAAATTAAGAAAAGACTGTCTCTGAAAGGACGGTCTTTTTGTTGGTGCTGGGTGCCGGGTGCCGGGTGCCGGGTGCTGGGTGTTGGGTGCTGGGTGTTGGATATTTAGTCTCTTAGTCTCTTAGTCTCTTAGTCTCCTAGTCTCCCCCTCTCCCCCTCTCCTCTGTGCTTTCCTTATACAATCATCGTAATTTCCAACGGTATACCTGCAGTATCCCTGTAGTGCTCACCCAGTTCAAGCATCCCTTCATCATCTTCTTCATAAAGCCATACAATCTTCACCACCTTGCCTGAACGCCCGTAAACTGTAAGTCTTTTCAATATCTCATAGAGGTACTTTGAAGAACCGCTGTTAATATACTCCAGCTGTATGTTAACATTAAGACCATTACTCTTCTCAAAATGAATGGTAAGCCAGTCTTCCAACCGTCGAAAAATAAGCTCCGGGTTTTCTGGGATTGAACGACCAACCAATTCAAGTTGATTTGGCTCGGGATAATAAGCAATACCCGGACAGTTTTTCAGTTCTTCCTGAATTACAAATTTTTCCATAATGTTTATTCATATCTTAATGCCTCAATCGGATCAATATTAGCCGCCTTAACTGCTGGAGCATAACCTGATACCACACCCACAATAAAACAGACAATAATCCCTGTTAATACCCAAATCCAGGGTATTATAAAACTCGATTTTAACAAAGAAGAAACACCATTCCCAATAAGTATTCCCAGAATAATTCCAAAGATTCCCCCCAGCTGACCAATTAATATTGATTCAAATAGAAATTGATATTTAATAGTTTGTGTCTTTGCTCCGATAGCCTTTCTTACACCAATTTCACGGGTGCGTTCGGTTACAGATACAAGCATAATGTTCATAAGGCCAACAGCAGCACCAAATAGTGTAACGATTCCGATAATTGTTGCAGCCAGAGTTACAAACTTCAGATTTTTAAGAAGCATGTTGACTATATTGTCACTTTTAGAGATAGTAAAGTCCGATTCATCTTTCGGATTAAGATTACGTACTGTTCTGAAAACCGCTTCAGCCGCTCCTGTCATCATATCAAGATTCACCGAATTTATAGGCATAATAGTAATACTGAACGACATATTCGGCTGCGAGAAGTATTGTCTTGCAGTAGTAATAGGCATAAAGCAAACCCTGTCACCGTTGCCAATACTTGCTCCTTTGCTTTTGAGAATTCCGGTGATCTTTAATTTTAGACCAGCCACAGTGATCTCCTTACCTAAAGGATCCACTCCCGAAGGAAAAAGATCCTTTTTGATATCAGCACCAATAAGAACATAATGTCTGATTTCCTGAATCTCATTAGCGCTAAAGTTTCTTCCATCCTCAATCTCATATCCGGAAACGGTCAGATGATTTTCATCTACTCCAAGAAGACCTACATTAGGATTTGTTTTCTCTGAACCATATTTTACTGTTGATAAACCTGACGCATTGAAAGAAACTGCAACCCAGGCAGCTTCGGTAAATCGTTCTTTAAACTCCTCTGCCTCCCTGAATGAAATTCTGGCAAAATTCTTAGCCCTTGCTCTGTCACCACGTTGGAAATTTGAGGCCTGAGAAGTAATTGTGAATGAATTAGCTCCCATCATGGTGAACTGACTGGTAAGCGATGATTTTATAGAGTCAATAGCCGTAAGAATACCAACCAGCGCCATTATCCCGACTGCTATAATACAAATTGTAAGGATCGCCCGCAATTTATTGGACAAGATTGCCCTGAATGAAATTTTTAAATTCTCCTTGAAAATAGCTATTCTTAAAATGCTTTTCTTCATTTAATTTATCTCCAATATGCTTCAGTAAAAAATAAAGAATAAAAGTACACTTTTTTTCAATCTTACTGAAAGCAGAGATAGTATTAAATGAAACTTTGTGTTCTCAGTAGTAATATTTTAGATTTGAACATAAAAAAATGCTGCCAGGCGAAAATAATTATTTTTTTAGTTGCATAACTAACTAATTCGTTGTAAATTTGATTTGAATATAAAACCCATACTGGATTAAAAAACATGATATGAGAGAATTAACAAGAGCTGAAGAAGAAGTAATGCAGGTATTGTGGAAAATAAAAAAAGGATTCGTAAAGGAAATACTTGAACATTTTGATGAACCAAAACCTGCATACAACACCGTGAGTACAATAGTAAGGATCTTACAGGAGAAAGGATTTGTGTCTCACAAAGCGTATGGAAGAACGCATGAATATTATCCAATCGTGTCAAAGAATGACTATTCCAAGACTCACCTTAACACTTTCGTGAATGATTATTTTTCCAATTCATTTGAAAAAATGGTTAGCTTCTTTGCAAAGGAAAAGAGCATTTCAGTAAAGGAAATGGAAGAGATCATGAAAATAATGGAAGGAGAAGTTAAAAAGCAAAAATCGAAATAATGAATACAATAGTAATATATATGGTAAAAGTTGCAGTCTTTATAACTACCTTTTATATTGTGTATTCAGTATTTTTAAGTAAAGATACAACTTATAGGCGCAACAGAGCATTTATAATTCTGGCATTAATCACCGCTTTCATCTTTCCTCTCCTTAACTTTCATACTACAAAACCTTTTAACATACAGCTTTTTGGAAAGATACTTTCCGAAGCCTTAGTGAAAGCAAATTCATCATCACAGGGAAGTCAGGCAGCAGGTTTGTCTATAGAAGGTATTCTGCAGCATACCTATTCTATATATCTGGTTATAGTTATAATGTTTATTATTAAATTGCTGGTCGATCTCGGAAATCTGTTCTATCTGATTTTACGACACAGAATTGAGGGCAGCCGCATCATCAGGTTTCATGGATTCACCACCTCAGGGTTTTCAGCTATGGGTTATATATTTATCAATACCCGACTGTCGCCCGAAGACGCCGGCGAAATCATCAGACACGAGCAGAACCATCTCAAACAGAATCATTTTATCGACATAATTTTCATTGAGATAGTTAAAGCTATACAGTGGTTTAACCCTGCAGTATATCTCTTCAACAGATCTTTGAGAGCTATTCATGAATATCAGGCTGATCAGGATTGTATTAGTTCCGGGGTTCCTATTACAAATTACCAGAGTCTGCTCCTCAGTCAGATTTTCAAATCAAAAGCCTTCAGTCTGTCAAATAGCTTTTCAAATCCGTCTCTCATCAAAAAGAGGATGCTTATGATGTCGAAAAAACGCACTGCAGCGATAGCAAATATTAAACTTTTGGTTGTAGTACCTATAGTTTCATTAATATTCCTCGCTATTTCCGCTTACCGCGAAATTCCTCCTTCTCCTGTTAAAGTGATCAGGAAAACAGCAAGTATGGACTATGCCACTCTGCCCCCGCCCCCACCACCACCTCCTCCGCAATCTAAAAAAGTCAGGGTGGAAGAGACAGCAGCAGAATACAATCCTTTTGTTGTTGTGGAAGAAATGCCAATGTACCCTGGCGGTGACGGAGCACTACTGAACTTTATCGCAGAAAACACGATTTATCCTGAATCAGCAAAGACACAAAATATTCAGGGGAAAGTTATAGTTCGTTTTTGTGTAGGAACCAAAGGCGAAGTGGCAATGGCCAGCGTTATTAAAGGTGTTTCACGTGAACTCGATGCCGAAGCAATAAGAGTAGTTAACAAATTGCATGGTTTCAGACCTGGAAGACAGGATGGTAAAGATGTTCCTGTATGGTACATGGTTCCTATTGCCTTCACACTACAATAAAATTTATCTTCAAAAAATAAACTAGAGGCTGTCCCAAATTCTTTTGAGACTCTTGTGTATCTCGGTATCTATCAGGGCTTTGCTTACCTTTGCGGTAAAATATAATTCATTGAACCGCAATTATCAAATAGAGATATATTGCGGTGCGCTGCACCTTTAATCTCCGGAACAAACATTTATCTACAAATCTTAAGGTGCGCTGCACCATTAAGCTCCTAAACAAAGTATCAG
>JBBRSO010000068.1:0-16142 GCA_038245405.1 Bacteroidales bacterium
AACAGAAAAAGATTTTTGGGCAAAACGATGTTGATGAAATCCACCAACAGGGAGTGTATCGCCTTATCTGAACGATATACTTTCTCCCAAGAAAAAAAATCCTTAAGCCGAATCGTTGAGATTTACGGTGATATCACCGATGATTCAAAACTATTTACTAGTATTTACTCCGACTCAGTTGATACTCTAACTATCGGGACAAATAATTACTTCGTTGAGACAGATATATACCGTGACTTTTTCCCAGGAGGACCATTTCCAGGAAAAAGTCCATTAGTTGCATCAGTATATCTGGTTAATAGTGACAGTCTTCCTATTTCTAACAATATTGTAATTAAAAAATTATACATAATTAATAATCAAACGATTTGGATTTCCGAGCCGGTCGATAATGGACAACTGAATCATCCTGATTACAAGCTATTTGGATTGAGTAATAATGGACCGACTTGGGATACAGGTATTACCGTTGATGTTATTTTAAAAATCGCGGACAAATCAGTACAAAAGGACTATTTCGTGATCAAAAAAGATCAATATATCCAAAGAGTTGAGTAATTATTCCAGGACTTTAAATTGCAAATAACTATAACACGGCTACGAGATAAATTGTGCCGCGCCACTGCGCCACCGCTAATAACCAGGAATATGAGCGGTCTGCAAGACACCCACTTTGTTTTGTATGCTGCCTGCACCCTGTCGTTTAACAGGGCACGTTTACTGGCACCAAATTTGCACATTGAAAATAAAACCTTTTTCTAATGAAAAAACCTATTCTAAAACTGATTATTCTTCAGATTATTACTGGTGTGCTGTTTCTATTGATTTCTGCACCATTCCACAGCTGCAAGCCGGATGAACCCGAATGTGATACTTGTAATAGAATGGTTGTTTATAAACCAAATATTTACATCTATCCTACCGAAAGATCACAGATAGGTGTTAATCTTAGTTTTCCACATGGGGGTAAAATAATTACCTCATACCATATTATGGAAATGGGTGGGTGATAGATGTGGATACATCAGGATTAATAAACAGCAAATTTGAATACCTGTTTTATGAAAGTGAACAACCTGACGTATGGCAACTAAATGAGGGCTGGATTATAAAGAGATCTGAATTAGAGACATTTTTCACTGATAATATGTTAAAATATGGATTCTTTGGAAGGGAAATAAAGGACTTTACGGATTATTGGATTCCTCGATTAGTAGATTCAGAGTACTACGAAATTTATCCTCAGGAATCTTCAACTATAGAAACTGTGATTAAGCTTAAGATTTCCAAAGTTCCTGATAACACTTTGAGACTATTTTATGTAATAAAAGCTGTCAACAATAATTCAAATTCTCGAATCACTATTCCACTTGAAAAAAACAAATTTAATAGGAGCGGTTTTTGTGTTACTGAATGGGGAGTACTTTTAAAATGAAAGCCAAGATAATTTTTCATTTAACGTTATTCTCTGCATTCCTAATTTAAATTTCTTGCTCAAAAATTAAAGACGTCAGCCTTTGCGCCGTTGTCCAGTTGTGCCTTATAATAGCTTTTCCTCCATCACTACATAAGGTACGGTAGCATCAATATCAATTGTAACAAAACGCACCTCATTCTTGCCTTGTTGAGCTCCAGCAACAGTTTCAAGATAAACATACACGAATACGGAATATTTACGTTGTGCCACACAAAGAATCTCCTGTGTTAGTCCATCAATACCTGTAGCTGTACCACCTCCCGGAACATGTGTCATATAACCCTGGGTGTTCTGCGACCAAACAGGCATCCAGAAATCTCTATCAGCAAAATACCCGGAACCATCAAGATTCCAGCTCTCTACAAATATACCAAGACTCGCTTTTGCAGTGGCAGGAGCACTTTCTGTGCCGGTAAAACTAGCACTGGTGAGCCACTGTACAAAGGGCCTGATGGTGACTGTTGCATCACCAAAAAGCGGGCGGAAAAACATTCCTGCACCTACAAGTGCATAAGAACTCTGACCGGAATAGGCATACGAGTTGCAACTCAGTTTTCCTTCGCGAATTATTTGGGGGTTAGTTGAATAGATAATACCGTTTGGTCCTTTGTCTGTCCAGGCATAACGGTAATACTTCTTCCAGTCCTTTATGTTATCGCGGTCAGGTCCATAGACATGAAGTAAGTCCCTCGGTTTTGGAGGAACAGGTATATGCAGGTCGTGGAAACCTATTGTAAGCAAAGAGTTTGAGTCATATTTCTGGAAAACGCCCGTTCGGAATTTATCAAAACCTATCGGTTCGACGTCTTTTCTGAAACGGCTCATTTGTTTTTGTACATACTCGTTAATGGGTTTTCCATCGGCTTTCCATACCGGATCGGCTACATTGCAATCAGCTCTGATAAAACGTTCTTTGAATGATGCGGAGTCAAGTGATTTCTTTGCGGCTTTCACATCTTTTTCAGTGAATTCCACCTCTGCAATGGGTTGTGTTTTCATAGCTTTAATTAATTGGGAATTAGAAATTAATGAAAGAACAACGCACACCCGGATTTGGTTCATTGTGGTCTGAACAAAAAGCTAGCTGCTTATGAGAGCCCGCTCTTCAGTGAGTGTATAACAATTGAACTGTTAATTTATAATTGGTTTCTACTGTCCTCCAGCAGTCAGGACCACTTTCCTCAATGGCATTATATTTGGTTGTGGTAAATAATGAATTTATTATTGTTTTATGAGGGTTGAAGAGAAATCTCCGATTTTTATGATATAGAGACCCTGTGGCAATTCATGGATATTCATTTCATTTCCCTCTATAGTTTTTTCTACCACTTTAATACCCATAACGTTAAATATCCTAATATGAAGCGGCTTTTCAGCATTACTTTCTATAAAAACCGAAGAAGTACACGGATTCGGGTATATTCTGAAAGGCTTGTTTATTTTTTCATCGAATACAGGAACGACATTCACAACAAGCGATTGAGTGACATTCGGGGCTGCCTCATATAGATCATTCCCTGTCTGTGATGCTGTAATATTGCAGTTTCCGTCGCGAAGGATATGGATTTTTCCGTTAACGATCGTAGCAACATCTGATTTATCACTGGTAAAAGTGACTGGTAGGCCTGAGCTGGCTGTTGCAAAGGGGTTGAAATCAATATTCCATGGAGATGGAATAGAAATAGTGTTAAAATGTATTGTCTGGGGAACCTTTTTTGCATAATCAAGAACCACAACAGTATAAGCTTCAAGAGAGTTCACCTTAATTCTTAACGAATCACCGGTATTTGTAAATTCAAGAATTTTTGCATCCTTAAAATCAGGTGAAAGAGCATATGCAGATCTTGGTTTCTTATGAGAAAATACGGTTATGTTAAAATTCTTTCTTACCACCAGCTTTCTCCCGGCGTCAATATTTTTATTTATCAGGTGAATAATTTTTTTGATAGTATCCCCATTTGAGGCAAACTGATCCATTACAGTATTTACCATTTTGATCTGTCCTTTCAGATTAATCTTCTGTACAGGATTCCATGTTGATCCTATATATTGGTCGCGGTTCAGGCTATACCACGTCGAAAGCTTAAGCAATGTGTCCCTCAGTACAGCTGACGGTCTGTAGTTTGTCCCTCCTCCTGATACGGGCCATGCGAATATGCTTCCCGAGGCGAAAACTTCAGGGGCATAAACTTTTAACCACAGGATCCTGTCCTGTTCATTGATATCCGAAAAGAAAGGCATTCCCCAGCCCCAGTCGTGAAAAACCACAACAGGGATATCTTTGCAGAGATGTGTAAGATTATATTCTTTGAGGCCTCTCCACCTGGAGATATAACTTGGTTCGATATCGAGCTTGCCGTTCATCACCTTCCAGCTGTCCCAGACACCTGCTGTCTGGTAATCTACATTATCACCGTCACCGTTCATAGTTACATATAAAGGCTTGCCTATGCTGTCGGCAAAGTGCTTAAGCAAAGTATAAACATATTCGCAGGCCTTCTTATTGCGTTCGCCGGAATAGGTATTCACGTAGTTCCATGGAAAGCCCCATTCTGCATGAAGGGGATAGGTGAATGCATCAGGATTGGAGGCATAATTGTTTCTCTTGAGATACTTCCTGTAATCAAAAGTGTTTATAGTGCCATTCGTACAATCGAGTACAAGATCAATATCAAAAACCGAGGTCCAGCGTGAATCGCTTACTGTCCAGCCCAGACCGGTAACATATTTCCGCGACAGGAATGCATTAAACTCCGCCATGCTGTAATCGCTGTAACCGGTTCCTGCAGTGGGAGCGATCGATAATCCATCGAGGTGAAGGGTTGAGGCGCCTGCTTTTACCTGTTTGTAAAGCCATCCGAGAAGATAATCGAGATACTCCTTCTTCTGTATATCACCGCAATAACAACCGGTAGTAGGATCGTTGCCGAAAAACATTGGTTCATTGAGTGGTGTCCGCTCAACTATCCTCTGGAATTTTGCATCCCCAACTTCGTTTGGATAGAGCGCCTGTATTGTACCGCCTCCTCCAAGAAGTGAATTTTTCTGATTCGCCTGCGTTACCATATAATTCCAGGAGTTGTAATCAGCAATATATCCCCATTTAAACCAGGCTCTCTCAATTACATCAGGCTTAAATAAGAGGGCGGCATCCAGATCGTTCTGATTAAGAACCTGATCGTGCATTACCCATATGAATCTGTTCCTTAGCGCTGTAGCGGATGCATCTGTAGGAGTCTGATAGATAATCAGCTGCCCAGTCTGCGTACCCTGATAACCCGGACTGGTGATGTTAGCTACTACTTTGTACGTTCCTGCATTCACTGGCAGTGAAGCAGATCCGTTATAGGTTACCTGGAAGGATAACCCGGCAGGCTGTGTCGTAACGGATACCTGCCTGGGCTTTCCGTCGTATTTCTGGAGGACATTTTCGATAATGAGAGATGCCAGGGTTTTCCCGACAGACAAAATTCCTGAGACATTGTTAACACCATCCCATTGTCCTCCCGCCGAAGGGTTAAATCCTCCATACTGATATGGACCATTGTTATATTTGAATCTGCTTGCGTAATAATATAACCCGGAAGGGAGTGATGGTCCAAGAGTTGCCTTGAATTCATCGTTATTATTATACTGAACATTAAATGTTGCGGGCAGCCAGTTGGTCCAGGTATTTGGAGGAGTGTTTGTAGTGCTGTAACCAATCCAGGCCGTGATTCCACTTGACTGACCTGCGGATTCAGTTACACCGGCTTCATAACATTGGAAATATGCTATCACATTTCCGCCAACTGCTATTGAAGCGGTTGGAGGCCATTGCAGATTAATCCATTTGAGTGATACTGTCTCCAGCGTTTTGGAAGTGACTGTATCCGAAGATAAACTGAAAGACACATCGACCCGGTCAACTGCTGAATATGTTGTTTGTTGAAGGAGGCAAAAGAAGGCTAATTGAACAAACAAGGGAAGTACAGAGGATTTCCGTGGCATAAGAGATATTGTTTATATAAAGATATATAAATATTGACAAAAAACAAAGAGAGATGAGGTGTGAGGGGGTGTGAAGAGCTATGATGTGAAGTGTTGAGTCTTTTATATCAGCTTATGAAGTTTCACATACTGAAGCAGAATAATGGTCTTCCCATCCTTTATCTCACCGCTACTTATCATTTTCATCGCAACGTCAATGTTAAGTTCCAGTACTTCGATGTTTTCCTCTTCATTTTCGGCACCGCCTCCATCGCTGATTTTCTGAGCAGGTGTGTATTCTGCCACAAAAAAGTAAAGAAGCTCAGTAACCGCTCCTGGTGACATATAGACCTCAAATATTCTGCGGACATCCTTTATTTTATACCCTGTTTCTTCCTCGGTTTCTTTTCTGATACAATCTTCAGGATTTTTTTCATCAAGCAGACCGGCACACGCTTCGATAAGCATACCTGTTTCATTGCCATTTATGTATGATGGCAGCCTGAACTGCCTGGTAAGAATAACGGTTTTATTATCAGGGTTATAGAGCAATATTGTTGCTCCATTCCCGCGATCATATGCTTCACGAACCTGTTTTTTTACCGAACCATCCTCTTTTGTATATGTATAGCTTATCTTTTTGAGAATATACCAGTTATCGCTGAGGATTTGGGAATCTACAATTTTTATATTACTGATCATTTTCAGGTAGTTTAAACATGGCTAACAGAGTTTATCGGAGAATTACTACCAGCTACTGTTTACCTGCTGTTAATAATAAACCGGGACCATACCTTGGTCAAAGGGGTCAGATCGAATTCCTTCCCTTATAAACCCTTGAATCATAGAGATTCTGTATTCGTCCATCATACACTAACCGGCCTCTCGTTAAGCCTGTAATGGTTGCCTTGGCATTCCTGTCAGAGTAGATTGTCATGTCAACATCGTACACACCAATGTTTGTTACAACAGTGAAACGGAGCCAGAAGCTGTGATTTTTAAGATTCTTCATAATATTAAGATCTTTCAATTTTCCTTCAGCTGTTGCTCCACCAACACCGTTCGTTCCTGAAAGACTGTTTGATCCGGTCTGCAATACTACGTTTGATGAATCGACCATGATAAAATTTAAAGTTGATAACACAGGTTTCCGGTTACCATATTGATTTTCGAGATAATCTGCTTCAAGCACAAAGGTCCTTTTCTGAAGCATGGAATCCAATGCCAGGAAGTCGATATAGCTTTTTGCTTTTTGCGCTTCCTTTTGTTCCTGTTTTGTCAACTTCACATCCTGCGAACTGCCCGTAACTGAAATCAACATCAACCCTAAGCCCAGGAACAATGTTCCGAATTTAATTGTCGTGTTTTTCATCTTTTAAATGTTAATTATTGAAGATGTTTCAAAAAACATGCCGGATATTGTTTTAAAGCTCATTCCGGAATATGCTATTTATCACTTCCCTCAGGAATTGATTTTTTTCGCATACCCCATCCCCAAGTTATGTAGATTAATTGATTTTTCGAGCGATGAGAGAACTTACAACAAGAAGAGGATTTTAGGGATAAAGATAAGGCAACCGGCAATTAATGAGATGATTGCAGAAACCAGAACTGCTGCTGCGCCGTAATCCTTCGATTTCATAATAAGTTCATTCCACTCCGGATCAACCCTGTCGGCTATCGATTCTATGGCTGAATTAAAGAGTTCTGCGACAAACACGAGACCAATTACTATTGCTAACAGTGACCACTCATAAATATTCAGTTTCAGGAAGATCCCTGTCAATACCGCTGCAATTGCCGCGGCAAGATGAATCCGTGAATTATGTTCATTTCTGAGAAGAGATTTTATACCCCTAAATGCAAAACTGAAGCTTTTCATCCTTGATCTTACTAAAAACTTACCTGAGGAATTTTTCATTTTACCGGCTGATTCTTAAGACACCTGATGCTAAAACAGTGTAACCCTATAGACTTGCTAGAGTTTCACAATTTCCGTAAGGAATTTATTTGTTTCATTTTCAACGTGTTGCCATTCCTTTGTCCTGATACTGGATGATATCACATGCACACCGGCTTCGGGGAAGGCTTGTTTTCTTTTTAGCTCTGGGGGAGTGCCTAGCTCATCAAACATCTTCAGCATCGCAGGAACAGATACTACTCTATCCTGTTCATCTTCATTCTTGTAATAATAAGCCATGAAAACGGGGCATTTAACTTTGGCAAATATCGCTGGTTTCATGATGTACGAAGTCAGATTTACAAGTGCTGCTACCCCTTCAATCCGGTAATTTAAATCCCAGTACCTGGCATGTTCGGCGCTGATTGCCGAGTCTCTGAGCACCCGTCCACCACTTATTATGCCAGCTATTTGCATACCCCATGGTTTGTTGAGAATGGAGGCTGTTTTGTCGTACAGTTTTACGCATGGTGAAAAGAGAATGATTGATTTTATTTCAGGATGCTTTGACGCAAGGAAAATAGCAAGGGTCCCACCTGCCGATGTTCCTATGATCACCACTTCTTCGCCAAGATGCTTTGTTATTTCCAAAGCCCTTTCGGCGGAGGCATCCCATTTATCGGCGGTGAGATCAATCATCGTGCTATCCCCTCTATCTATCCCATGTTCAGCCAGCCGTGCCAGGTACAGATTGGCATTGTGCATTTTAGCCAGATCAGTGTGGATAGGGGCGCCTTCAGCCTGACTGGCAAGAAATCCATGCAGATAAAGAAATGCTATTTTTGTCTTTTCTTTTTTTGCAGTATCAGCCCATATAATTCTCGCTTCGTTGTCAGGCTTTAAACCATTAATTGCTTTTTCGCTATCATCTATCTGTTTTTCCAGTTCCGTCAACGACGCAGGCATGACAACTGCTGCTGAATCAAATACAGGCTTCGTTGGTTTTGGGCCAACCAGGTATACCAGAATCAGAAGAAGAATAATTCCGGCAAGCCATTTAAGTATTTTTTTCATGGTCATGTTATTAAAGGAATATTAAAGTTATGCAAGTCTGACCAACTAAACAAATTTGGAAGACGGAAGTCGGAGGGAAATTACCAATCCAATGAAGGGTCTAATGCTCATTATAGTTTTTTTATTTTATAAACTCAATTTCATATTCAGAAACATACTTGTCATTTTGTTTATAGTACAGCCTTGCCTTTTTACCTAGTTGAAGGCATGTATTTTTCTCACGGATATCTTCAGGAGAACTTGTTGGCTGTAAAGCGGGATACCACATTACTGTACCGGGCTTATCGAGCAGCAATTCAGGTTTTGACCAATCCTGTGAGTTTAATGCTTCACCCAGGTCTTTATGACGGTTGAACGAGATAAAGATTGCCGATCCTCCCCATTTGGGTCTTTCTGCTCTTGCCATGAGGCAAACCCATGATTCCAGGTGGCTGTTCCAGCTTACTGAAGGACCCCAGTAATATTTTGCCTCCGCTGATGATGTTGGCCCGCCTCCTTCTGAACGCGGAATCTGAAAGGCGGGGACGGGTTTACCGATTCCGTCATAAGGTATTGTGAAATCTGTTCCATCCCATCTCCTGGCTTTCTTAGTCGGGTTTTCCAGGTCATTTAACGACAGTCGTGCAACACTGATACATTGTCCCGACCATTCCTTTTCAGGATCATAAACTTTATCGTCATAAATCCCGGGATATCCGTATTCTCCATAGAAAACATAAAGATAATCCCCTGAAACAACAGCTGAGGGATCACCAACTCCTCCGGCGAAATCTACCGAAGTATTATGTTGTTTCAGGATCATGCGGGGCTGCTTATCTTCAAGTATTATGCCTTTGTCGCTCCATGAACGTCCGCCATCGGTCGATTTCATAATTCCTATTCTGCATACTGCTGCCTGTGTACTGTCGCCCAGAAGTCCTACCGGCCAATTATCGGATATATATCCTTCACCGGTTTCAGGTCTGTATGGGAAATTAAGAGGATAGTTTTCATTATGATAAAGAGCAAAGAGCGTTTTTTCGGATTTGTCTTTAACATCTTTGTAGACTGTCTCGAACCAAACCGCTCCGTGAAGACCTTCCTTTGCAGGCAAAACATTCGGAGGGATATTGGGTTTTTCATAAAATTTCCAGTTCATGTTGAAAACCGAATCCGCATTTGTACCGCTGGCGAACCGTAGCTGATCTGCATGTCCCCAAACCGGGTCTTCGCCACATTTCCCTGAAAAAATTCTGAAAGTATCTTTAATCCAGGCCTCTGCCATATTACAGTCGACCATTCCCTGAAAAAAGATCGAGTTTTGTGCCACGATCAGCTTAAATTGGGGTACTGAGATATTTTGTGTCTTACAGGAAAACAGAATCATTGTCAGTACAATTATTAGTTTTGTTGAGAGCTTCATGAGTATTTGTATGTGAGTTTGGGTGAATTTGTGTTTTGATCTACCTTTTAGGGAACCACGGAATAAACGCACTCGTTTTTTCAATATACTCTTTATATCCAGGCTTCATATTTCTCAGGTTCTTTTCGAGAAGTCCGACACCAGATATTTTTATTATTATGAAGGTCATGAGGACTGATCCGAGTACAGGAAGATATGCCCCTGCAGAGATACAGAGAATTCCGAATCCCCACCATACTGACGAGTCGCCAAAATAATTGGGATGCCGTGTGTACTTCCAGAGTCCGGCAGCCATTACTTTCCCCTTATTAGCAGGATCAGATTTAAAACGAGCCAGCTGGAAATCGCCGGTGGTTTCAAAGAAGAACCCGATTACCCAGAACAGGATCCCAGTGATATCAATTATTCCAAAAGGTACGCTGCGGCCAAAGTATTGGGCACCCAAAAGAGGGGAAGAGATAAGCCACATAAGTACTCCCTGGAGAAGGAATGTCTGAAAATAGCTTACCCACCAGTATTTTTTACCATATTTTTTTCTGAACTCTTTGTAGCGATAGTCTTCACCTTCGCCGATATTCCTCCAGGCCAGATAAAATGAAAGGCGCAAGCCCCAGATAGCGACTAGAGTGAGAATTATTATTCTCCTTATTTCTGACCCTTCTGTTTTAAGAAAGTAGAATCCACCGATAAGTACAAAGCCCAGACCCCAGAAGAGATCAACAATACTCACATTTTTGACAATGACGCTTACCACCCAAAGGAGTGTCATCATGATCATAATTAAAAACAACCCATGGAAAAATATCAGAAAATAACTCATATGATATGGGTTAGTCAAACAGGAGCGCAACAGCTGCAGCACCCACCCCGGCATGTATCCCAAGGACAGGTGAAATATTTACAATCGATGTGGCTTTTTTGCCGGTTAGTGATTCCATTTTTTTAGAATACCATTTAGCTGCACTAATGTTATCTGCATGCAGAACAACATAGTTCCATATTTTGTTTTCGCTGTTAATTTTTTTGATGTGCTTCAGCACTTTCTCCATATTAGCTCTCTGGTTGAAAGCCTTATCAAATACTATGGCTTTGCCGGTTTCATCAATTGAAACGATGGGTGTTATATTCAGGATCCTTGCTATTAATCCTTTGAAACGGGAAACGCGTCCGCTTCTGATCAGATATTTCATGGTTTTGACCGAAACAAAGATCCGTGCATTCTCCGACCATCTTTCTGCCATGTTAACAACCTGCTCATGGGAGTACCCGGTTTCAATTGCATGGGCAGTCCTTTGAACTATCAAGCCCATTGCGCCCGATAAACTTTTGGAATTGATCACGGAGATTGGTTTCTTAAACTCACTGCTAATTTTAGCGGCTGCTTTCTGACTGCTGTTAAAAGTGCCACTTAGCTTTTCGCTTAAATGAATTGCAATTATTGAATCATAGTGTGATGCAAGGTGAGAATACAGATTGATAAATGCCTTTTCGTTCACCTGCGATGATTTGGGATAGTCAGTGTTCTCTTTAAGCAGACTATAGAATTGTTCATGCTGAATGGTAATTCTGTCGAGATAATTATTCTCACCAAAGTTGACATTCAGAGGCAGCATATTTATCTGATAATTATCAATTGTTTGCTGGTCGAGGTCACATGTTGAGTCAGTAACAAGCGCTATCTTCCATTTACGGTTATATACAACCTCGCTTTGTCTTACCATGTCATCAGCTTTCTGAAATGTAAGCGTACCCGTATTACGCAGTTCCTTAAACAATTCAGCCGGATTGTTGGTGTGAATATGTAAACGCCTCATCTTGTCAGACCCTGCCACAACTATGGAATTGCCATATCTCTCAAGTATCGGCCTGAGTGTATGAATATCGATCTTACTATTTTTTATGAGTGCTTCGGTACAATATCTGAAATCTACTTTTTCGGGAAGTAACTCTTCAATTTTTCCGAATATTGCTGTTTCTGCCCTGATCTGTATAAGATCCTTCAAATTCCGCGACCTGATAAAGTCAATAATTCCCTCAACAAAAAGTACAAAGCCTCTTGCCCCGGCATCAACCACATTAGCTCTCTTAAGAACTTCCAGCTTTGATTTAGTTGCAATCAGGGATCTGTTTAAAACGCCAATTGAGCCTATGAAGAGCTGATTAAAATCTGTAATTGTGTTCCTGTTGTCATAAATATAATTTGCCCAGTCTTTGATAACTGTAAGCATTGTCCCTTCAACAGGATTTGCAACTGCTTCATATATGTAACGAACCGAATTTTTTATGCTTTCAGCAAACTGTTTTATGGTAATGGTCTTGAAATTTCCCGTTTCGGTGTTCATGCCATGCAGGAACTGGGCAAAAATAATTCCGGAATTTCCACGGGCATTCACAAGGGTTGTTTCAGCAATCCTGTCGAATGTTATTTTGTACGAACGGTGAGGGCGAAGTGAATCAATTACAGAACGAATGGTAGCCGCAAGATTAGTGCCTGTATCGCCGTCATTAACCGGAAATACGTTTATCTTATTGAGTTCTACCTGATGTTCAATAACTTTTCTTGCACCTGCAATAAAAGTATAGTAGAGTCGCCGGCCATCCATCTCATTTACCGGCACCAAAGTCTCTATAGCCATATGTTGCTAACTAACAATTGATTTGCAAAGATAGTAATTAATGGATTGGAATTTTGATCTGTCCGTCTTTTCAGTATAAACAGACGGGTAGCGTAAATGTTCTATGGTGAAAAAGCAAAATAATCCATCAGCTAATAATGGTTTGATATTTTGTGTTTTGTGTCTTTCCTGGGTCGAAGGTTTATTCCACATTTATTGAATTTTTATGGTGCAATATGGTGCATAACAACGCCGTGTAGGGACATGCCATGGCATGTCCCTACGAGATACTGCGATATACAGGTAGGGCCACGACATGGCGTGGCCCTATACGTATATCACAGTACAAAAAATATCTTTATTTTTTCAGTAAATCGCGGATCTCTGTAAGAAGTAATTCTTCTTTTGTGGGAGGAGGAGGAGGAACCGGAGCAACTTCCTGTTTCCTTTTAGTTGCGTTAATTGCCTTGATGACCATGAAGACAACAAAGGCCACGACAAGAAAATCGAATGTTACCTGAATAAAATTCCCATAGTTCCAGGTTACAGCGGGGTTCGTTTCGGTAGCAGCCTTCAGAATAACTTTAAGATCCGTGAAATTTACTCCACCAATAAGCAATCCGAGGGGAGGCATAATAATGTCGGCTACTATTGAAGAAACAATTTTACCAAAGGCTAAGCCGATAATTATACCGACTGCCATATCCACAACATTGCCTTTCAACGCAAAGGCTTTAAATTCATCAACTAGTTTCATAATCCCAGGTTTAAATTAATATTAAAAATTATACGAGAATCCCACGCCAAGTATTTCTTTGAATTGCACCAATGATCCTATACTTACATCCTCACCGTTTCTGTTTACAGGAACTTTGATCTTATCATCATATATAAGCTGGGTGTTGATATTTGCCGACGAAACTTGTTCACCTTGAATGCTATGAGTGTTTCCCAATTTACAACAATATTTTGTGGTTTCTCTGCATAATTTGAAAATAGATCGATTTTTGTAGTGAAGGTTACATTTTTCAGAAATTCACTTTTAAAATCATTACGGGTATAAATTGCCCGCAGGTATCCGCCGAATTCGCTCAGTGACTTGTTACCCGGTTTCACTCCAAATGCCCCGGCATCTGAAAGTGTCTTGTCGTTTACGATGGTTAGTCTTCCTGTAATAGGAGCGATGAAGGCGCTGAAATGATCATTAGGTTTGTAATCGAGACCCAGGGCGATCAGCATATAAGCAGGAGCAAAGAGGTCGGAGATCTTATCGTCCACGTTAGGATATTTATATCCCGGCGCCATCTGGGTCCTGAAATTGAAAAGAGCAGCATAATAGAAATTTTTAAAAGCTTCGTATCCGTATTTTGAAACGAATTCAAATTTGTCATCAGTTTTCTGAGGACTTGCGTTTCCCTGCTTGAGAAGGCCATAACCAATATCCAGGGAATTAACCCAGGAAATCTTTTCTTTTTTATAGTTGGCAAATGTGCTCAGTAATCCATTTATTGCGATAGAATTCTGACCGCCTGCGGCCCAGTTTGTGAGTGATGTCTGTGCGAGATTCAGCGTAATAACGCCACCTTTTTTCCATCCCTGAGTTGTGTCAGCTCCAGGGGTCCTCAGATTCTTTTCTTACTCAGTGACCTGTGCGAATGTTAAACTGTTGATTACTAAAAACAACAAAGCAATTACATAGAATTTCATTATCATTCTTATTTAGTTTAATAATTAAAAATTTCACAAAATTCGTTAATTTTCATGGACTCCGCAATTGGATTCAGATTTAATGTTAAACAAAATGCTCAAAACTAATTAATTTCACTTAAACTAAATACCCTGCCATCTAAAAACTAAATTTTTCATATTTTAAAATTAAATTTAAACCGGTAAATTGCGAAAGCAGAATCTAAGATAAATTGTTTTAAATATTTTCAGGTTATGGACAGGAAAGAATCATTTTTAGCTCAGATAAATAACGGCTATTCATCTGTTGGTGACAGTATAGTATTAGGAGGCGCAATGCTTGATGGCCAGCCGGTTCCCGGGGCAATAGTAAAAATACCGCTAAAGACCATGAACAGACACGGACTAATAGCAGGAGCGACCGGTACCGGCAAAACTAAAACATTGCAGGTAATCTCGGAACAATTGTCTCAAAAAGGAGTCCCGGTTCTGCTAATGGATGTTAAGGGTGATCTGAGCGGCATTGCAAAACCCGGTGAGATGAAACCATTTATCCAGGAGCGGCATGCAAAACTGGATCTTCCTTTTTCTGCGAAGGGATATCCTGTAGAGTTGATGACTCTGTCGGAGCAGGATGGCGTGAGGCTGAGGGCTACTGTTTCAGAATTTGGCCCTGTCTTACTCTCCCGTATTCTCGATCTGAATGATACACAGGAAGGCGTTCTTTCAGTTATTTTTAAATATTGTGACGATAATCGTCTTGCGCTTCTCGATCTGAAAGATCTGAAAAAGGTAGTTCAGTATGTTACCGAAGGCGGTAAAGCCGCAATCGAAAAAGACTATGGAAAGATCTCTACTGCCACAACAGGCATAATAATGCGAAAGGTCCTTGAGCTTGAACAACAGGGGGCAGATCTGTTTTTTGGTGAGCGCTCATTTGATATCAGGGACCTTATGAGACTGGACAGGAACGGTAACGGTTATATCAGCATTATTCGCCTTACCGATATCCAGGATAAACCCAAATTGTTTTCAACATTCATGCTTTCTCTTCTGGCCGAAGTATATAGCCAGATGCCGGAAAAAGGAGATGTGTCAAAGCCGGAACTCGTGATTTTCATCGACGAAGCACATCTTATATTCAATCAGGCAAGTAAGGCATTGCTCGACCAGATTGAAAATATTGTTAAGCTGATCCGTTCAAAAGGAGTAGGGATCTTTTTTGTTACTCAGAATCCGATGGATGTTCCAAACGGAGTTCTCGCCCAGCTTGGACTTAAGGTCCAGCATGCCTTAAGAGCTTTTACGGCAATTGACAGAAAAGCAATCAAGCTGTCTGCTGAAAACTACCCTATTTCGGAGTTTTATAAAACCGATGAGACTATTACAAGTCTAGGAATTGGCGAAGCTCTGGTTACAGCCCTCAGTGAAAAAGGTATCCCAACTCCACTGGCTGCTACATTTCTCAGAACACCCGAGAGCCGGATGGATATCCTGACACAATCTGAAATTGATTCATTGAATGCTTCTTCAGAACTGGTAAGGAAATATAGTGATTCGATTAATCGTGAGAGCGCTTATGAAATCCTTAGTCAGAAAGTCTCGGATCTTGAAAAACAAGCTGCCGCAACTGAGGCACAGAAACAATGGGAGAAGGAACAACGCTCTAACACAAGTATGAACCGGGGCAGGGCTACTTCTACATCATACGGACGAACGAGCCGGTCGCCTCAGAATGAGGTTGTAAAAGTTTTGACAAGCGCCACTTTCATGAGAGGCGTGTTTGGCATCCTGAAGAAAGTAATGAGGTAATTACCTCTTTACCTTAACACTGTCAACAAGATAAGGGGAATCGCCTCTCCAAAAGAGGCTAGCGTTCTTTTGTTTATAATGAACAATTACATTGTCTCCCTGGAGAGTGTCAAATTGCCTTATTAATGCTTTGTTTGAAAGTGAAAACAGGAACTTTTCAGATGCTAATGCAACATCATTGCTGGATGATACACTACTCAGGATCAT